>NZ_BBLT01000001.1:329292-658584 GCF_000775915.1 Sporocytophaga myxococcoides
CCAATCGTCATTGTTAGTGGTAATGTTTGTTATCCCATAGTCACTTAGAACTTTTACATGCCCACCCCTGAATCTTACGCAAGTCTCGTGATCGTCTATCGCTCTAAATGCTCTAAAAATGAACATAATTAAATTTTATTAATCAAAAGCAATTTTTCCAATGGTAATCTTAAAGACCTTGCAGTGGGCGGTTCTGCAAAAGCTAATCTAAATAAGAAAATTTCTGCAATATTCTCATCAATATTAAGAAGCTTTAAATATTTTTCTCTTGCATCGCGTAGCTCAGTCAGTAAATGTTCTGGCAGGCCTGCTAAATCATTATGCTTTAATTTTAAAAACATAAGAATAGGGGCCATTAATGGTTGTAAAGCAAGTTGATATTTAGTAGCTGATAACCATAGTCTTTCGACCAGTCTTCCACCTTGAAGGTATGATGAAGCGGAATGTCTAGGAAGAGCTATGAAACCAATAGCAGAAGCAGCATCAAGATTTTTACCGGAAATTTTTTCGAATCCTTTGCCTTTTTTCCATTTATTTAACAGGGAGATTGCTTCTACCTCTTTTGCCACTCTCATTCCTGCCTGATCTGTAGCAGACAATTCAAGAGTTCTAATATCCATGCCATCTTTACTCGATTCAACAGACTGATTATTCCAACGAATTTCTTTTTCAAAAAAATCTGCATGAAGCTCGGGATGAAGGAATCTAATACGTTCGCAAGTTTTGATTACTTCATTTAACTCTATAAGTCTGGCTCTATCATCTATAATTTTTATAGTAGCTCCAGGAGTTGAACGTTGCAATGAGATAAGATTATCAATGACAGAGGGATTGATCCTTTCTTTATTCCCTCCATTTCTATTAGAACATCTTAGGTGAATATATTGGCTGAGAGCCTGGTAATCTCTGTTTTCGGCAGTTTCAAGATGAGGAGTGTAGAAATTGAATTTAGCTACAAGTGGACTACTTTTGCCTGATGGAAATTCTTCTACACAAACATCCAACCCTTTTTCCTGTGCCTTTAAAATAAGGTTCTCCATTGAAGCGCCAAGGCTTATGAAGGAGAACAGATTATCAAAATCAGAACTTGCACTCGATTTCTTTTTATTTAAAAATAAATACAAGTTTCCCTTGTCATAGTACCATTGCCAGGGTTGATTGTTTCCCGGAGAAGGGGCTAAGAGGGCCGATGAAACTATTTCTTTTATTTCTGACTCATTAATTAATTTTTGTTTGTTATTTAATGTAAGATTTGATGAATTAATAATTGCTATTATTTCATCCTTATTTAGATAGGCATCCTCAAATCCTTTGGATTCAATAAGAGTTGGCTTTTTCTTATCCTTATTCCCAACTATCTGCTCAACATCCATATAATATCTTCCAGAATCAGAAAACTCATTGATGAAAATCCTTCTGCATACATCTGCAGTGAGGCCACCACCTAGGGTAACAGCTGATGCCAATTGTGGCCAAGTTGTAATAGTTTGTTCTATTTCAAACATTGAAGCTTTTAGTCTGCTTGAAATTGTATCTATCCCTATCATCGCAAGAAGATAAGGGACTTTCTCTTCATTTGTTCTTAGGGATTTTAATTTTTTGATGTCTAATCCATCGACAAGGCCATGCAGCAGGGGTCTGTCAGGCTCAAGATCAAAACGTTCTACATCGAGCATACACCTGTCGCTAGCTTCCATTACAACGGGTATTCTGAGTTCTTTTGCTTTTATTCTTGCTAAAATTTTAATATCGAGACCATCACACTCATCGATAAGCAGATCAAGATTACCTCCCTCAGAAAAGAATTTATCCATGTTTCCTTCATGCAGGCCATCAGGAAAACATTTAACCTTAATATAAGGATCGATTTCCGCAATTTCCCTTGCCACTGCTATGGCTTTGGAAACTCCCAGGTTGGATAAAGGAGTCCTTATTCTATTATAATTACTCAGTTCAAGTATATCAAAGTCTGCAAGCCTAATCTCTCCGAAGCTTCTTTCCATAGCCATGGTCACTGATACAGATTGCCCTACAGATAACCCAATTATTCCCACTTTTTTCTGAGCAAGTATATCTTTTTCCTCAGGAGTGATTTTATAAAAGTTTCTGTTTGTCCTTACTTCTACAAATTCCTCTTCATCCAGCAAATGTACGATTTTATTTGCCCAAGGGTAATATGCCCATACTCCTAGTTTATCAGGATCGTTTTTATCAAAATAATTACTGATTTCATCCTCCATCTCCTCCACAGTCATGTTCTTCTTAGGATTTCTTAACTTAATCAGCTCTTTTACCTGGCCTCGCAATTCATCAAAAACCATGAGGTTAGACTCAGATTTAATGAGATGATTAAATTTAACAAACTCTTCTTCTGTTTTTAGTCTGAATAACAGAGGTTTATATATAGCTTTCTGTTTCTCCGTCTGTTCAATTAGAGTTATTAATTTGTTTTGCATCTGAGAAATATTTAGCTAAGAGTATGTTTACGATAAAAAGATAATTATTGGTTATCTTTTTACTTGATTCAATTTAAGATATCTTTAATAAGGAATTTTTCAACAAATACGTTTGTTTTTGCGTAAAACTTTTCAAAAAAAATATGGAAGAGAAGATACGGATTCTATATATAGACGATGAAAAAAATAATCTGACAGCTTTCAAGGCTACATTCAGACCGTATTTTAAAATATTTATTGCTGAATCTGCCGAGGAGGGAAGAAAAATTCTTGAAACTGAAAAAATTGAAATTATAATTACCGACCAAAGGATGCCGGTAATGACAGGTGTTGAGTTTCTTTCATCAATAATTGACACTTATCCAGACCCAATCAGAATCTTGTTAACAGGATATTCAGATCTTCAGGCTGTTATTGATGCAGTAAATAAAGGCCATATCTATCAATATATCAGCAAACCCTGGGAAGAGCAGCATTTAAAAATTATCATAGAGAAAGCTTTCGAAGTATTTCGTCTAAAAATGGAAAACAAGGAGTTGGTTAAAAGCCTTTTAAGGGCAAATCAGCAACTGGAGTTTTACCTTCGTCAGAAGCTGATTTCTTAAAAGACTTTTTTAATTTAGGCTAAAGATCTTAAATCCACCGGTACTAGCCTTGATACGCCCTGTTCAACCATTGTAATTCCATAAATTATATCAGTACTAGACATTGTTCTCTTGTTGTGTGTCACAATAATAAACTGCGATTCTTGTGAGAACTTTCTGATTATATTATTGAACTTGTCTATGTTGGCATCATCCAGTGGTGCATCTACCTCATCAAAAATACAGAATGGTGCTGGTTTAATCAGATAAATGGCAAACAATAACGATATTGCAGTAAGTGTTTTTTCACCTCCTGATAACTGATTGATTGTCAGTGGTCTCTTGCCTTTGGGTTTTGCTATAATATCTATAGAAGATTCAAGCGGATTGTCAGGATGCTCCAGTTTAAGATCGCAACTGTCTTCTTCTGAAAATAAAGACCTGAACACTCGTACAAAGTTTTCTCTTATTTTATCATAAGCTTCCATAAAGGTGTCTTTTGCAACTGAATCTATTTCATTGATCGTTTGCAACAAAGAATCCTTGGCTTTAGTAAGATCGTCTTTTTGTTCACTTATAAACTTATGTCTCTCCTGAATTTCCTGATAGGCCTCCATCGCCATAGGATTTATTGGTCCCATTTTATCAAGAGAGTTTTTGATTTGAATTACCTTTTGTTTTAGCTCTTCCTCGCTGGCCTCAACATTACTATCCTGAGAAAGAAGTTCATCTATATCTATATTAAATTCAACAGATAATCTTTCTTTGATTGAGCTCAGACTTAGCTTATTGTCGTTAAGTTTTGTCTGAATCTCCAAAAGAAGTGCATCACAATTATCACGTAACCTTCTTAAATCCCTCGATTCTTTTTCTAATTCATCAATGAATGCCCTGGCTCCGTAATATTCCTTTTCAGCCTCATTAACTCCCTGTTCTATAGCTTCTTTTTCCTTGTAAAACTCGACAAGCTCATCGTCACTTACATCAGCTCTTTCAAGGAGTATATTTATCTCTTCTTCTGTTTTTTGGGCGTCTTCAAGGTTTTTTTCTATTCTTTGTTTGCTACTATCATAAGCAGCCTGTTTGTATTCAATTTCCTGCAGAAGACTTGAAATTTTATTCTTTTGCTGGTGGAAAACAATATTTTCCTGATTGAATATAGAGCTTTTATTGGTGAGCTGTTCATTTTGGATCATCAGATCTTCATTCAACTCCTGAAGTCTGCTTTCAAGGTCCGAAAGAATAGATTTTGCTTCTTCTGCTCTTGGTTTGGCATCCTGAATATCATCTTCCAGTTTTTCTATTTTATCAATAATATCGTCTCTCTTAAGAGCATTGCTATTGATCATTTCTGTAAACTGCTCTAGTTTGGTTTTTACAGATATATAGTTCTGACTGGTAAGATTTATTTCTTTTTTAAGCTCTTCTATACTTGCTTTTAAAGTACTTTCCTTGAATTTGAAAAGCTCTCGTTGCTTTTTCTCCAGGTTAAGCTTTAACTCATCCAATTCTGAAGAAAGCGCTTTGATTTCTTGTTGAAGCTTTTCAAGGTTTTTAGCACGTCCGATTCGTTTTCCTTCGAATAATCCTACAGAACCTCCGGAAATGCTAAATTTCCTCTTTGTGAGTTTACCGTTCTGTGTAATGAAAATAGCATCATTGTCCTGAGGAAGTTCTTCCTGATTGTTAGTGATGATATATACATTATCCAGAATAAATGCGACAAGGTTTTTGTATTTCGGATCAAATTCAATGATGTCTTTGGCTGCTTTGCAATGGTCGTATGCCTTGACAGGTGCAGCATTAAAATTTTCAAAGGTGGAAAGCACAAAGAAATTGGCTCTTCCTTTTGCAGAATCGCTTAATAGATTTACGGCCTGCACAGCCTGGGCTTCGTTTTCAACAACATAATAGTTCATGAAAGGCTCCAGGTAATTTTCTATAGATACTCTGTATTGATCTTCACAGGTAAGAATATCCGAAAGGAGAGGGGCTTCTTTTCCCCAATGAGAGTTCTTTTTCAAAAACTTTATTGCTTCCGGAAATCCTTCAAGATTATCAACAAGAGATTTTGTAAGGCTATATTCATTCTGCTTGGAATCCAGCTTTCTGTTGATCTGAGTAATTTGATCCTTTATGGTTTCTATTTCCTTTTCAAGCTGGGTAATTTCTTCCTGAAGGGTACTTTCCTGATTTTCAAGTTTCTCAAGTTTCAGGTTTTTAGATTGAAGTTCCTCAGAAATCTCTTGAACTTTGCTTTCAAAATCTGCAAGGCTCGCTGAATGTGCGGAAGAATCTGAGGTAGTTTTCTCAAGCTCCTGCTTCAATGAGCTGGCCTGAATCTGGAATATCTCTATGTTTTTATTGAGATGAAATACTTCTTCCTGTTTTTTTCGCAATTGTCCGCTCAATACGGAAAGTTCTTCTTGTAATCGGCTTGTGCTTGCTTTCTGTGTTTCGTAGTCTTCCTTATAAGCCTGAACTTTAACCTCGATTTCGGCCATTATTTTCTCAGCAGTTTCAGCTTCTGCTTGAAGACTGGAAATACTGAATTCTGCTCTCTCATTGCTCTTCTTGTCCTGCTCTATTTGTTCCCGGAGGTTATTATTCTTGTCATTCAGGAAAGAAAGCCTTTCGTGCTTTATTTTCTTATCACTTTCGTAATTTCTAATTTTATTAACATGCTCATTCAGAGTTTTTTGTCTGGAAGCAAGGGTTTTTTCTCTATTTACAAGCTCTGCTTTTTCTTTTTCAACTCCACCTTCTTTTTCTGCTATTTGAGTATTGTATCCTATTCTCTTATCCGTTTCTTCTTCAAGTTGTTTCTGAAGTGATAGAAAATCTTCTCTCTGGCCCTGAATAGTGACCTTCGCAAGATCTATACTAACTTGTTTGTATTGTTCTTTTACCTGGAAGTATTTTTCTGTCTGTTTAGCCTGTTTTTCTAAGGATTTCAGGTTCTTATTGATCTCGAAGAGGAGATCATCAACGCGTTCAAGATCTTTGTCAGTATCTTCAAGTTTTTTAAGGCTTTGTTTTTTCCTTACCTTAAACTTTGATATTCCTGCAGCTTCCTCAAATAAGGTCCTTCTGGAATTGTCTTTGTCATTAAGTATATCATCCACCATTTTTAATTCAATGATGGCATAACTATCAGAACCGATACCAGTATCAAGGAAAAGGTTGGTTATATCTTTGAGACGGCAGGTTACCCCATTGAGTAAATATTCGCTTTCACCAGATCTGTAATATCTCCGGGTGATGGTAACATGAGAATATTCTGTAGGAAGGAGATTTTTGGTATTATTAAAAGTAAGCGAAACTTCAGCCATTTGGAGAGGCTTCCGTGTCTTGGTACCGTTGAAGATCACATTCTCCATTTTTTCAGATCGGAGAGCCTTTGTCTTTTGCTCACCCAAAACCCATCTTATAGCATCAACTACATTTGATTTTCCACAGCCATTTGGCCCAACAATACCTGTAATACCTTCATCAAAGTTGATGGTTACTTTATCACCAAAACTCTTGAATCCTTTAATCTCTAATTTGCTTAACTGCATGAATTAACCCCTTTTTTGGAATTATGGAAGTTTAAAATTACAGGATACTAACGGATATATAGTAGTGAGGAGAACCGTTTTTCTCAACAGGATTATCAACAAAAACGTTCATTGACTGGGGATAAGTAGTGAATATTTTCTCAGTCAGACGTCCTCGAATATTTAGCTAAGGGTATATTATTGTTAAATTTTGGTATAAAAATATTGTTATTTAATTAGTTAATAGGCACCTGTAAAATGAAAAAACTCCCGAAGTTTATGACTCCGGGAGTTTTTCCATTTTATAACTTTAAAAGATTAAGTTTTAAGCCATAGCTGTTTTACTTAACTTTATTATTCTGCAGAAAGACAGGATTCTGATAACAGGATAGGTAGGATCAAATTCAAACCATTTCATTGCAAAGTTTGCTCTCGCAGCATATTTATGGTGGTTGTTCTGAAATAACTCACCGCCAAGAAGGAAATCTATAAAAAGGCTGTTTTTTGATTTGTCGTTGTTATCAAAATTTGAGTAACCGTATTTGTGTCCGCTCCAGTTTACGATAGCTCCGTGAACCGGACCCATCAAAAAGTGGATTGGCAATAAAAGGAACATGTACCAAGGAGGTGAAACTGCGATGTAAAATAATGCATATGCAATTCCCCAGACAATTCTTGAGGCCCACATATCACCTAAAGTATCTATGAACTTCCAAGTAGGAACATCTTTCTGAAATTTTTCTTCTATGTCTCCTCTGTTGTTAAGTACATCATTGTAGGTATCTTTCGTCTTAACCATCATAGTCAAAAGGTTTTTGGTATGATGTGGAGAGTGAGGATCTTTTGGTGTATCACTGTATGCATGGTGCATGCGGTGTAACACTGCATATGCTCTTGGGTTCAGGTAGGAAGAACCTTGTGATAGATAAGTAAGGAGATAAAAGAATTTCTCCCAGAATGGCGACATAGTAAACATCTTATGTGCACTATACCTGTGCAGGAAGAATGTCTGACTAAACAGAGAGAGATACCAGTGAATAATAAAGAATGTGAGAACTATATACATTGATTATATTGATTGTTTTGTAAATTTTATTAAATAACCTCCCATATGTAGTACAATGGGAATTATTGCATACAGCGCAAGTTAAGCAAAAAATCTATAAAGAAGGAAAATTGTTTGCCTAATTATGCGGTGAATTCCTTTTTGTTATATATAACTTGTTAGTTAAAAGGATGTTAGTGCAAATGAGATAATATTTGCTCCCATTTGAAGTGCCTTTTGTCTTTTTTCTTCCGGATCATTGTAAATAGCCTGGTCTTCCCAGCCATTGCCAAGATCAGTTTCATAGGTATAAAAACAGACAAGCTTTCCCTCAAAAATTATACCGTAGCCTTTGGGGGGCTTGTTATCATGCTCATGAATTTTCGGCAAACCATTATTGAACTCGAACTTTTGGTGGTAAATTGGATGATTAAAAGGTAATTCAATAAAATCCAGTTCCGGAAAAACTTTTTTCATTTCCAGTCTTATGAATTTATCCATTCCATAATTATCATCAATGTGAAGGAAACCTCCTCCTGTGAGATAAGTTCTGAGATTTTCAGCTTCTTGTCTTGAAAATACCACATTACCATGACCCGTCATATGTACAAAAGGGTAGGAGAAAAGCTCTGGACTGCCCACTTCAACTACATCTTCTTCCTGATATAGATTTAATTTTAATTGCTGATTACAAAATTTTATCAGGTTAGGCAATGAGGTTTTGTTGGCATACCAGTCACCACCTCCATTATACTTCAACTTTGCTATTTTAAATGAAGGCTGTTGTGCGAAAGAAAAATTGAAAATGAGAATAGAAGAAAGCAGTAAAATGGATAATCGAAATATTTTTTTCATTGTATTTAGCTGTTGATAATGTTAAAAATATGACAAGCTGCAATTCCTGCTGTTTCAGTTCTTAACCTGCTGTGCCCCAAAGATGAGGGTTTAAAATTTTTTTTAAAAGCAAGAGAAACTTCTTCTTGTGTAAAATCGCCTTCAGGCCCTATTAAAATACAGTATCTTGAATTTGCCGGTGCTATCTTTTGAAGAAGTTCTTTATGTTCTTCTGAAAGGTATCCGATAAATTTATGATCATCTTTGCAATTTTCAACAAAGGACTTAAAAGGAACTAAAGGATTTATCAAGGGAAATATTGTCGTCTGAGACTGTTTCAGCGCACTGACTGCAATTTTTTCAATTCTATCCAGATTGATATTTTTTCTTTCAGAACGGGAACATTGAATAAAGCTTATTTCATCAATGCCTATTTCTATACATTTTTCAACAAACCACTCTATCCTGTCTGCATTTTTGGTGGGCGCAATAGCTATATGGATAAAGAAGTCTTTTGGTTTGCCGGTGAATTGTGAAAGGATTTTAAAGCGACAGGCTTTATTCCCTGAATCTTTAACTTCGCAAAGATAGACTGATCCTTTGCCGTCAGTTACTTCAATTTTATCACCGGAAGAAAGTCGCAATACTTTTAAAGCATGTTTCGACTCATCTTCCGGTAATTCATTTATTTCTCCGGGAGTAAATCCGGGCAAATAAAATAAATGCATTGATTAAGCTCTCCTTTTACTTGCTAGTTCAAGGTTTACTGTTTTGCCTTTGATTTTATTGTTGTCCATTGAACTCATCACAACATCAACTTTAGCTTCAGGAACCTCAATGAAAGAATAACTATCATAGATATCAATACTTCCTATTGATTTTCCCTGAATTGATGAATTTGATGCGAATGCACCTACAATATCACCAGGACTGATTCTGTCTTTTTTACCAAGATTGATGAAAAGTCTTACCATTTTCTCTCCATTATTTCTATCCTCTCTTGGACCTCTTTCAGATCTTTCTCCTCTGGAGCCTCTTTCAAATCTATCACCTCTGGAACCTCTGTCGAATCTGTCTCTAGAACCTCTGTCTCTATCACCTCTTGGTCCTCTGTCTCTATCTCTATCACCTCTGAAACCTCTGTCTGATCTATCACCTCTATCGCCTCTTGAATTTCTGTCAGATCGGCCGTCTCTTCTGCGATCGTCTTTAAGTTCTTCAACAGTTCCCAAAGCAATTCTTACAAGAGCTGCAGAAAGCATTTCGTTTGAAATACCTGTTCCATTAAACTCTTCAGCTACTGATGAATAAAAATCAGGAACTCCTTGAGTTAATAGGGAGGAGATCTGATCGAACAAATTCTGTTTTTTCAATTTCAGAATTTCTTCTCCTGTAGGAAGTGTACCTCTTGCTATTTTAACTTTACAATAGTTCTGAATGTCTTTTAGTCTTAAAAAGTCTTTTCCACTGGATACGAAAGTGAATGACTTTCCTGTATTGCCGGCTCTGCCTGTTCTTCCTATTCTGTGAACGTAAAATTCGTTATCAAGAGGAACATCATAATTAAATACAGCATCGACTCCATTTACATCAATACCTCTGGCTGCAACGTCTGTAGCTACAAGCAGGTTCAATGTGTAATTTCTGAATTTTCCCATTACATGGTTACGCTGATTCTGGCTAAGATCACCATGAAGCCCTTCAGCTTTCAGACCATGTTTCTGCATTTCTTCAACAAGTTCATCAACAGCTCTCTTCGTATTGCAGAAAACAAGAGCAAGTTTTACCTGGTGGATTTCTACAAGATGCTTAAGTAATAATACTTTTTGATTGTCAGAGATATCGTAGAAAAATTGCTCAATGGAATCGACAGTAAGTTCTTTTCCTACAACTTTTACAAGTTCGGGATTAGTCTGATACTTTCTTGTCAGTTTCATGATAGGCTCTGCCATCGTAGCAGAGAACAGGATTGTTTGTCTTTCTTTTGGAATAGAAGATAGTATTCTTTCCAAATCTTCAACAAATCCCATGTTCAGCATTTCATCAGCTTCGTCAAGAATAACTTGCTTTACGCTTTGAAGGGACAATGTTTTTCTTGTTAAGTGGTCGATCACTCTACCTGGAGTTCCGACTACAATTTGTACACCTCTTTTTAGTGCAGTAACCTGTCTTTCAAAAGACTCTCCACCGAAAATAGGTAGTACATTAATACCTTTCTTGAACTTGGCAATTTTCTTTAACTCATTGCTAACCTGTACGGCAAGTTCACGTGTAGGACATAGGACGATTGTCTGGGGGGATTTTATTGCAGGGTCGCAAAGCTCGATAGCCGGTATGCCGAAAGCTGCTGTTTTCCCTGTCCCCGTTTGCGCCTGCCCGATTACGTCTTTTCCCTGAAGTACGATTGGAATAGCAAGCGATTGGATTGGTGATGCCTCTTCAAAGCCCATTTCTGTTAATGCCTTGAGTGTCTCTTCTGAAAGAGGCAACGAATCAAATTTGATTTTTGTCATTGAAAATTGAAACAAAATAAAAGAAAGAAATATTCAAAATACTCCAAAGAAATTTGGAATAACTGCAAAGATACAATTAAAAATCGGATTTTAACGATTATTCTTTTAATTGAAAGAGCTGAAATTCTGATATCTACTGATGGTCTGGTTGTTATCTTTTAATGATTTTCAGTAGACTAATTGACTAGTATTTGAATAAGCTAAATTAAACATGAATATATCACAAATAACAAAAACCTTTTCTGGATGGTTTAATTGTTAATTTAAGATAAACGGAATAGGATTGGTGCCCATGGAAAAAGGACTGGATAAAGTTTACCTGACTCGTCTCACTGAGCTGTATACAATGGAAAAAAAGCAGGCTCAGCTATTGCCGATTCTTCTCAAACATACCACTAATAAAGAATTAAGAGAAGCCATAAAGGAACATTTGTATTATACTCAAAAGCATTTTTCCAGATGCATTGAGCTTATGAGAAGATTTGGAAAATCAAGGATAGTGGCTTCGGTTTCCGAACCGATGGAAAAGCTTTTTGAAGAAGCGCGTGTTTTAGTCATGCAAAAGAAAGAAGACAATGCTGCTAATCTCACTATGATTTTACAGAAAATAGAGCATCTCGAGATTGCGTCTTATTCTAATGCTCTGACGTGCGCTAAGATTCTGGATTATAAAAATGATTGTGAAACACTCCAGAAATGCCTGGATGAAGAATATGATCAAGACAACAGGCTTGATAAGATCTCGGAAGAAATATTTATGGCACTTGTTTAAAGTGCCATTTTAATTTTCGGCTTAATCCAGATTTTCAGTTAAAAGATCCAGTATACGATATTATTTACAATAGAGATCAGAATAGCGAATACTACTGCCCACCAGAAATTTTTGATTTCAAATCCCTTAACCAGCTTGTCTACCAGCATAATCATAAGCACACTGATAATAAAATTAACAAGACCTAATGTGAGCCAGTTGAATGGAAAAGCAAGAATTTTGAGCACCCAACCTAGTGTTGCATTGATAATCCCTAATAGTATTGCTACCCATATAGCAGTGCTGAAGCTTTTTACTGACACGCCAGGCAATATTGCAGAAACTAGCCAGACAGCAAATGAATCTACTAAAAGATGTATGATGAATTTCATGGTTATGACTGTTTTATCCTTTAAAACATGTAGAGTTATCAAATGTTAAAATCGGACAAAACTTAATATTTGAGACTCAGTAAGAGTAATTTTTAAATTCTTTAAAGTTTGTATATTTAAATCTTAAAGTATAAATGCAATTAAAAAAAGTATACAAACATTAACCCTAGTATTAAACTATCCGATTTTTATGAACAGTAAAGAAGTTAGAAGGAAAGGAATGCCTGCAAGTATACCTTACATTATAGGTAATGAACTGGCTGAGAGATTTAGTTATTATGGGATGAAAACTATTCTTACTGTTTTCATGACCAAATATTTAATGGATAGTACAGGGAACCTTGATGTGATGTCTGAAGGGGAAAGCAAATTTTGGTATCATATGTTTGTAAGTGCTAATTATTTTTTCCCGATTCTGGGAGCTTTGCTATCAGACATTTTATGGGGAAAATATAAAACCATCATTTCTCTTTCAATAATATACTGTTTAGGTCATTTGGCTTTATCTCTGGATGAAACCAGGCTTGGGCTTTCCTTTGGTTTGACAATGATAGCAATTGGTTCAGGAGGAATAAAGCCTTGTGTGTCTGCAAACGTTGGAGATCAATTTACAGAGGAAAATAAAGACTTATTACCGAAGATCTTTAACTATTTTTATTTATCAGTAAATATGGGAGCTTTTGTTTCAACCATTTTTACACCTATTCTTTTGAGGAAATTTGGACCTTCTATAGCCTTTGGTGTTCCCGGGGCTTTAATGCTTTTAGCTACTGTTATATTTTGGTTAGGTAGATCAAAATACGCAGTTATCCCTCCTGTTGGTTGGAAAAAATATAAAGAAGAAATACTTAGCAAGGAAGGAATGAACGCAATGGGAGGACTAGTGGTAATATACCTTTTTATTGCAGTCTTCTGGTCATTGTATGAACAGACAGGTTCTTCATGGGTAATTCAAGCAATGAATCCTCATATGATTAAGTCATTTGATCTATTTGGATATTATCAATTTGAAATCCTTCCTGATCAGGTTCAGGCCTTAAACCCGATTTTTGTCCTTATTCTGGTGCCTCTATTTGACCTTGTTGTTTATCCTTTTCTAGGAAGATTCTTTAAACTTACATCATTAAGAAAAATTACAATTGGAATGTTTATATGCGCCTCTTCATTTGCCATAGTTGCTTTCATGGAAACAAGCCTTTATGCAGGAAAGGATATTTCAATTTTATGGCAGTGTTTCGCGTATTTGATACTTACAATATCAGAAGTAATGATTTACGGAACTGGGTTGGAGTTTTCATATACTCAAGCTCCCAATAATATGAAATCTCTTATTATGGGCTTTTTTCTTCTTTCGGTTTCTTTGGGAAGTTTGTTTACAGCTTTGATAAACTGGTTCATTCAAAATCCGGATAAAACATCCAAACTGGCAGGACCGGCATATTTCTGGTTTTTTAGTGGTTTGATGTTAATAACTGCCATTGTATTTATTTTTGTAGCCCTTAAGTATAAAGAGCGATCTTATGTGCGCAAGGCAGTTGCTTAAATCCTTGAAGTTTTTTTAATTTTCTGATAATGATTTGTTTACATACTCTTTCTAGATTTGCAATTAATAAATCAAACTGGAAAGAGTATGAGTATGAAGTTTTTAAAATCGACTTTGCCCGACTTTGATCTTCTGACAATGTTGATGGTTATAGGAGCAGCTATTCTACTTAGTTTAAGATCACTTTAAACTTCAGATAGCTTTAAGAAAAAGATAATTTGTTACCTTAATTTGGAATAAGATAAGCAGATTATTTATGATTATTTTCAGAGGTTTCTTATTTGCAGTTATTTATTACCTTCCGGATATATCTGAACATGATATATTCTTCACTTTCCTCATCTTTTAGATGAACAGCGTCTTCTAAATCTACTATAACTCTGTTTTTTATGAATTCTGTGCGGAGAAATTTGGAGACATTCTCCCTGATATAAGCCCTTTTTTCTTCTTCCGTATGAGAAAGAAATTCTATATAGACCTCTTTTACAAGCTTTAAGCCTCTTTCAGGGCTTAGATTTTTAAGAAGAGTGAAACATGAAAGGTTGTTCAACTCTTTTTGGGATACGATACAATCACAGTCCGCAATGCTTAAATGCAAATAAGCAAGGAAATGTTCGTAAACCCAATTCATCGTCACATTTTGATGAACCATAAACTTAAAAGGTTAACATGGCAAATTTAATCCTTTTATAAATAACAAAAAAATACCTCTGTTAATTTAACAGAGGCATTTTTATTATTGTTTTGGTAAAGAGGGTATTACATCATTCCGCCCATTCCGCCGCCCATGTGAGGCATTGCAGGAGCAGCTTTATCTTCCGGCTGATCTGCAACAACACACTCAGTAGTAAGAAGAAGAGCAGCAATTGAAGCAGCGTTCTCAAGAGCTAATCTTGTAACTTTGGTTGGGTCAAGGATACCAGCAGCAAACATGTTTTCATATCTGTCATCACGTGCATTGTATCCATAATCACCTTGTCCTTCTTTTACTTTCTGAACGATTACAGAACCTTCAAGACCTGCGTTGAATACGATAGTTCTTAATGGAGCTTCGATTGCAGTTCTGATAATTTGTACACCTGTAATCTGATCTTCGTGAGATAGTTTTAAATTATCAAGTGCTGCACTAGCTCTGATAAGAGCTACACCACCACCAGGGATAACGCCTTCTTCAACAGCAGCTCTTGTTGCATGTAATGCATCATCAACTCTGTCTTTTTTCTCTTTCATTTCAACTTCAGTAGCGGCACCTACATAAAGGATAGCTACACCACCTGAAAGCTTAGCAAGTCTTTCCTGAAGTTTTTCTTTATCATAGTCAGATGTAGTAGATTCGATCTGAGCTTTGATTTGATTAACTCTTGCTTTGATTTCTTCTTTTTGACCTGCACCGTTAACAATTGTAGTATTGTCTTTGTCAACAATGATTTTTTCAGCAGTACCTAAGAAATCAAGAGTAGCGTTGTCTAGTTTGAATCCTCTTTCTTCAGAGATTACAGTTCCACCTGTTAATGCCGCGATATCCTCAAGCATTGCTTTTCTTCTGTCTCCAAATCCTGGAGCTTTTACAGCAGCAATTTTCAACGCACCTCTGATCTTGTTTACAACAAGAGTAGCAAGAGCTTCTCCATCAAGATCCTCAGCAATAATCAACAATGGTTTTCCTGTTTGAACTACTTGTTCCAATACTGGAAGCAATTCTTTCATTGAAGAGATCTTCTTGTCATAGATAAGGATGAAAGGATTGTCAAGATCAGCTTCCATTTTATCTGCATTGGTTACAAAGTAAGGAGAAAGGTATCCTCTGTCGAATTGCATACCTTCAACGATCTTTACTTCTGTCTCAGTACCTTTAGCTTCTTCTACAGTGATAACTCCGTCTTTGCCAACTTTATCCATAGCATTGGCAATCATTTTACCAATTTCCTCATCGTTGTTGGCAGAGATGGTAGCAACCTGAGCTACTTCCTGAGAGCTTTCGATTTTTTTAGATTGTTTTTTCAGATCAGCAACGATAGCTTCTACAGCTTTGTCGATACCTCTTTTAAGATCCATTGGGTTTGCACCTGCTGCTACGTTTTTAATACCAGCGTTGAAAATTGCCTGAGCAAGCACAGTAGCAGTAGTAGTACCATCACCAGCAGCATCAGCTGTTTTAGATGCAACTTCTTTTACAAGTTGTGCACCCATATTTTCGATTGGTTCTTTTAATTCAATGTCTTTAGCAACAGAAACACCATCTTTGGTAACTGTTGGAGCACCGAATTTTTTGTCAAGGATTACATTTCTTCCTTTTGGTCCTAATGTCACCTTTACAGCGTCAGCCAATGCATCTACACCTTTTTTCAGTTTTTCTCTGGCTTCTGTATCGAAAAATATATTTTTTGCCATGGTATTTTTAATTTTTTTTGGTTTTTGTAATTGATTTGCTTTTAGACAATTAAGTTGTTAAAGAACTGCGAAAATATCAGCTTCGCGCATCATAAGATACTCTTTGCCATCTATGGTGATCTCAGTGCCTGAATATTTACCATAAAGAACAGTATCTCCTACTTTTACAGTCAGAGGCTCATCTTTTTTTCCTGTTCCGATAGCAACTACAGATCCTCTTTGAGGTTTTTCTTTAGCTGTATCAGGAATAATGATACCAGAAGCTGTTTTTTCTTCAGCAGGAGCAGGTTGGATTAAAACTCTGTCTGCTAGTGGCTTGATGCTTAAGTTGTTACTCATTTTGTTAAAGCGTTTAATTTTATACGTTTAAAAGTTATTTAATTTCTTGGATACTGCCAGCTCTGCATTTCCTGTGCCAGAGGTAAAAAGCTGAACATTTGTCAGTGAGTGGTGAGGCATTTAAACAGAGATCTGCCTTTTTTGTTTTAAGAACTGTCATTTTTTCATTTGTTTTTTTGAGGAGAATTGGATAAATTATTTAAAAGCTAACAAAATGGCATTCTAACCGTATAATTAGTATAACTTTTTTGGGATTATGAAAGAGTTAAATAAAAACTGGCTGACAGAAGGACTTATAGATTTTGAGTATAAAAAATATATGCTCCTCGCTTACCTGCAAGATGTGAAGGGAAGCTTTAATGAAAAAAAACTTTATCCGTTTCTTTCTGATCTGCTTTTTCACTATCAAAATCTCCTGCGTTTAAAGGAAAATAAACAGCTTCTGAAAGAACATTTTCCAAAGCAAATTTCCAGTGCTGATTTTGAAAAGCTTGAAATCATTTATGAAGAATTGGTAAATGATGACAAGATTATGAGGGAATTGGAGGAAATCGTAATGTTTGCATTGCCTAAGCTTAAGGATCAGTTGGTGGAGGGGAAGGAGATTTATGAAGAGATTGAAGACATGCTGTCAATAAGTCCGATAGGATTGTCTCCTCTTAATTTGGATGCAGGATACCTTTTGTTTCACACCAATAACAGGAGCGAAACCCGGGTCTATGAATATCAGGTTACATTATTTCAAACTGCTGAAGCCAAATACAGAGGTATTCATACTCATTTTGTCGAAAATATCAGTAAGACAATAGGGAATACATATGAAAATATTAAACTGGAGTTGATTAAAAAGTATAAAAAGTTGCCCAATCCCGCTACTTTTCTTGTTAATTCAAAATTTAGCTATCCCTTTGAAGAAACTGTAATGCCAATTACCAAGAGATTGTTGGTTAAAAAACTTTATTCAGAAATTTAATTAAAGTGATTAGACCCAATGAATGTATATAAATAAAAAAGCCTCTAAATCAGAGGCTTTTTTATTTATATACTTTTTTATATTAACATTATTGAGCCGAATCATTTGTTGCAGGAACTTTTTCCTGACCTTCACCCGGCGCTTTAGGCATTAATTTATTTCCTTCCTGAGCTCTTTCCACATTCACGCTGTTAATGCCTCCATCATTTTCTTCTATATTGTTTTTATAAAGAAGATTGACGCCAAGACAAAGAACAACCAGGCCTATTGCAAACCCCCAGGTTAATTTTTCAAGCAAATCCCCAGTTTTTTTAACTCCCATAAATTGAGTAGAACCACCTGCAAAGTTTCCGGAAAGCCCACCACCTTTAGAATTTTGTGCAAGTACCAGAACAACAAGGAAAAAACAGGCTATAAATATTAAAACCGTGATAAAGATTTCCATTATAAATTATTTTTCGTTTTTTAATTCATTAATAAGGCCTGCAAAGTAAGTACTTTTTTCAGGATTTTTCAAACTTAATTGTGTGTAAATATCAATGGCTTTCTGAATTTTACCTTGTTTTATTAAAATTTTAGCAAAATTTTCAGATACCAATCCTTTAGATTCTACACCCGACTTCGCGGAAAGGTCTTCCTGTTCCTCGGCAATAGTTCTAGGATTTAAAGGGGGAATGGTAGGATCTTCTTTTATAAATTTATCTATTATATTCTCAATTTGCTTTTTATCAAGTTGTTTTCTCCCTCTTTCCAGGAATTCAAGATATTGTAGGTGCAAATCAGCATCTTTATTGCTGATTTCCTCATTATCAATATTCTTCTCAATGATCTTTTTCTCCAGAAAAGCGTTTTTCTCTTCTTCTTTCTTTAAAAAAATTTCAACCTTTTCCCAAGGGAATTTTTCAATGTTGATTTTGTTTTTTCCTTTAAATGCCTCTTTCTTCGATAGTTCTTCCAGGATTTTGTCTTCGGGGAAAGCGTACTTTTTTTCAGGCATTATAGCCGATGAGGCAGATGGAGAAGGAGTTTCTCCCTTTGCATTAGTATCAGGTGTATTATCTCTGGCCGCTTCTTCTTTCAGTTTTCTTAAATTCTGCAGATTTTTCTGCAGGTCTTCGAAAAACTCTTTTGAGTTGGTAATGACCTTGCCTGTAGGGATTGAAAATTTTTCAGGTTCAGGCGAAGTTTCGTCTTCAATTTGAGGATGAATTTGATTTTCATTCTGAACTGAAGTTTCGTTACTTTTATGAGATTCAGAAATTACCTTGTTATTTTCCTCTTCAGGAATGTTAATCGCATCCTGGGCTGTTTCGCTAATGGCAATGTTTTCTTCTTCGATTTCTTCAATAAGTACTTTTTCTTCAAGAAGATTTTCAGGCGCCGGTGCCTGAATTACAGGAGCGAAAGATTTATTATCTGATTTAAAAGAGTACCTGGAATGATGAATTATCTTTTTTAGGTTTTTCCTGTCAAAAGAATAGGCCGCTGCTTTTCTGATTCTTTTTTCAGCAAGCATATTGTCTGTTTCATAGGAAGCCTTGGCAAACAGGATATGAGCTGCCTGGCAGTAAGGAAATATTTTCACGACTTCTTCCAGATCTTTAAGATCTGTAGAAGAAACTTCCGTGGAGTTTGTGATTAAATCTATGAAACGTTGCTTATTCAATATTTATCCGGGTGTTTTAAATTTTACCAGTTGGAAGTGGTTTTTGTAAAGATATCCAATACTATCTGGTCCAGCATCTTATTAACTAATGATCCTTCTACCTGTGATAACGTCTGATTGGCAGGAAAGTCGCCACTTGTAGGAGGGCTGGTGAAGACATTGGTGAAACTGGCTTTTTCATCCAATGTATTAATAAATTTTACTTCAATTTTTATAACCAATCTGTTGATTCCTGCAATTTCATTTGACTGAACACCAACTGGTGTAACGTTATAACCAACGATTCGTCCTTCCAGTTGCCAGTCTCCATTGCTTTTTACTAAAACAAGATTAGAGTTTTGCTGATAATAGCTTCTTAATTTTTCGGTGAAACTTTGAGAAAGATTAGGAGGGCCATTACCTGCGTCATTTGGAAAATTCAGGATAGAAATATTTTTGACTTCCGGAGGAATTCTTCCATCAGTAAAGGAATATACACCACATCCTGTAAGAAAAGAAAGAATCAAAACCAGCATAAGAGCTTTGATGCTTAATCTGAACAGATTTATGGCAGAGGAAAATTTATTCATGATACTATATTCAAAATTCTTTTATTAAATCAAAATTATTCTTCGATTTCATACTGCTTTAATTTCCTGTACAGTGTACGTTCGGAAATGCCAAGGTCACGTGCAGCATTTTTTCTTTTATTATGATTTCTTTTAAGTGCCTTTAAAATCATTTCTTTTTCCTTGTCTTCAAGTGAAAGAGATTCTTCTTCCGGCTCTTGTATTGCATCCTCTATTTTTTCAATTTCAATTGGAGCATGGTCATGTATGTGCTCTTCTGTAGTAGGAGGTAGCAGAAATTTAGCCTGGCGTTGTTCTCTGGGATAGACCTCTTCGGTAATACCAGTAAAGAGATCAGGATGATCTTTGATCATTTGTGAACCATAATTTTCATTTTGAAGAAGTTCAAAAACCAGTTTTTTTAACTCTGTCATGTCTTTCTTCATGTCAAAGAGAATTTTATACAAAATATCTCTTTCTGAAAAATCATCTGTTTTATTCTTGTCTTTATTGTAAACGGCAGGAATACCACTGTGAGGCTCAGGTAGGTATTTTAATAAAGTTTCTTTAGTGATATCTCTGTTAGTTTCAAGAACGGAAATCTGCTCTACTATATTTTTAAGCTGACGAATATTACCAGGAAAGCGAAAATTATTAAGTGCAACCTTTGCTTCATCATTGAGTCTGATTGGCTGCACTTTATATTTATCGGCAAAATCTGAAGCAAATTTTCTAAATAGTAACTCTTTATCGCCTTCACGATCCCTTAATGGAGGTACGAAGATAGGTACCGTATTCAGTCTGTAATAAAGGTCTTCCCGAAACTTTCTTTTCTCCACAGCCTCAAACAGGTCTACGTTGGTTGCAGCTACTACTCTTACATTAGTCTTTTGTACTTTGGAAGAGCCAACTTTTATAAATTCTCCGTTTTCAAGTACTCTTAGTAGTCTGGCTTGTGTGCCCACAGGCATTTCACCGATTTCATCCAAAAAAATTGTACCACCGTTGGTCACCTCGAAATATCCCTTTCTCGCCTCATGAGCTCCGGTAAAAGAGCCTTTCTCATGACCAAATAGTTCTGAATCTATGGTTCCTTCGGGAATTGCTCCACAATTGATGGCAATAAATTGTCCATGTTTGCGTGCGCTTAAGGAATGTATTATTTTAGAAAAGGATTCTTTTCCGCTTCCACTTTCTCCGGTGATTAAAACAGTCATGTCGGTGGGTGCAACCTGAATAGCAACCTGTATCGCATGATTTAAAACAGGAGCATTACCAATAATCCCAAATCTTTGTTTTACGCTTTGTATTTCTTCATTCAGATTCACGGATCCTCCCTTCGATTTTAATTACTGATTTTTGTTGAAGAGGGAATTATTTCTATAATTTCCCCAAAAAGAGTGGCAAGTGAACAGTCTGTTACAAGGACGTTCACGTAATCACCCATTTTGCAGTCTCCTTTAGGAAACACCACAACTGTATTTTCAGAATTCCTGCCTTTATATTCCAGATTTGATTTTTTTGATTCTCCTTCCACGAGCACTTTGTGTACTTTACCCAGAGCTTCTTTGTTTCTATATAAAGAATGTTCTTGCTGCAGGTTGATTACCTCATTAAGACGCCTCATTTTAGTCTCTTCCGGAATATCATCGGCATACTTTTTCTGAGCAAGAGTACCCGGCCTTTCAGAGTATGCAAACATATAAGCAAAATGAAACTTTACTTCTTCCATGAGGGATAATGTTTCCTGATGTTCCTCTTCTGTCTCTGTGCAGAAGCCCGTAATCATATCAGATGATATGCCACAGTCTTCTCCAATGATATTTCTGATGGCTTTTACTCTGTCAAGGTACCATTCTCTGGTGTAAGTACGGTTCATTAGGTCAAGTACTCTGCTGTTACCGCTCTGAACAGGCAGGTGTATGTAGTTACAGATGTTTTCATACTTTTTGATTGTATAAAGTACTTCATCTGTAATATCTTTGGGGTGTGAAGTTGAAAATCTGACTCTCAGATCAGGGCTGATAAGCGCTACTTTTTCAAGTAACTGAGCAAAGTTTACCTTTTCACTTCCATCCTCAGACTGCCATTTGTAAGAATCTACATTCTGACCAAGAAGGGTAACTTCTTTATACCCTTGTTCTACAAGTTCTATAGTTTCTTTTATTATAGAATGAGGGTCTCTGCTGCGTTCACGTCCCCTTGTAAAGGGAACGACACAAAATGAACACATGTTGTCGCAGCCCCGCATAATGGAAACGAATGCACTGACGCCATTTGAATTTAACCTTACAGGACTGATATCCGCATAAGTTTCTTCTTTTGATAAAAAGACATTAACAGCTTTATTACCTTCATCTGCCTCGGCCATTAAATTTGGAAGATCTCTATAAGCATCTGGTCCTATTACCAGATCAACAATTTTTTCTTCTTCCAGGAATTTAGCTTTTAACCTTTCCGCCATGCATCCTAATACTCCGATTGTCAGAGATCGCTTTCTTTTTTTCAAAGCATTGAATTGGGCAAGACGGTTTCTTACCTTTTGTTCAGCATTTTCTCTGATCGAACAGGTATTTATAAAGATCACATCAGCAAGTTCCATGCTGTTGGTTGTATCAAAACCATTTTTATGCATAATAGAAGTTACAATTTCGCTGTCAGAGAAATTCATCTGGCAGCCGTAGCTTTCTATATATAATTTTCTTTTATTACCTGTATTTTGTTCAAGGCTAATTCTAGGTAAATCACAGGCGGCTTTTTCCTCTGCTGTCATTGATTCCTTATGATTGATCCTGTCTTCCATTTTTATAAATTCTTTTTGCAAAGATAAGAAATTTATTCCAAACTGACAGATTGGCAGATTTATTATTTATTAATCTGAAAATCAGTATTAAAAGTTCAATTCATCTATAAGTTTCTGATCCAGACCATAAATATCTTTTCGGAAATGGACATTTTCGTTGCTATCCATCCAGGTCGTGAAGTATACAATGTAAACAGGTACTTTTTTCTTGAGTTTCATATATACTTCCTTATCCATTTCGAGGAGTTTGTTAATTTCTTTCTCTTTCCACATGCCTTGTTTTTCTAGAAGGTATTGAGCCAGTTTCATCGGTTCTTCCAGACGAATGCAACCATGACTAAATCCTCTTTCCTTCTGTGTGAAAAGGTGTTTTGCTGGCGTGTCGTGAAGGTAAACGTCGAAAGTATTAGGGAATAAGAATTTCACCTTACCAAGAGGATTTTCAGGTCCTGGAGTTTGTATAAAGGTTAAATTGAAGTTTTGTTCATTGATCGAATGCCATATTATGCTATCTGGATGAATAGGGGTATTTAGTTTATTGCTCATAAATACCTGCATATTGTTTCTGGTTAGATATGCGGGATCTTTTTTCTGCAACGGAAGTAATTCTTTAACCGCAATACTTTTTGGTACATTCCAGGAAGGATTAAATACCAGAAACTGAATTTCATTTGAAAATATTGGTGTATGTGATAATGTCTTTCCTACAATGACATTCATTTGCCATGCGTGTTTATTTTCTTCATATACATGTAGTGCAAATTCTGGAATATTTATGGCGAGATACAAATCACTTCCTTTTTCCGGTAGCCATCTCCATCTTTCCATATTGGCTGAAATTTGTAAAATTCTTTTTTCAACCGGAATATTCAATTCATCTATAGTGTAAGAGTCCAAAATACCTGTAGTTTCAAGGCCGTGGCAGAACTGGAATTTTTTTAAAGCAAATACCAGAGTTGAGTCAAAATAATTGCTTGTATCAGCTTTTAATACTTTGCTTTCGAATGCAAGACGATAGCGTAGTTGTTTTATGATTGAAGAAGTATCGCCGGGTTTAATTTTATAAGTGCTCTTGGTAATATTACCCCAGCCCCCTTGACGAGCTATTTTTCTGTATTGAATAAGGGTTTCCTTTAGTAGTTTGTATTGTCTATGCAAAGGATGAAATTTAGATGCAGAAAAAGTGCTGTCCAGCTCTGCTTTGAGAATGGACATAAGGAGTTCTCTTTCGTTTATTGTTTTTTTTGTGATAAACCAATCGTACTTTTCGGGATTATTAATACCTGCCCAGATCTTCCGTGCATATTTAAAAAAAGTTATGGAAAGGAATATGTCAAACTCTTCTCTTGCCTTAATGTGTTCAGGGAGTATAGACTTCTGGTAGTCAGAAAGCTGAATATAATGATGCCAGATATCATTGGTAGGAAAGCATTCCATAGAAAATCCTTCTTCATCAATATTCTTAATCATATTGATTACGTAGTTTGCCTGAGGAATGAATTTTCCTTTATATGACCATGCAAGTTTGTAATTTCTATTTTTATAAAAAGTAAGTATATCTTCTCTCCAGATGGTATCTTCGGGCTGATTTTGAAAATAAAGATTTATTAGATTCTCGTCTGTTCTCTCAATTCCAGGTAGTTTAACAGTATGAACTTTTTTTTGAGAGTTTACTTTTCCCTTACAGGATAATATAATAATACTAATGAAAGTGAAAAGTAGAAATAATAAATGCTTTGATTTCACAATGTCAGAAGGTTAATGAATTTTCAGGCATCAATTTAGGAAATTATTCTTTTGATTCCAGAATCGATTTGAGCTGTTTGTCATGATCATAAATGTCTTTCAGGAAGTGAATGGTTCCTGTTTCATCAACCCATGTAGTAAAATAAAGGATGAAGACAGGTAACTTTTTCTTTAATAAAATCGATTTTTCTTCTTGCCTGTATATTGCTTCATACAACTTCTTCTTATTCCACTGAGGTTCATCTTTCAAGAGATAAGAAGCAAGCCAGATAGGATCTTCAATTCTTATGCAACCGTGACTAAAGTTTCTTTCACTTTCTTCGAAGAGGTAATCTGATGGAGTATCATGCAGGTATATGTCGTATTCGTTGGGAAATAAAAATTTTATATGTCCTAATGGGTTATAGAAGTTTGATTTTTGTTTCAGTACATAATTGAATTTTCGGGTGTCAAGAGTGAGCCAATCTATTGTGTCAGGATTAACCATTGTATTGAATGAGTAATCTGTATAAATTTCAATATTTTGTTTTGAAAGTATACTTGTATCTCTTTTAATCATTGGTACAAGCTCTGTTGTAGCGATTTTAGCAGGGACAATCCAGGAAGGGTTAATAACAATTTTTTCTATCTGGTCACTGAATATAGGGGTGTAGGCTCCACTTTTTCCTACAATAACTTTCATATTGTAAATCTCAGAGTTCTTTTCGAAAACATGCATTTTAAATTCAGGAATATTTACGAGTATGTATTTTTCAGAAGGTTCTTCAGGTACCCATCTCCAGCGTTCCATATTGATACTGATTTGCTCTATTCTATCCTCAATGGGAATGTTCATCTCTTTAAGGGTTTCACCTTTTACAATACCATCCTCTTTCAGTTTGTGTCTGTATTGAAAATGCTTTACTGCTTGTTCAAGTTCTTGATCAAATGTTTTGTTATCTTCAAAGTGACTAATATCACCAGAAAGGTAAAGCCGTTTTCTTAAGTGTATAATTTCTGAATCAATATCCCCTTTAATTAATACCTTGCCTTGAGGGGTTACCTCGGGCCATCCGCCATTTCCGGCAATTTCTGTATATTTATTTAATACAGCCTTCAGCTCTTTATAATCTTTGTGTAAGGGCTCAAATTCAGTGAAAGGATCATTAGCGCCTGAAGACAGAATGGAATCAAGGGTCCTTCCATACTTGATTTTTTTGTGTTTGATTTTCCATAAGTTTTCCAAGTCATCATTCTTGAAATGACCTCTCCATATTTTTTTGGAATCCTTGAAAAAGGATGCAGATAATAGGATATCCGTATTAATAAAGGTCTCCTGCTTGTCTTTCAATCTGAACCATTGCGTTTCATTACTTTTTTTTATGGCTTCTTTTAACGCCATTATATTGGCGCTATCTGTTTTCAGGCCATGTTTGTTCATATGGTTAAGGTAGTTTATCAGCATCTGGGCCTGAGGAATGAATTTGTAATCTTTAGACCAGGCAGGCTGGAAGTTTCTTCGTATGTAGAATTTCTCAAGTTTTTTTTGATACGGCTGGTATTCGGGGTGTTTTTTTATGAATTTTTTTATATCAGAATCGGAGATCTTGTTTTGTTCTGGCAATAGGATGTTGAAAGATACGCTATCATTGTAATCCCTTTGAAATGTAGTTGTTTTTTTAGAATCACAGGAATTCAAAAAAAGTAAGAGAAAAACTATCGATAATATCTTCATCAGAAATACAAATTCGAGTCAATAACAGATCATCAGGCATCTGACTAAATGCCCTATATGTTAAACAACTGCTTTAGGGGAAAATGAGTTTATGGATAATAAAAAAGAGGGAAAAGTTAATCAGTAAAATCAGAATGAATAAAAATACCATATAATTTTACTGTGTTTTTTCAACGGTTTTTAATCGGATATTTATTGTAAATTTATGAGAATCATTTGGTTTTAAGTAATTAACATTTTATACTTGTCTTTTATAAGGGCCTGTATATCTTCTAGTTAATATTTTTAATCTGTACTTAACATTAATTGAAATGAAGGATAATATTTTTGATTCGGACAAAGCATTTACAATTGAAACTTTAAAAGAGTTAAAAAAGCTGATCCTTGAAGAACAAAACATCAAACCTGAGAATAAAACAAAAATTTTTGAGATGCTTCAGGAAGTTGATTTTATTCTAGGGAAATATGATACTATTTATGAGGAAATGGTAGATGTATTTTCTTCTATGGCTTTACATGATTTCAGTAAAAGACTGCCGACTGATATTGGCTTTAAGCATGATTTTTTAAGCTTCCTGACCTTAGGAATAAATATGATAAATGAGCAGCTGGCGGAAAATTCCTTTTCCAAACAAGGAGTTCACAAGGTTATCGAAGTAATGGAAAATAAAGACAGGGTTATTTTCATTACAGGAATAAATGGGAATATATTTTTTGCCAATTCAACCGCTAAAGACCTGACAGATTTTAAAGAAGAGTCTTTGATAGGACAAAAGATTGAGACTTTAATTGAAAACTATTGTAATATTGAAGAGCTGATGTTGTGGGATGGAAGTCTAAATAATATTCCAATTCATTTTCGCTGGAATGGGAGTTTAATATCTTCCGTATTGAATGTTTCATTAATTATGCAATCAGGAAGAGTTGAAAATATTATTTATTTAATAAAGTTAAAAGCTTAAAACGGAAAGCACAAAACTTAAAGATGATAATACAGGTATAAAATTCTTTAAATTAATCTTACGACTAAAAAAATAAAAGCTGAAAGTTTAAAATGTCATTTTGAGACTTTAAACTTTCAGCTTTTAGCTTTAAACTTATAGCTTTTAAGCCGCTTTACCGCCACCAGCCAAGGTACTGATGAATGAAACTGAGAAGCTGTCTTTCATCTGAACAAAACCAATTTTTTCAATCACACTTGCATTAAATTTCCTTTTATTTTGTGATGCAGTAAATCCAAGAGAAACTTTAGGGGCTTTTAGTTCTCCGGCTCTTTTAACTATTTGCCAAAGTATCTGTGGGTATAAATTATGAGAATCAACAAACTCATAGTTCATTCCTGTGAGCAGGAAGCAGTATTCTGTTGCGGATTTATGACAGATTGCAATACCGGCAGGGTGATTGGTTCCTTTCATAAATACCTCGATAAATTCCCAGGAGTTTTTCTTTGCCATATTCTGGAACAGTTTTTTAGGGAGTAAAAATGTATTTAATACAAAGCTCTTGGCTGCCACATTTTTGTATAACTCATAGTATTCATCAATTTTAATATCTGAAGGGTTTGTAATAATATTTACATCATATAAAGATTCAAAATTTTGCGCTTTTTTCTTGATATAATAACGTTTTTCACTACTTACCCGATCAATGAAATCATCGGCAGATTCCCAATTGAAGTTTTCAATAACATGTGTGTCGGGAAGAGGAACTGGGATAAATCCCTGGTCTTTAAAAAAATTATATAGATCTGTATTGTTTTTGTAAAAATCTCTTAGGTTTAGAACCACGGCTTTTTGAGTATCCTGAAGCTTCCATACAGTGTCGAGCAAAAGCATTAGTGCTTTCTGCCATTCGTTATGATTTTGATTAAGATACATATGTTTGCCTTCTGTAAGCAATGTGCCCATGATCAGAGATTTTGAAGTGAGGAAATATTTATTTTTTTGTCTTCCAGATTCAATGATTTTCGACGATTCAGGAGGAGCAAGCATATCGTCTTTGGTTAGGGCTGTTGTGAAAAATGTGGCTAGCACAGGTATACCTATTTGGTCTCTAATGATATAATAATGAAAGTTCCAGTTGTTTTCAGGTTCAAAGTTTTGAGAAAAACTTTTTTCCATTAATTCAAGACTCTCATGATCAATAATGCCCTCCGTCCCTAAAAGTTTGTCCCAGAGGTTTCTGTCAATTTTAGAAATTGAATTTTCATATTGAATTGAAAATCCGGATGCAGAAGTAGGGATTGGGATTTCTTCTTTTTCCTTGAAATTGGCCACTCTTCTAAAAGCTCTGTAGACATCATTGATTGTTCTTCCTTCCTCTTCAAGTGCCTTTGGAAAATGATAAGCCAGACCTTTTACAAGTTTTTCTATATCCTCTTTGGTATGATGTAAAGTAATGGTAAATCTAACTCCTGTACAGGTTTCCGGAACAGCTGGAAAAGCTGAGATATTTACAAAGCAACCTTCGCCCAGCATCCGTTTGACAAGATTATATCCGACTCTTACCAAGCCCAGCCCTACAAAAAATATTGGGGTATTCGGGTTAGAAACTACGGGCAAATTATGAGCCATCAGCAATTCATGACAATAGTTTATCTTTTCTGCCAGCGCAGCTTGTTTCTCATAAATTTCATCTGATAGTAAAATTTTAGCAGATGCTATGCCAGCTCCTAATACCGGAATCTGATGTGGTCCAGAAAAAATAAATGCCCCCCCGCAGTTTCTTACTTTCTGACAAAGTTCTTCATCCGGAATTACAAATGCTCCTCCACCAGCTGCAAATGCTTTATTCAGAGAAGTGGCAACAATCATTTTAGGATGCAAGGACATCCTATTGAGTACATATCCTCGTCCATGTTGCCCCATCCATCCCAATCCATGGGCATCATCAGCATATACATGGAATTTTTTGTGACTTTTTAGCATCTCAGTAATTTGCTCCATGGGAGCAAAGTCTCCATACATGCTATAAACCCCGTCCATCATGTACCAGACCTTATTATAAGAGCGGCTAAGTTCTGTTACTTTTTTTCTTAGTTCATCCATGTCATTGTGTCGAACAATTGTCACAAAGACTCCTTTTGCTTTCATTTTGATAGCCGCATCCTGGACACTCGCATGAACTTGTTGGTCCATAATTATAGCATCATTTTCTCCTATTACTACAGGAATCACTGCATGATGCCCGAGAGAAACAGAAGTTGACAGTATAACCGGAGCATCAAAAATCTTTCTGACCAGACTTTCAAGTTCTCCATATAAGGTACATGACATATATGTACGAGAACATGAAAATTGCACACCATACTTATTAATAGCCTCAATAGCTCCGTCTTTAAGTCTTTGGTCGAGCTCCAGACCAAGATAACTGCAGGATCCAAAGTTTATTAGCTTGTTTCCTTCTACAGTAATAATTCTTCCATCATAAAATTCATCTTCTGTAGTAAACTGCCCAACTCCACGATTTTTTCCATTTGTTACAATCTCATTAATGAGTTCTAGAACATTTTTCATAATTTAGATTTTAGTTTTAGTTAGGTGTAAGGTTTTATCAAAAGTTTATACGGATATGGTTGAAAAAAAGATGATTAAAAATTCATTTTTTGAGAATGAATTTGCAGAATTCTGGATTGAGGATGGAATATTAATGGAAGTTTTTAAGCCAGAAGTTACATCTCTTACGCCACAGGTGGCAAAGAGAGTAATAGAGGATAGGCTGAAAGTTTCTAATGGTGTAACTATGCCTTTGTTTGTTGATTTTGCAAATCTTAAATCTGTAGACAATGAGACAAGGAGATTGTTTTCAAGTGCTCATTCTCTGCAATATATAAGTGCATCAGCATTTTTAATGCATAGTTATGTTGCTTTTTATGGTGGACGTTTGTATTTATTACTAGATAAGCCTAAGGTTAAGACAGAGTTGTTTAGGACGAAATCACGGGCCATAGAATGGTTGAATGCTCATAAAAAATGACGTTTATGTTGTAAATAATACATTTGGTCTACTGTAGTGAGGTGTTTAGGGGTTTTAAAAAGTAAACCATGTTAAAATTCTGAAAATTAGTTAATTGTGTTTTATTTAGATTGCTTTGAGTTTTTTAGGGATGTTCTATTGATTTCAGTGTATTTTTTGAAGTAATATTAATTGGTGTTTTTAAATATTTTGTGAAATTTTAAGCCTACTTTTAGTGGCTAATCTGCATTAAAAAAAAGCCCTTTCGGGCCTTTTCTAATTTCCCTGAGGGATTTTAATCTTCTTTTTTAATGAAACAAATCTCAAGTCAATCTCTCCATATATTTTTCCGACACTTGCAGTTGCCAGAAGTAAAATACCGGTAAACAGGCCGGCAAAGGCAAAGTGATCAAAATAGAAGTGAGAAATGTAGATATTTCCGATCATGTTGGTTAATCCAAGAATGACAAATGATTTTATCCTATATATATATCCGATAATACCAAAGATCATTGCAAATAGCAGGCTGAATGCTGGAAAAAACAAGTTCATGTTTTCTTTGAACGGGAAAAAACCTACAGTTACTCCAAGGGGCATTCCGATTGCCAGGAGGGTTGTAAGCATCCTTAAAGGATGATCTGTCTTTGTTTGTTTAACTCCAAAGGCTTTCCTTATTATTCTGTATATAGGTTGAAACAATGTTGCTCCACCCAACAGTGCCAACATAGCCAAATGAGGGTAGTTATATGCACCTAGACATCCTGCTAAAAGCCATATGCCTCCCATTGTTGAGAAAAGCAGGTAATAATTATTGTAATTGTTTCTAACATCCGCTGTAAATCTATCCATACCCAAAAAAGATTAAATTGAAGAATATACACCTATTCAAAAAAGTAACAGATAAATCAGGCAGGTTGTTGATTGGGTATAAAATGTAAGAGGCTAAAGATTTGATCTTTAGCCTCTTATATGGTTTGTTAAACCTTTGGTGATATCAGAGAGTATCTATTTTCCTCTTAATGCTTCTAATGCAAAACTCAAATATACAAATGGAGCATTCCAGTTTATGGCAATCTCATTAGAGGCGTAGCTACATTTGTGGTCGATATAAGATTTTGCAGGAGCTGAAGATGGGTATAATGACCCTGGACAATCGGCTTTGTCTTCCTGTCCTGGATTCGGACCACCTGCAAGGAGACCTGGAACCGGATCTTCAATACCGTCAGCTTCTGAAGGTCTGGTATGAGGATTCATTACTTTTTTACCCCCAAATCCTGTTAGAAAACAATATGCAGTAGCATTTCTTCCCAATAAATAATCCATGTTAGCTTGAGCAGCATCCAAATAAGCCTTATTCTTGCTTATTAAATAAGCCTGAACTAACAGGATACCTTGGTTGGCAGCGTTACTGTTACTTCCCCAGTTAAAATCTCCTCCTGAAGTACCCATTGGTGTGCCATATGCTGATTTTTCCGCATTTTCTTTGTATTTATTAGCCATGGTAAGGATTTTATTGGTAATTACATCAGGATTGATGTTTTCAAATTCAGCCAGTTTTTTAGTGTTTTGTGCAATCGTGTAAAGTGCAAGAGTTGAAACGTTTGCCCAGTTTGGAACTGAGTAGGTTCCTGACAGAGAATATTCGAGTTTGGAATCTTCAAAGTAGGCGCCTTTACCTGTAGTTACAAAAAGTTCTATAGCAGCCCACTGGAATTCATCTTCAAATTTAGAGTCGCCATATTCACCTGTTCTGATACCTGGCTGGAATTTTTGATTTAATGTGGATTGTCTGTATTCAATATTAGGATTCTTTTTAGCCCAGGCATATGCTTTTACGGCTGCATTTTTCAGAGAGTCAGAAAGACCAGGAAGTTCTTTTTTGTATTTGGAAAATACTCTGGCTGCTTGCGCAGTTACTGCTGCAAAATCAAGAGTAGCAGCGGTTCCTTTCTGAACAACATATCTTGGAGCTTTTGCATCAGCAGGCATTATATAACCGTCAAAGCTAGGGTTGGTTAATTTATGGTAAACACCACCATCTTCATCCTGCATGGTAAGCATCCATCTGACATTCCATAGAATCTCATCAAGAAGATCAGGAATATTGTTTTTGCTTTCCGGGATGTTAAGTTTTAATGTATCAGCAAACTTAGGGAAGTGCTCATAGATAGAAAGTAATGTATAAGTGCTTATACCTGAGTTTACAATATATTTATTATAGTCACCGGCATCATACCAGCCTCTGGGAGAAGATATTTCAAATTTTTCGGGACGAGTAGCTGTTGCTGCGGAGCCATGAACCATTACTTTATCGTCAGGGTGTCCTGCAGGTCTTGCCCATTTTCCAGCGAATTCAGGAAGAAGATCTATAGAGGCTCTTTGGTAGTAATAACCTCTCATACTTCCTTTAGCAACAGGGAGTAATACCTGATCTTTAATTTCGAAAGGGAATGAATATCCCAATTTTGGTACAAAAACGCGGTAAGTTCCTGGAGTTTTAAATTTGGAAAAATCAGCCTTGCTAACGTTTTCTTTTGAATGTTCCCATACAACACCAGGTGTTAGTTGTCCTGTAAAAACTGTATCTTTCAGATTCTCTTTTATTACATAAAATTTGTCTGAAGGTGCATCAACAACAACTGCAGTTTTAGGACCAGATGGATAAAATCCTACCTGATTCAGGCGGATATCTTCCGTAAGTTTTGATTGCGACTGTGCTTCCGGAGTAAGTAATAGAATTGGAAGAGAAAAAAGTGCTAACTTTTTGATATTTACCAATTTAATCATAGTTATTTACCGTGTTTGGATAAAATATTTAATAATTTATAAATATAGTTCAAAAATTTCGGTCTTTTACCTTTAAAAGTACTTTTATAAGGGAAAAAATAAACTAATTTTCAACTTTTTCCTGTAATTGTACAAATTCAAGAGTAAATCTTAAATTCTGAATACTAAGCTTTTTCGGATAATTCTAACCAACGTAAAGTTTTTTCTTCCAGAGTATTATTAACATTTTCAAACTCTTGTGAAAGCTTTGTCAAATCATCATGATTAATTGAAGAAGAAGATAACTTCTCAGTCAGTTCTGTTTTTTTCTTCTCAAGCTTTTCAATATCTTTCTCTAACGCCTCAAATTCTTGTTTTTCTTTAAAGGATAGCTTTTTCTTTTCCTCCACTGGTTTTGAAGACGAAGTTTGTTCAGCAGGTTTTTCTTTTGGTTTTTCCTTTAACTTTCCTTCTGCCTGTTTCTCTGATTCATCCAGATGATTTCTATAGTCTGTATAGTTTCCCGGAAAATCTTTGATAGTGCCTGAGCCGTCAAAAACGAATACATGATCTATGAGTTTATCCATGAAGTATCTGTCATGTGATACAATTACAAGGGATCCTTCATATGACATAAGGAAAGATTCAAGTACGTTCAGAGTTGGGATGTCAAGATCATTTGTCGGTTCATCCAGAATCAGGAAGTTAGGATTGCTGATCAAAACCCTAAGTAACTGAAGCCGTTTTTTTTCTCCTCCACTTAGTTTATTTACATATGTATATTGAACAGCGGGAGGGAATAGGAATTTCTGCAGAAATTGTGAAGCACTAAGTGTTTCTCCATTACCTATAGGAATATGCTCGGCAACTTCTTTTACAATATCTATCACTCGTTGATCTTCTTTAAAATCAAGCCCTGTTTGTGAAAAGTATCCTATTTTAGTTGTTGAACCTGTATCTATTTTTCCACTATCCGGCTGCAGTTTTCCTGTGATAATATTGAGGAAAGTGGACTTCCCTGATCCATTTTTACCAATGATTCCGATCCTGTCTTTCTTTTTAAAGACATATGAAAAATCATTGATGATTGGTTTGGCAAATTTTTTACTAATATGGTCAATTTCAATTACCTTGTTTCCTTGTCTGGAAGTTTCAACTTTCAGTTCAAGTGTCTGGTCGTTTCTCGTTTTTCCTGCTTTCTCTTCTAATTCATAAAAAGCATCAACCCTGGATTTGGCTTTGGTACCTCTGGCTTTAGGTTGTCTGCGCATCCATTCAAGTTCTTTGCGCAACAGGTTATTAGCTTTGTCTGTCTCGGCTTGTTCTATGGATAGGCGTTCAGCCTTTTTCTCCAGAAAAAAGCTGTAGTTACCTTTATAGCGGTATATTTTACCTGCGTCTAATTCTACTATTTCATTAGTTACTCTGTCGAGGAAGTATCGGTCGTGGGTAACAAGCAAGAGGGTGGTATTACTAGTGGAAAGAAATCCTTCGAGCCATTCCACAGTATCAAGATCTAGGTGGTTGGTAGGCTCATCAAGAATCAACAAGTCAGGACTTTCAATCAGTAACCTTGCAAGAGCAATTCTTTTTTTCTGACCTCCGGAAAGGTCTTTTATTTTCTGGTCAAGAATGGTGATACCCATTTTGCCGATAATCTGCTTTACTTTGCTTTCATAATCCCAGGCATTAAGAGCATCCATCTTCTCCATTGCCTTTTGCAAGGCATTAGAATCTTCACTATTGTTTAGAGCATTTTCATACTCTTTGATAGCAAGTAAAGAAGGGCTTTCCGAAGAAAATAAGGCTTCCATCACATTAATACCTTCCGGAAACTCAGGATCCTGATCAAGGAAACCTACAGTTATACCTGATGAAACCGCAACATGGCCACGGTCAGGATTTATCTTTCCGGATAGAATTTGAAACAGAGTAGATTTACCTGCTCCGTTTGCTCCAACCAGTCCTATTTTTTCTCCTTTACTAATACCAAAGTTTAAATCCTGGAACAACCATTTTTCATTGTATGATTTTCCCAGGGATTCTCCTGAAAGATAATTCATTGAGTTGATTTCTTGTAAAATAAAAAGCCTTATTGCATACTCAGAAAGTTTGCAATAAGGCAAAGTAAGTGAATATAAGGCAAACTTAAAACACTCTTGCTGTAGCTAATGAATGTTTATTTACTTCCACTTCCAGGTCTGCAAGTGCATTAATGAAGTAAATGTATGAATCGTAAGGGGAATTATAAGGGCTGAAGTATTTATGTACCACTCCGTCTGACCAGTATTTTGTACACATGTAATAGAAAAGATCTGAAGTTTGCAGTCTTGCCCATCTTTCAATCAGGTCTTTATCTCCAGAGTTTTTTACATCCTCTTCCATAGCATATAATTTGGAGAGGGATTCAGATTGCATCGAATTGCTCAGCCATGCACTAAGGTCTCTTTCAGAATCTGCCCAGGATGTAGTCGCATGAGCGTCATATACATCTTTGATTTGATAATCATCAGCAACTTCTCCAACTGTTTTGAAAGAAAAATCTTTATTCTTTAAAATCTCTTCAGGTAGATGTGCCATAAATTCAAAAATGCCAGTTTCCTTCCATTGGTGTTCGCCAAATGTTTCGTAGTCCATAAACAGATTAATGGTATCTGCTGAATGAGCATTGTGAAGCCATGAAGCAAATTTTTGTGCAGTAAGAGGATATTCCGGCCAGTCCCTGTTTGAGAATCTGAAAGCAATATCATCTGACAATCTAAAGTTTTTCAGAAGACATTTGATTTTCTTATTGTTTGGAGCTGTATAAATCTGATTAGGTGTTCTACCCTGAAGAAGGTTATCAACTCCTTCACAAAGTATTGCTTTGTACCCCATTTTCTGAATAAAGTCTGCCAGATCGTTGTTGTATATCAATTCAGTGTTTCTAAATACAACAGGCTCCTGATTAAAGTAGTGTTTGATTTTCTTTTCATGAAGTTCTATCTGCCTCACAAATTCCTCTTTCGAATAAAGATAGCTCAGTGAATGGTGAAAGGTCTCTCCCAGAAATTCTACGCAGCCTGTTCTAGCAAGGTCAATAAAAGACTCCAATACATCGGGTCTGTATTTTTCGAATTGTTCCAGAGCTATTCCACTAATGGAATATGATATTCTGAATTGCTTGTTGAACTTTTTGATTAGTTCAAGCATCAACTTGTTTGCTGGTAAATAGCATTTATCAGCTACTTTATTCAGAATTTCTTTGTTTAGTCTTTCGTCCAGATAATTATGATCATTACCTATATTGAAGAACGAATACTGTTTTAGCCGGTATGGTTGATGTACCTGAAAATAAAAACAAACTGCTGGCATAATCCGAATTATTTTTAAATATTTTTAAAGTACTCTTTTGTAAACATCTGCTACTTTCTCTGCAGCTTTTTCCCATGTTAGATTTTCCAGATCACGGAAAGCATCTTTAACTACGGATTCCCTGAGTGAATCGTTCTGAAGCAAGGAAATTATATGCCCTGCCATTTTATCAACGTCCCAGAAATCGGCTTTGAGTGCTCCATACAATACTTCTGATACTCCTGATTGCTTAGATATAACGCAAGGAATACCAAACTGCGCGGCTTCCAGAGCAGAAAGTCCGAAAGGCTCTGATACAGACGGCATCACATACACATCAGCAATTGAAAGAAGCTTGTGTACTTTCTCTTTGTTCAAGAATCCTGTAAAGTGGAATTTATTTCCAATTTGTCTGTAAGCACCTGATTCTATGAGTCCTCTTAGTTTATCTCCTGTTCCTGCCATTACAAATCTTGAATTTGGAGCATGCTCAATTACCTTAGATGCAATATCAAGGAAGTATTCAGGACCTTTTTGTCCAGTAACTCTTCCTAAGAACAGAACAAGTTTTTCAGGAAAATCCTTCGTGTCATGGAAAACATGAACAGGATCAGCTCCATTGTGAACAGGATAAATTTTTCTTTCATCCACATCATAATGGTTTTTAGCTATTGAACCTGTATAGCGGCTTACAGGAATGATGGCATCAGCATAATGCATACCCCATCTTTCGATATCGTATACCCAGCCCCTGCTATCAGGTCCGCCTCTGTCATAGTCAAGAGAATGAACATGAAGAACCAATGGTTTGCCTGATAAGGCTTTAATTTCAATGCCTGCAAGAAAAGTCATCCAGTCATGACAATGAATGATATCAAAATCCTTTGTCATAGCAAGACGAGCGCAAAACTTAGCATATTCAATCACTTTGTTGATAACATCATCTCCGTAAAGATCACCCACTTTAAAGATATTTACATTATCAAGTCTGAAGTCTATGGATTTTCCTCTGATGATATCGAAATCTGATTCAGCAGTTTCATAAGGAAAAATATTGGCCTCTACCGTAGTGACATGAGCAAATTCTTTGTAGTATTTGCTAGTGCGGATCTTTTTAAGATTTTCTACTTCGACGTTATTCAACCCGATCAGTTCCACATTATTAACCATGTAATTAGGATCTGATTTTGGGATGATCATGGACAGCTCTACATGTTGGGATAAAGCTTTGCACAAGCCGAGACAGGCAACCCCAAGGCCGCCATTTATAATGGGAGGAAACTCCCATCCGAGCATTAGTACTCTTGGTTTTCTCATATTAGTCTTTCCTTGAAAAATCTACTTTATAACCAGATTATCAGCGTAGTGTTTTTCTTTTTTTAAATAAACTTAATTGAACAAAATCAGTTTAACAATAACTCAACATTATAAAAATAGTTTTAGTTGAGACTTTTGAAACCATTGAAAAATTGCTCAAAGAGAGTATTAACGAATAAAAAAAAAGAGATGTTTTCACTCTTTCTTTTTTAATTGTTAAAAAAAGTTTTTACTCTAGTAAAGCAAAAGATGAACTTTATTGGAAGTGTTAATAAACAAATTTAAAATTGTACTATGTCTTTTTTATGCAACCTTTTGCCAGGTTTTGCATAAAGGGCTTTAAAATTGTTCTTATGGAAAGTTACATGAATCTAGGGCAGAATCAGATATCTGTTCAACAGTTTCCCGATACAGTGCAAAGTTGGAAACGCGATGGTTATACCTTTTATTTCTATTGTACGGAATCTGCGTTAGAGGTGAGTGTTAAAAGCGATAAGGTTATTCGCTTCAGGTATTCTCCCGAGAGCATTTTTCAAAGAGATTTTTCCTATTCAGGCGCTCATAATTATGAGGGAAAGGTGAAAGCCCTGGATATTAAAGAAGATGGAGAGAAGTTTACAATCTGTACTGCCTTTCTTGATATCGTAATTACTAAGCATCGCCTGCTTGTTACAATTCTTGATAAAGAAGGTAAAGTAGTGATCGACGACGAAAAGGGATTTCATTGGGAAGAGCACAAAGACTATGGTGGTGAGATTGTGATGATGAGTAAAAAAGTTCAAAGTGGAGAACACTTCTTTGGACTTGGTGATAAGCCTACAGATCTGAATCTGAGAGGTAAAAGATTTGAACTCTGGGGCAAAGATACCTACGGGTTTATGAAAAATGCAGATCCTTTATATAAGAACATACCATTTTTCCTGGGGCTTCACCATAAAATAGGTTATGGTGTGCTCTTTGATAATTCTTTCAGAACATTTTATGATTTCGGCTTTGAAAGAAAGAATGTTTACAGCTATTGGGCACATGGAGGGGAAATGAACTATTATTTCATCTATGGTCCTGAACTAATGGATGTTGTAGAAACCTACACCAATATGACAGGTAAGCCTGAGCTTCCTCCTTTGTGGTCCCTGGGGTATCATCAATGTAAATGGAGTTACTATCCTGAAAAGGTTGTCAAGAACATTGCTGCAGAGTTCAGAAAAAGAAGTATACCATGTGATGCTCTTTATCTCGATATTGACTATATGGATGGTTTCAGGTGCTTTACCTGGAATAAAGATTATTTCCCTGATCCTAAAGGACTGACAACTGAATTATCAAAAGATGGATATAAGCTTGTGGTCATTATAGATCCGGGTATTAAGATTGATAAAAATTATTGGGTATACCAGGAAGCTATAGAAAAGGATTATTTCTGTAAAAGACAAGATGGTCCGCTGATGCGTGGATCTGTTTGGCCAGGAAAATGTAACTTCCCTGATTTTACTAATCCTGAAGTGAGAGAATGGTGGTCAGGATTGTTTAAAGGACTTATAGAAACGGGAGTTCGGGGTGTGTGGAACGACATGAACGAACCTGCTGTATTTGAGATTGAAACCTTCCCTAATGATGTAAGGCACAACTATGACGGCGATCCTTGCAGTCATAGAAAAGCTCACAATGTTTACGGCATGCAGATGGCAAAAGCCACCTATGACGGTATCAAAAGGTTCCTTGCACCAAACTATCGTCCTTTCAATATTACAAGATCCGCTTATTCCGGAATACAAAAGTATTCAAGCGTATGGACAGGTGATAATGTTGCTTCATGGGAACATTTGTGGCTTGCCAATGTGATGTGTCAAAGACTTGCTATTTCAGGTATTTCATTCTGTGGGTCTGATATAGGTGGATTTATTGAAACACCGTCCGGTGAAATGTATATACGCTGGCTGCAACTTGGTATTTTCCACGCTTTCTGCAGAACGCATTCTTCTGGTGATCATGGTGATCAGGAACCATGGTCCTTTGGGGAAGAGTATGCGGAGCTTGCAAAAAAGACAATTGAATTAAGATACAGATTATTGCCTTATTTGTATACTACCTTCTGGCAGTATTCAAAATTCGGTACACCTTTCTTAAGACCACTGACATTCCTTGATCAGAACGATACTGAGACTTATTTCCGTCAGGATGAATTCGGAGTGGGAGATAACTTGCTTGTGATTCCTGTCACTCAGGCGGAAGCGGATGGTCGCTGGTTATATCTGCCTTCCGGAGTCTGGTACTACTTCTGGGATGATGAACGCTTTCATGGAAACATGGAAGTATGGGCTGAAGCTGACCTTAACAGAGTTCCAATTTTTGTAAGAGCAGGTTCTGTTATACCGATGTATCCTGTAATGCAATATGTTGGTGAGATAGAATTGAAAGAATTAATCCTGCATGCTTATTTCTATATTAAATCTCATACATCTGTTGTATATGAAGATGCAGGCGATGGTTATGGATACGAACAAGGGCATTACAACGTGAGAACGTTCAATACCAGTGGTTCTGATAATCAGTTTGTAATTGAGCAGTCAGTAAAGGGAGAATTTATTCCGACTTATCATACGTATGCTGTTAACATCCATGGCTTGGCATTTGAGCCTAGAAAGTGCGAAGTAGATGGTCAGGAGGTAGCCTTTACTATGGAAAATCAAGAGAAAAATGAAATTAAGGTAATGGTTCCGATTCATTTCGGTAAGTTAGTGATATCATAAAATGAATGAAATAAACTTATACTTAGAGCACACTAATTTAAAACCAGTTATTACCGATAAAGATGTAGATAAGTTGGTCGCAGAAGCCAAAGAGTTTAATCTCTTTGGCATTTGTGTTCCAACTTTTTGGCTTAAAAGGGCAAAGCGAGAAATAGGCAATTCAAATATCAGTCTTGTCACAGTGATTGGTTTCCCTTTAGGGTATCAGCTCACGGAAACGAGACTAGAAGAGATAAAACATGCCGTTGCCATGGGAGCAGATGAACTAGATCTGGTGATGAATATTTCTGCTTTTAAATCAGGAATGGAGTGGTTTAAAATTGACATTGCCAAAGCTGCCAAATGTTGTCATGAACAACAGAAGATTCTGAAAGTGATTATTGAAACAGCTTATCTTTCAGATGAAGAGATTGTGAAGGCAAGCAAAGCAGCAGCAGATGCAGGCGCTGACTTCATCAAAACTTCAACAGGACTTGCACCTGCAGGCGCTACTCCTGAACATATAAAACTAATTAAGCAAAATATTCCTTCATCGACAGGTATTAAAGCTTCAGGAGGAATAAAAACATTAAATGATGTCAAAGCAATGATAGAAGCCGGAGCTGATCGCATTGGTACTTCTTCTTCAGTTGCTATTATGAAAGATTATCTTTTGTCCTGATTTTTTTCTTATCTTTTCAGGATTGAGAATCATTGATGTTATGCATTTGTAATACATGAGAGCTTTTCTAATTATTATATTTCAGTTGGTTGTTGTATTTGCCCAAGCACAGCAATCAACTTTTTTTAAGAGAATAGATTTTCGGATCGATACTGCTGAATATCATTACCCTAAAGATTCAAGAGTTTATAAGGATGAAAAAACTTTGTTTTTTAAAGCAGAAAACAAAGATGAGATTATGGAAATAATTCTCTTTCCTGAAGAGGAGATAAAGATAAAGCGACTACATATTGCCGGATCTTCAGATTACATAGTGCTTGATTCTTTAAAGGAAATAGGAAATAAATATTTCAGAGGAAAGATAAGGTTACAAAACCTTCCGGATATTAAATTCCTAAGATTGGTGATGATTGCAGAAACGGATGAAGGCTTGATCACGGATGAAATAAAGATGAGTCCTTTCTTCGAAACCTTTGTGGGGGCTCCTTCTGAGATTCAGGATCTGTATTTAGGTGAAGACAGGACTATAGAGCTTTCTGCAAAGAATATTTTTAACATCAGAATTCCTTCTGACTGGCAGGTAGCTGGTCCTCTCAAATTCAGACTGCAAAAGGGAGATAATCATATTAAACTTTTTGTTCACCCTGAAAGTCTGGGTTATAAAGACTTGATTTTAAATCTTAAGACTGTAGCTCCTTTTCTGAAAGGTAATAAAGAATTAAGTTTTGATCTTCCACCTGTCAAATTAAAGTTTAATATAAAGCCAAGTCGCATTGGTTATGTGAATCTTGACAGAAATGAATTCTTCCTCGATCCGGCTTCACTTCATACAGAAGAAGTACAGATTGATTATCACAGAAATTTTGAACTTGGAAAAACCTATAGGGTAGAAAATCAACAAAAGCCCGGAGGTCGCCTTGTTGCAGAATTGTATACAATCTCAGTGGTGGGAAACAGTAATAAAATTCTGGCTGTTTTGAGGCCCTATACACTTCATAAAATATCTGAAGGTTATCTGTTTATTAAAGATGGTGATGAACTTGAGTTTATTACTAATTTTAATGTATTGGAAAAGCCTACCATTGAAAATATATCTGTGCTTAGGGAGGGACAGGACTGGACAAGCAGCACTGTTGTTTATCCCGGAGAGAGAGTGGAAGTGAAGATAGAGGGGAGAGGACTTTCTAAAGCTGATTTTTATTTTGACGGAGTGAGAGATATCAAATATGATACAACAAGAACTTCCGATAATGTTAAATTCTATCTGATAAGAATTCCAACGGATATTATAAAAAGAAGAATCTCTCTTTATATGAATGGAATCATCACTAAGTATGACCTTCAGTTGAGGGAGTTTCAGATACCCAAGGCTTTAGGATTTGTAGGATTAAGTTATGATAAAGAAGTGTTTCCGCTTTCGGGAAATGTCTTTAATAAACCTGTTCTGACAAGAGCACCAATTAAAGATATCAATATTGTGTTTTTTGAAAATAATATTGATACGAAGACCAGATTCTATGGAAAGCAGTACCTGAACATTGAGGTAAGGATGTACAATACTAAAAGTGATCTTATTGAATTCCAAAAGATAGAAAATGTAGTTGTTTGTCCTGGAGAAGCCTCTCCGAGATATTTTTTCTATGATGTCAAAGATTGTAAAAAAGGAGAGATTAATATTAACGACTATCTGTTGCACAAGACCTATGATATGGAAGGGTGGTGGAAGCTTGAGATTACCATAAAACATAACGATCAGAAATATAGCCTTCCTGGATATTCACAAAAAATTACTTTTATTAAGGAAATGGTAACAGCACTGGATCTGCAGGTTTCCTTTCCTACAGGGCTCCTGGTAAAGAAATTTTCTCAGTCCGGCTTTGGTAATTTGACAGGTATAAGCATAGCCTTTCTTGCTCAGTTCAGTTTCTATGATCAGCAAAAGGTTGGTAAACTTAAGCCGTATAAGGTGGGAGCTGGGTTTATTGCTTTGGATATTTTTAACCTGAGTGAAAATAATAAGCAGCGAGATCTGGGCTTTGTAGTACTTGGTTCATTATTCCCGGTCAGAAAAGAATCCAAGTTTAGTTTTCCTTTATATGCAGGCTGTGGGTATCTCTTAAAGAACAATACATTCTTCGTTGTATTTGGTCCGGGGGTGACATTTAATTTCTAAATTGGTAAAAGAAAGAGTAAACTTTTACAAACACTTTTACCTTGAATTCAGTTATGCAGCGATGCGAAGGGATGGTAATGTCTTCCTTTATTTTGAGCTTTCGAAACATCCGAGTGCCACAAGAATGAAAATTGAGCTATCTGGAAGAATGTGATTGAAATTGCAAATAATTTTGGATCTGTCAGATCCTTCGCTTGGCTCAGGATGACACAGTAGAGTTGATATGGCATACTTTTTCAAATCAGAATCAAATAACTTCTTAATTATTACAAAATGAAATATAAACTTTTTGGAAAGAGCGGTCTCAGAGTGTCTGAGCTTTGTCTCGGAACTATGACTTTTGGGGGAGACTGGGGATATGGAGCTGATAAAGACGAGTGTCAGAAGATGTTTGACATCTTTACAAAAGCAGGAGGGAATTTTATAGATACAGCAAATCGCTATACTGAAGGTACCAGTGAAAAATTCGTAGGTGACTTTATAGCAAGTGATCGTTCGAGGTTTGTGGTTGCTACAAAATATTCTCTTTATAACAGAATGCATGATGTGAATGCATCAGGTAACCATAGAAAGAACCTTGTGCAGTCGCTTGAAGGAAGTCTGAAGAGACTAAAATCAGAATATATTGATGTTCTGTATCTCCATGCATGGGATTTTACAACCCCTGTAGAAGAGGTATTGAGAGCATTAGACGATCTGGTAAGGGCAGGTAAGGTATTTTATATTGCCATCAGTGATACGCCGGCATGGATCATCTCTATGTCCAATGCTATTGCAGAGTTGAGAGGTTGGTCTTCTTTTGCAGGCCTGCAGGTGGAGTATAGTCTGCTACAGCGCACGCCAGAACGGGAGTTTCTGCCTATGGCAAAACACCTGGATATTGCAGTGACGGCATGGGCTCCTATAGCAGGAGGTGCATTGACCGGAAAATACCTTGGCGGCGGAGGAGATGGTAACAGGCTTAAAGCTGATAGTGTAAGATTAAATGCACGTAATCAGGAAATCGTATCATCTGTGAGAGAAATAGCAGAGGATGCAGGATGCTCATGCGCTCAGGTGGCCCTGAACTGGTTAAGGCAGAAGAATCAAGTAGTGATACCGGTAATCGGTGCCAGAAAAGAAAATCAGATGAGAGAAAATATGGCCTGTCTGAATTTTAAACTTACTCAAGATCAGATAAAAAGACTGGATGAGGCAAGTAAAATAGAACTTGGCTTTCCCCATGATTTCCTGGTGAATGATGGCATGAGAAATAATTTATATGGGGGTATGAGGCATGCTTTGGAAAATCATAGAGAAAAGTGGTAATATTTGAATAACTCCTTTTGGAATTATCTGCAAATACTTATAAGTTTGCAGAACCAAACACAAATGCCCAGGTGGTGGAATTGGTATACACGTACGTTTGAGGTGCGTATGCCGCAAGGCGTGGGGGTTCAAGTCCCCCCTTGGGTACTGGGACAGCAAGAGTGAGGAGCAAGAGCAACAGGATGAAAGAGGTTTTATAAAAAGCTACAATCTGTTGCTCTTGCTCACGCTCTTGCTTCTTTTTTTATTTACAGCTATGATTAGAAATTAAGAGTAGGGAGCAGCAGCAACAAGACGGAAAACGCCTTGATAAATAGTTTTAATCTCTTGCTCTTTTTTATGTTCAGCTATGTTCGACTTTGAAAAACTAACCGTTTATTTAAAAGCAAAAGTTATAACCTTGAGACTAGCAACTTTTAAAACAATTTGCATTTGACTCTGCCATTAAAAATCAATTGAGAAGATTCTCTTTAAGTATTGCACTGAATATTGCTGAAGGCAAGAGGTTCTGTTTTTGAATGTGTAGCTATCTTTGACTTTCTCAAAGATGAAGGAAGTATTCAGAAATTCTATTCCCAGTCAGAAGAAGTTATAAAAATGCTGTATGTAATGACGAAAAGCTTAAAGGTTAAAAAAATCTTGAATTCTGATTGTTTTTTTAGTTCCCAAAACATTCTAAAGACAGCAAGAGCAAGAGGATAAAAGAGACTTTGTTGAGAACCTACAGCTTGTTGCTCTTGCTCACACTCTTGCTGACTTTTTTCATTTCTTCCAATCAAAACTATCGAAAGGCAAAGTGATAAAGTCTATATGACTAAAAAATACATTAACTGTCAAGTGCTCCTGATCTATTGCCTTTTTAGTCTCTTTGAATGCTTTGTAATTCTTTTCAGGTAAAAATCTAACAGAACTCGTGTTAAAGTTCTTCGGTTTCACAAACCGTCCGGACAGGAAGTATTTTTTTCTGGATCTGTCCAGCTTTACATATCCCTGATATTGTTCTTTTCCAACTCCATCTTTCAGAAGAATAAATACCTGATCATAGTTCAGTACATTATAAGGATCTTTTGGTTCTTCCATTGTATATAAAGTTAAAAGAGCCTGATGCAGTTCATTTCCGTTGTAGAATAATACAAACCATAAAAGTTTACTTTTTTTTGATAATCAGTGTATTATAAACAATTTTTATGTATTTGAGTTTCAACTCTTAAACCAATATTTTTATTATGGATTTCATAGATCAGATTCGCGCCTTAAGCGATAAGGTAGCCAGACTTAAAGATCAGATTCAGACAGAGGAAGCAACTAAGAACGCTTTCATCATGCCATTTATCCAAACATTGGGATATGATGTTTTTAACCCTACTGAGGTGATTCCAGAGTTTGTTGCTGACATTGGTATTAAGAAGGGAGAAAAAGTTGATTACTGCATTCTAAAGGATGAAAATCCCATTATGATTATTGAATGCAAATGGTGGGGGGCAAATCTGAATGTTCACGATTCTCAACTGCACCGTTACTTTCATGTAACCAAAGCAAAATTTGGTATTCTTACCAATGGCATCGCATATAAGTTCTATACCGATCTGGAGGAAGCGAATAAAATGGATGAAAAGCCATTTTTAGAATTTACCATGACGGAGATTAAGGAACATGTAGTGGAGGAATTAAAGAAATTCCAAAAACATTCTTTTAATGTTGATGAGATTTTTAGCTCAGCGAGTGAATTAAAGTATAGCAAAGAGGTTCGATCTATTCTTTCGAATCAGTTAAGTAATCCGAGTGAGGACTTTGTTAAGTTTTTTGCCAGCAAGTTTTATGATGGAAGGATTACAGCAAAACTCATGGAGCAATTCACTTTAATTGTTAAGAAATCGGTAAATCAGTTTATCACAGATACTATTAATGACAGGCTAAAAGCGGCGTTATCTACTGAATCAAAAGGGTTAGAAGAAAAGGTAATCGTAGTCGCCAATGAAACACCTGTTCAGATTGTGGAGGATACAAGAATCGTTACTACTGAACTTGAAATTGAAGCATACTTTATTATAAAATCTCTTCTCCGGAATTCTGTAAGGAGTACAAGGATCAACTATAGAGATACGCAGTCTTATTTCAATATACTCCTTGATGATAACAGGAATAAGACCATTTGCAGATTGTATCTAAATGGATCTAAAAGGTATATCGGGCTATTCGATTCCAATAAAACGGAGACTAAACACTCTATTGATTCATTGGAAGATATATATACCTTCTCACAACAGCTTATCGAAACAGCACTAAGGTTTCCTGACGATATAAAGAAAGAAAAAGAATCTGTGCAATAAGGAGCAAGAGTATGGAGCAATAGCAAGAAAATGAAAGACACTTTGATAAGGAACAATCAGTTGCTCTTGCTCACACTCTTCCCCCCGGCTGGTGTCTGCACCAGGCGGAATCTTTCAATCACAGCTTAACCAAAATACTCTCTGTAATCTGTGATAAAAGAATATCTCTTTCATCATTCTTAAAATTGTCTGAACTGGGATTTTAGGGGATTCAGAGATAGACAGGATTATCTTCGAGTACCAATTAAATTTTGTTTGATATCTTCAGGATTTTTGAAAGCGACCATTTTAGGGGGGAGAGATGAACTTTTATCAGAGACAATCCTGTCTATCCATTCATCCCATAAATCCCTGTCCAAAAAATAACCCTCCGGACTACTTACAGCCTCAGAGGGTTTTGGATCAATTTAAAACAACAAAAACTCTCTTATACTTCTATCTGCCTTGTGACAGTAATGTTGATGATGTTGGAGAATTCTCCTACCTGTTCATCTTGTATCTTGTAGATTCCTTTGTAAGACCAGATAGCAGTGTCAGAGCCTGAAGACAGAGGATGCGTGTCTATGTAGTCAGGAGTGGAATCGTTGGCGAGGAACACAAACCCTTTGCCGTCTTTGCGATCTACATAGATGTCTATGGAATCCGCTGTACCTTTTTTCCACTTGATAAGCGGACGGTGAGCGTCCAGAGCACCGCTGATTTCAGGCTTCATGGTAGTTCTGTCCTGAGTAGATTCTGATCCGATAACGCCGAGATCTTTACCAATGGAATCATTGTAGTTAGGATGATTTTTGATTCTCTGCACCAGTTTACCTGTCCGCTTGAAGATACCGGCCTTTACCAACGCAGGTTGATTAAGAGCAGGGATTGAAGTCGGATAGGTAAGCGCTAAGGCTTCCGAACCATCTGCAAGAATGTTTTTGAAGGAGACCTTCTGTGCGGTTTCATTCTTTGAATTTTCCACCATTTCGAGGGCATACAAGAACGCTAATGCGTCATTGGAGACACCGATTACTTCTTCCGAAGCGATGCCCACGTTTGCTGCATGGATTTGAAGTTTACCGGAGAAATTTTTTAGCCAGATAGCTTTTTCTTTATCTGCCTTTGGCAGATATCCATTGTTGATTGACATAGCTGTTTTTAAAAGTTTAGGTTTAGATAAAAATATTAACAGTTTCAATATTAGAGTTTTAAATTATTTCGTGCAACTTTTTTTCTAAGATATTGCTCCTGGAAGATTCAGAAGTACTCCTGACTCTTCCAGAAGTGTTTCTGAAGCTTTCAGAAGTGCTTCTGGAAGTTCCGGAAGTAAGCCTGAAAGGTTCGGGCTTAAGCTTGGAGGTCTGAGGCTATAGCCTGGGAGTTTCAGGCTATAGCCTCATGTCTTTTTGCTTACTCCTGGGCCTTTCAGCAGCCCACTGAAGGAGTCAGGAGCGCTTCCGGAAGTATCAGGAAGCTTCTGGAAGCTCCGGGAATAAGCCTGGAACGGTCAGGCTTAAGCATGGAGGTCTAAGGCTAAAGCCCGAAAGCGCGATGCTTAAGCAAAAATGAGGCAGGCTTATATCTGAGTGGATATTAATGAAGGATTGTGGGGATGGGCTTAAGCAGGGGGGAGGGAGGGGGAAGGTTTGGAGGTGGGGGCTGAGGGCTCTTGCTATGGATTTAGGGAGGATTTCTTTGTTGGTGGTATTTATTGAGATTAGATTGTGGGGGATACTTAAATGTTTCTGATTCAGATAACTTAGCTTGAAAAATATCGTAAGTTGTAACACTTTGTTTTTATATTTGTAGACTAGGGCATTTTTGGGGGGAAGTAATTTTTAGTAAATAAGCTGGAATAGCTCTAATTAGGTTTTATATATTTTTTAATTAAAGGGATGAATAAAAAGAATAACCCAATCGATTTATCGAGGATTTACGAATTAAGAAGGTCTTTCACGATTATAGGTTTAACAGGAAGGACTGGTTCTGGATGTAAGGATGTAGCTCAATTATTGTCTGCAGGCTTTACTGAATCCTATCCTAGGCCTAATTTAAAAAGCGATCATAATACGGATAGAAAGTATAGAATAGTATATGAGTTTGCTAAGGTTAATTTTGAGAAATTTTTTCTGATTGAATATAGGCATGTTCTATCGCTTTTTATTTTGCATGAAGGAGTAGAGAGTTTAATAAGTTATTTAGATGTTGTTGCAGGTGATAAGGACTTCCAAAATGCTAAATATTCATGGGTTGAAGCTTGCAATTTTGAATTTGAAAAAGAAGAACTACATCGTCAAAGAAAAATATTTGACAATATAAAGAATAAACTTAAATCATATGATTTTAAGGCTCCAGAAAATATTAAAGGAGATGATTCTGAAAATCTTTATAAGATATTTATTAGCGATGATTTCAAAGAGGCCTCGGATTTAATAGATAAGTGTTTGTCTGTAGTCTCTAAATCGAAACGTATAAAACTTCTACAGATTATTGCTAATAATATTCGAAATGGAGGATGTGTGTTTTGTAATTCGCAAAGTGAAAACTTAGTTACTGTTTATAATATTGTAACTGTTATAAATAAGATAATAAAGGGGCATAAAAGGGTAAATGATAGGTGTCAAGCAGTAATAGATTCACTTAGAAATCCATTAGAAATAATGTTCTTTAAAGAAAGATATTCTGCATTTTATATGATTGCTGTTAACAATGAGGAAAGCCGAATTATAGATAATCTACAAGTATATAAAGAAGGGGGGATACTTCAAGATGTCATAGAGATTGATAAGGAAGAATATAAAGGAGGTAGTGATACCGAATTTTATAAGCAAAATGTTTCGGAGTGCATACAAAAATCAGATATACATTTAAGTAACATAACAGAAGAACAGGCCAACGAATTCAATAATAAGAATAAAGAAGAGAAAGATAATACTTCACCTAAGTTTTCATTAAAACAACAACTACTGAAGTATCTTTCTTTAATCTCTCAACCTGGAATAATAACACCATCGCCTGAAGAAAGATGTATGCAAATAGCTTACACTGCTAAGTATAATTCGGGATGTATTTCTCGCCAAGTTGGAGCTGTTATAACTGACCCTAATTATTCAATTAAAGCAGTTGGCTGGAATAATACAGCGGAAGGGCAAGTTCCTTGTTTATTGCGAAATGTTGATGATTTAATAAATGAAAGAGATGAGGCTGCTTTTAGTTTATATGAACGAGATAAACAAAATGATTTTAATAAAAAAATACTTCATTATTATGGCGAGATAGATACAGAAAATTTGAATGGTAGAAATGTATCATTTTGTTTTAAATGTGTGCAAAATTCAATAAAAGAAGGGAAGAATCAGGTTCATACTAGGTCTTTGCATGCAGAGGAAAGTGCTTTTTTACAAATATCCAAGTATGGAGGACAGGGAGTTAAGGATGGAAAGTTATTTACAACGGCAAGTCCATGTGAATTGTGTTCAAAGAAGGCATACCAATTGGGGATCTCTGTAATTTATTATATAGATCCATATCCAGGCATTGCTACAGATCATATTTTAAAGAGTGGTACAAAAACACCACAGCTTAGACTTTTTCATGGTGCCATAGGTAATGCATATCATAAATTGTATTCACCATTTATGGCATATAAAGATGAACTTTCATTATTAACAGGTGTTCAAATTCATGATTTGACTTATGAAATGAAATTAGAGTTAGAAAAGTATAGAAAAATTTATGGGGATTTAAAGGACTAATTTGTTTCACAGAGATTATATAAACTTTAAAGAATCTATTACAACTTTTAAAATATCAGATATGGCAAGAGATTTACACAAAAAGGGATTTGATGAGTCAACTCAAGCCAAGTTGGCAATTTTTCGGGATTATCTTAAAGAATGGTTACCAGTTTTCCTTTCTAAAAAGGAAATACTTTGGGATACTGTCAATATCTTTGATTTTTTTGCTGGCCCAGGTGAAGACAATCAAGGTAATGAAGGGACTCCACTCATAATTACTCAGGAAATTAATCCATATTTTGATCAAATAATTTCAAAAAAAATAGATATAAATTTATACTTCAATGAATATGATAAAAAGAAGTTTAACGTTTTAAAAGAAAGGCTTATCCCAGAAACAAGAGATCTCGCGCCTTACTCAATTGAAATTGATAATTTAGATTTTAAAGAGGCATTTAATAAGTGCTATCCCATAATGAAGAATAAGAGGGCGGCTAATTTACTTTTTCTAGATCAATATGGTATTAAACATATCAATGAAGAAATTTTTAAGAAAATTATTCAATTGAAGGCTACTGATTTTCTATTTTTTATTTCCTCTTCAACTATAAAACGATTTTCGGATCATCCAGAAATAGCAAAGTATATAGGCTTGGATAAGGAAAGTATTGAATCAACTCCTTATTATAAAATTCATAAAAAAGTGTTAGAGTATTACAAAACATTAATTCCTGCTAATATGACTTACCATCTTGCACCATTTTCTCTATTAAAAAGTTCGGGTGGTTTGTATGGATTAATATTTGGTAGTGGTCACATTTTGGGTATGGAAAAGTTTTTAACTACATGCTGGAAAGTTGATCCAGAAAGAGGAGAGGCAAATTTTGATATTGATGATGATAGGATTGATAACCAATACGATTTATTTACTGGTGCCTTAAAAAAACCTAAAAAAATTGAGGGTTTTGAAAGAGAGTTAGAAAATAATATTTTGAATTGCAAAATAAAAAATGATAGAGACCTCTATATATTTTCTATTACAAATGGGTTTACTCCATCACATACAAGGAAGATTTTAACTAGTTTGGTTGGAAAGAAAAAGATTAAGAAAAATATATTTGATTTATCTCATAGGATTATTAAAAAAGAGGCGAAAGTAACTCCAATCGAATTAATTTAATATTCAGGAAACAATTTTATATTTTTTGCATGTTAGTGGTCATTTAAGAATGATTTACTAAAAAAGTTAGCTTTGGGGTGGCGTTTTTTTTATCTTTACTCACATGTTATTTACATGTGAGTAAGTTTTATACCTTCATAATTTGAAACTTACAATAGTTCTAGATAGCAGCAAATATTTTAATTCTCAAATAATAATATGTCACAATCTAGCATCGAGTGGACAGAAGTGACTTGGAATCCAGTGACTGGCTGTACTAAAATTAGTTCTGGTTGCAAATTTTGCTATGCCGAACGTATGGCTAAAAGATTGAAGTCAATGGGGGTAAAACAATATGAGAATGGTTTTAACCTGACTTTGGCGCCACAAATGCTTAATCATCCATACAAATGGAAATCTCCCAAAACTGTTTTTGTGAATTCGATGAGCGATCTCTTCCATGAACTTGTTCCGCTTGAATATATTCAAAAAGTTTTTGAGGTTATGAATAATACACCACAACACACTTACCAGATATTGACTAAAAGATCTGAGAGATTGAAAGAATTATCTAAGCATTTAAAGTGGACAAATAATATTTGGATGGGTGTTTCTGTCGAAGAAGAAAAAGTAAGTTTCAGAATTAAGGATTTAATTAATACGCCTGCCAAGGTCAAATTTCTTTCTATCGAGCCCCTTATAAACCCTGTTTATAATCTTTATCTTGATAATATTGACTGGGTGATAGTAGGTGGCGAATCTGGCCCTAAAGCAAGGCCTATAGAAAAAGAATGGATTACATATGTTCATAAGGAATGTAAAAAGAAAAAGGTTCCATTCTTTTTTAAACAATGGGGTAAGCCAGAGTTTAATTCAAACCCTTTTGATCCAACGAAGGTAAAAGAGCATCCTATGTATGCAAAAGGGGGGTGTGAGCTTGATGGAAAAGTTTACAGGCAAATGCCTGTTTTGATAAGTACATAAATAAGTCCAGTAGAGTCCCTAAAACTTTACGTTGGCTTTTATATTATTCAAATATGACACAAGAAAAGAATATACAGCAAGAAAATATAGCTGCTATATACATTAATGAAGAAACAGGTGAACGTTTAATTTTTACACGTGATCAACTTATAAATCAATTGCAAAAGATATGTCCAAGTATTCACAAATCTTTTGATACTACCTTTTCAAATGAATTTAAAAATCTTAGTTCTGATCTAAGTGAAATTTCACCTATACTTTTTATAGGATATAGAATGGCTAAAGAAAATAATAATGAACTATTAATTACTTGTGGCGACCTTCTTAGGAATTCTGCTAATACAATCATTGCAGCTACTCAGACTTTACGATGCGGATTCAGACTTCAAAGTGGCATTTTACTGCGAAGTGTAATAGAAATGTGTGCTACTGTTGTTCATTTGATTGTGAAACCAGATGACCTAAATAAATTCCTCAACGACGAATTAATCTCATCAAAATCCATATCAATCGCAGACAAGCAAATTCCGTTATTTGGAAAAATCTATGGAATATTGAGTAAGAAACAAATACACATCAATTCTCTTCACGCTGATTGGTATCCAATGCGAGAATATAATAGTTCAGAAGAAATACCAGCTTCAGTGACATTAGGAATGTTAGGCTTTTCTACAATGTTGTTATACATTACTACAGAATTGACATTTATAAATGCGGTTGAAAATCCCAAATTTTGGGAAATAGTAGAAAAGGGAAAAGTTAAGTTCATCCCTCCAGACAATTCAATATTTTCATGGGTTGATGAAAAGCTTAAAAAAAAGTAATTATTAAACTTTTTATTTTACTTTAATAGTAAAGTATATAAAAACTAATGGTACTAACAGGATTCGTTTATTTTCCTTGCAAATTAACACCTCGCCCTGTGCCTCCCAGGCCGAATCTATTGCACTAAAAAGCCAGCCTTTCGGTAAATAATTCGTGTTTGCTTTCATTCCCTGTCACAGTCCAGATGCAAATGGTTTTATCGTGTTTATAATGCATACTCTGTCTTGTTATGCGGAAAAAAAATCATATTTTTAAATCAATATTTTTCAACAATAATAAATATTATTTTTCACTTAAACCTTAAAATAACTATTATGAAAATTTCTTGTAATTTTTTCCTTGGTCTGTTGGTTGCTTCTGTTTTTACATTTTTATGTAGTAAAAAAAAGTAAAGATCCTGCGCCTGCTGATGATAAGGTAGATATAGTTTTAAAAAATATTTTTATAGTGACTAAATGAAAAATTCATGATTAAGATTAATTCAATTCAGAAGTTAAAAGTAATTATTGCCTTGCTTTTACTTTTACAGGTAAAGGTAAAAGGCCAGGTGATTATATTAGACAATCAGGTGACAACATTTTCTGGAACGGGTGTATCCGGGTATACCGATGGTCCCAAAAGTATTGCACAATTTTTTGGTCCCATGGGCTTGGCTTTTGACCAAAAAGGAAACCTTTATGTTGCAGACAACATAAACAGATCCATCATCAGAAAAGTAACTCCGGATGGAGTGGTAAGCACCTATGCAGGAAATGGAGTTCAGGGTTTTGCAAACGGAAGTCTTTCTAATGCCAAATTCAGCCAGCCTACCGATCTGATTTTTTCCACTGACGGCATTGCTTATGTTGCAGACAATGGAAACCACCAGATAAGAAAAATTTCCAGCTCGGGCAATGTAACAACTTTTGCAGGAAGTCTTGACTATGGCAATGTAGATGGTGTCGGAGGGTCGGCACAATTTAATCAGCCCTATAGCGCTGTTTTTGATAAAAATGGAAATTTATTTGTTACTGACGAATTCAATCACCAGATAAGAAAAATAACACCACAGGGAGTTGTAACTGTTTTTGCCGGCAATGGCGAGGCAGGATTTGCTGATGGTACAGGAACTGCCGCACGCTTTGATATGCCAATGGGAATAGATATTGATGCCCAGGGTAACTTGTATGTAGCCGATTACCTAAACAGTAGGATTAGAAAAGTGACACCTCAGGGAGTTGTTACGACTGTAGCAGGAACAGGAGAAGAAGGTTTTGCAAATGGGAATGCAGCCACTGCTAAATTTGACAGACCAAGTGGTCTTGCTCTTGACGCATCTGGTAATATATATGTAGCAGATAGTTACAATTATAGAGTAAGGAAAATATCTGTAGATGGCATTGTTTCAACTTTTGCTGGCAATGGTACTTCCGGGTATATAGATGGTCTTAGTGGTAAATCATCTTTTAGATCTGTCAGTGATGTAGCATTTGGTCCTGATGGTGCTCTTTATGTGTCGGATAATGCTCATATTCGAAAAATAGCTCCGGTTTCTTTTAAAGCCTTTTCATCTGTTCAAAATTCGCCATCAACTGCTCAATCCATTGCTATAAGCGCATCTTCTTTAACTGGAAATTTAAGCATACTAGCTTCAGATGGTTACGAAGTATCTCTTTCCTCAACATCAGGTTTTGCCAGTTCATTAAATTTAACAGCCACAAACGGTTCAATTACATCAGTAGAAATTTTTATAAGAATATCTAACACAGCTAAACCTGGGACAAACAATGGAACCATTTCCTTTACTTCTCCAGGAGCCCAGGATGTAGTATTGAATTTTACAGGAGAAACAATTCCAAATATTGCTTCTCCGACTATTATGAAAGGAGTATATGTGAGTACATATGCTTCAGGATTAAAGGCTACTGGCGTAGTAGCAGATTCTGACGGAAATTTATTTGTTGCAGATGGTGCGAACCATGTAATTAAAAAAATCTCAACAGATGGAACCATAACCGTTCTGGCGGGCGCTGGCACGAGCGGATTTGCTGACGGAAAAGGTATAGATGCTAAATTTAATTATCCATATGGTATTGCAATAGCCAAAAATGGGGATCTATATATCACAGATTCCAATAACCACCGAATAAGAAAAGTAACGCAGGATGGAGAGGTAAGCACTGTTGCAGGAACCGGCACTACAGGATCATTAGATGGGGCAGCAGCTACAGCCCAATTTTATAACCCAAGAGGCATAGCAATTGATATCTATGGAAATATTTTTGTAGCAGATTTAAATAACGATAAAGTAAGAAAGATTAGCACTGACTTGATCGTCTCCACAATAGTAGGAACTTCTTTCTACTTTCCTTCCGGAGTAGCTGCTGATTTAAATGGAAATATTTATGTTGCTGATCAGGCAAATCAAAAAATTAAGAAGATAGCTGCTGATGGTACAATTTCAATCATTGCAGGAACTACAGTAGGATATGTTGATGGAAATGCATTAAGCTCAAAATTTAATTATCCATCTGCGCTTACCGTGGATGTTGAAGGCAATATCTATGTTTCTGATGTGCAAAATCATTTGATAAGAAAGATATTGCAAACAGGTCTTGTAGTAACACTTGGCGGAAGTACTTCGAGTTCAGGATCAGTAGATGGTGTTGGTACTAGTGCTGTTTTTTCGTCTCCTCAAGGGCTAACTACTGATCTAAAAGGAAATGTTTATGTAGCTGACGTAGGAAGTGGTAAAATCAGAAAGTTAAGTGCATATCAAATGGCTGGGCTGTATGGGATACAAGGCTCTCCTTCTGCTAAAGTTGATTTCCCGGTAGTTGCTGCTGCGCTTACCAATAATCTGGTTGTAACGGGTACTGCTAATCTGGAAGTTTCTTCCTATGTATCTTTTTCAAACAGTTTGAATATTACTCCTACAAACGGGACTGCAAATTTCACTTTATCAATAAGAACAAAGGCTACAGCTCCTGTAGGGGCCATCCTGGATACAATAATTGTTTCATCTTTAGGAGCGGAAATACTGAGAATTCCTGTTGAGGCATATGTATCATCAATGAAATCGGTTATCAACTTTGACCCTGTTGTTTCCACACTTGCAGGTACAGCAACATCCGGTTTTCAGGATGGTAAAGGAGTGGATGCAAGGTTTAATACCCCTTATGGTCTGGCACTAGACAAAAATGACAATCTCTTTGTAGCAGATTATACTAATCACAGAATTAGAAAAATTACTCCAGATGGTGAAGTAACTACCTATGCAGGTACAGGAACTAAAGGGTCTTCGAATGGACCAATAGCTACAGCAACATTTAACAACCCTCAAGGATTAGTTTTTGATGCTGCCGGAAACCTATATGTCTCCGAATATGGCAACAATGTAATTCGAAAAATTACACCAGATGGCATTGTATCAACATTCGTTGGGGGATCATTCTCTGGAAATGCCGATGGAACTGGAAGCCAGGCTTTATTTTATAACCCTTCACTGATGGCTATTGATGCGTCGGGTAATATTTTTCTATGCGATGTAGGGAATAACAAGATCCGAAAAATTAGTCCGGAAGGCGTAGTTACATCTCTTCCATTTTATTTCAAAAATCCGAAAGGAATTGCTTTTGATGATGCTGGTAACATTTATGTGGTTGATAACAATAATCATCAAATAGTAAAAATAACACCTAATAATGAATACAGTGTGTTTGCGGGCGGAGGCAGTTCTGGCGCAGATGGAGTAGGATCTTCTGCAGGTTTTTATTACCCATCAGGTATTACAAGGGGTAAAGATGGTAACTTTTACATAGCAGATGGTCTGGACTACAAAATCAGACAGATGACACCTTCCGGCATCGTCACGACTATTGCGGGAACGGGAACTTCAGGTACTGCAGATGGTCTTGGATCCTCCGCTACTTTCAGTGCCACTAATGCTTTGGTGGTAGGCTCCACTGGCAATATTTATATTTCTGAGTATAATAATATCAGAAAGATATCTAAGCTTGCTTTGACCCCATTCCAAGCTGAATTTGGATCTGTTTCACCTAGTCAGTCCTTTAATGTAAAAGGATTTAATTTGACAGAAAGCATGTCTATCACTGCCCCTGCAGGATTTGAATTGTCTTTTTCTGCAACCACAGGCTATTCAAATAGCTTAAGCCTGGCTCCTTCAAATGGAAATATTGCATCGAAAAGAATTTACATTCGATTGGCTGCCACTGCTAATTTATCCAGCTTTAATGACAAAGTGGTCATCAGCGTTTCTACTGCTGAATTTAAAACGTTGGATGTACAGGGAACAGTGACAGGTGTAGTTTCATCAGTGAAAAATGCAGATGAAAATGAATTTGCCGTTTACCCAAATCCTGTACAAAACCTTCTTCATATTATTCCAAATACAGGTAAAAGTGAAACTTTATCGGTAAAGCTTATAAATATGCAAGGAATAGAAGTTTTATCTACTGAAAAAAGTGGGGCTGCAGCATTTGAACTGGACTTCAATTTACTTCCGGCAGGTATTTACCTATTGGAATTAAATGATGGATCAGGCGCCGTTCAACGCAAGATTATAAAATAAAGGAAATAAGATTACCAAAAGAAGAACGCCTAACAGGAATAAGAGACCTGTTAGGCGTTCTCGTTTTTCAGCAAGAGTACGGAGGAACAGCAAGAGGGAAAAGGGCACTTTGGTAAAAGGTCAATCTGTTGCTCTTGCTCACACTGTTGCTCCTTATTTCAGCAAGAGTATGAAGCAACAGCAAGAGACGCATTATCAATATGTATCCGCTCCCCGGACGGTGTCTGCAACGGACGGAATCATTCGATCACTGTATAACCAAAATATTCTCTGTAATCTTTGATAAAAGAATATCTTTTATCGTCTTCCAAATAAAACGATGCAGATGACCACTGATAATCTTCCGGTCTTTTTACTAAATTCCATTAACCCCTAAGGAAAAAGTTTAAAGTCAAAAGTTTAAAGTAAAATATGAGCGTTAAACTTTACGCTTTACGCTTTCAGCTTTCTGCTTTCTGCTTTCCGCTTATAAATTATTCCCGCTCCCCGGCCGGTGTCTGCACCGGACGGAATCATTCGATCACTGTATAACCAAAATATTCTCTGTAATCTTTGATAAAAGAATATCTTTTATCGTCTTCCAAATAAAACGATGCAGATGACCACTGATAATCTTCCGGTCTTTTTACTAAATTCCATTAACCCCTAGGGAAAAGTTTAAAGTTGAAAGTCAAAAGTTTAAAGTAAAATATGAGCGTTAAACTTTACGCTTTGAGCTTTCTGCTTATAAGTTATTCCTCTTACTGATAATATCGTTTATTCTCATCTTTTACAATTCCCCACAACTTCAGCAGCTTCATATTTAGCCAGGAATTCTCTGGTCTTTCAATATTGTACCATTCTAAAACAGTACAACGATTGTCTATTTTTATGAGTTGTTCAGATGATTCTGCAATTTGAATAATAGACTTCCTTTCACATTCATTTTGGTTAAATTTCGGTTCATCTGAATTCTCAAAAACAAATAACACCAATACTAATAGAGGAATATACCAGTATTTTTTCCTATTAGAGAAGTTGTTTAGAATAAAAATGGAGGTTTTGCCAAAGAAAAACATCAGGCCTAATGTTATCGGCATGATTGTGTCGTATCTCAGAATATTGGGACGATAGCTTCGGTATCCTCCCAAAGGCAATAGTAGGATGTATATTAAAGCAAAAAGGCCGAACCATTTAAAAAGAGTCAATATCTTTTTGCCCTCTGTAGTATTGAGTGTATAGTGGATGATAATAGTGTTTATTATTAAAATCGCAAACAGAATAGGAAATCCTAATTTTTGTGTAAATGAGTAATATACTCCTTGTGGTAATCTTGAATACAACTCAGATAATGGCATTTTAGAACTTATACTAAAGGAATTATATCTACCAAGGAATAATGAATAGATTGAGAAAATAGTTATCGGTATTGAGAAGAAGTAATAATCATTAGGGATTTGCTGAATGGCATATTTCAGTTTTAAAAGGCAGTTTTTTATTTCTGATTTCGCTACATTTTTTGTGAGCTTGTGAAGGAACAGAAGTAATACAATTACTAAGGATATCCCAGGATTTAGAGGCCCGCTCAAGCTGGAGATCAATGCAAGAGGAGTCCATAAATATTTAATGTATTTATATCCTTTCATTTCAATAGAATAAAAGTACTTCATGAAAAGAGGCATAAAGTATATTATAACCAAGATGGTCGGAAGGGCATAAAAAAAGGTGTACGTAATTGACGGGTCAATAATTCCCATATAACTTCGATATCCATTGGCCTGAAATAATGGTGAAATTAAAACGGCTGCCAGTAAAAAATCAAATTTAAATATGCTTCCTGAGATCGATATTGCCAGCAAAGCTATAAGTGTTATCTGAATCAATATTTTGGCTATAGCGCACGATAAGTAAGCACTATCAACAGGGGAAGCAAATTTCTGAAGAAATAATGGTATTGTATTAAAGAATTTATAAAAACTCCAGTGACAAAAAAATCTGTTTGGATTATGATAAGTAATACCTTCTTGGAAAACCTTAAAGCCAAATGGGCTGCTAAGTATAGGCTTTATTTCATCTGCTGGAATAATATGACTGGCCATATCACCGTCAAAAGGCATATGATAATGCTGTAAAAATGAATATCCTAAGTCAGCTAATAACAGGATTATAAGTAATACAAATACTATTTTTTTAATCATTTGAGTTTTGATAATTAAATCCCAAAGGAATTTCGTTCTTGTGATCCGGAATATTGTAATGATTAATTAAGATCTATAAGACCTTCCAATTTTAAAATTCCATGAAATTAAATAAAACTAATAGATGTGACAATGAATTATGAGAAATTGATAGGAGTTGATTTTGTAAAGCAATGATAGTTTTAAGACCAGTCCTGAAGGGCCTACCATATCATCATTGATTGATTTAAGCGAAGTTTTACTTGCCAATTTATAATTAAACGCATTTTTAAATTTATGCCGGAGTAGGCAGTTAATGAATTGATTATTAGGTGTAAACTTTTTGATTGAATGCAACAAAAGTTACATTCAACTAAAAAGTTTTCCTTTATCTATGAAGAAATTTAGTTCAAGTAATTTTTAAACCAGTTAATCAATCAAACCACTAAAACTATGAGAAAAACTTTTTTTATTAGAAACGCAAAGTCTGCTTGCATTCATTTATTGTGTGCAGGTCTATTATTTACTATTGGTTGTAAAAAGGCAGAGGATGAACCCAAAACAAATAAGGAAGAGATTAATCCTCCTGCTGCCATAACCACCAAAGAGTCGTCAAGCGCAGGATTGATAAACGAATCTTCAGCCATTGAAGTAAAAGAAGTTATTCCTGCAGATAATTATCCTGGATTAAGAACAGCAGGAGCCGCTACCTACATTCATTTTGGCGACAGGACATCCTGCACCTGGAATCCCAATATCTGTAACAATTCATTTGTTGTGTGGCCTGGCTATATTCAAAGTACAGGAGGAGACGATTGGGGATATGCATGGATGAGCAATGGACCAGGAACAGCCTTCCTTCCTCATAATACAGGTGAACATTACCATATCGGAGGGTTATTTGATCCTGCTAATGAACCTAACCCTAAGGCCACTTCTATGTTTGGCAGTGACTGGTTTGCTTTTTATATGCAGAGAAGCGGAACAGGAAGAATCAATTTTGATTTAACTCAGATCAATGTGACTGGTGTTCCAATTACATTGTGGTTTAAAGCTGCAAATGGTGGCTGGTATTATTGGGCAAGCTTGCCGAAAGGAAGATGGAACTTACCAGGAGCAACCAATATCCAGGAGCTCCATATCAGAGCGGCTTCCGGACTGGCAAACGACAAGTGGTCAATTGATGACATTCTTGTGAAAGCGCTTTAAGATAAAATCAGGAATTTAAAAAAAACAGGACATTTACTGATGTATTTGTCCTGTTTTTAATAACTGCTATTTCTCGTTTTCACAGACCCGACTTCCCACTCGCCAGCCTGTGTCTGCACCGTAGCCGCCAACTTAAAGAATCTTTACTTTGTCATCTGAATTTGTGAAGCATCGACTCCCGGTCGGTGTCTGCAGTAGCCGGAATCTTTCGATCACTGCTTAACGAAAATATTCTCTGTAATCTGTGATAAAAGAATATCATTTATCGCCTTCCAAGTGATAAATAAAAAAAGGGACTCGGTATTATTTATTGCAACTCTTTTGGAAAGGTTCCGTCCGGTGCAGACACCGGCCGGGTAGGAGGAAAGGAGCAACAGTTTGCGCAACAGCAAGAGATAAAGGTGATTCAGTACTGGCCAGGGAGAAGCAATTTAGTATAGATGCATACTATTAAAACTTTCCATTCTTAAAATCTTCCAAAAGTAAGTAATAGATTTAACCTAAAAATTATGTGAATATAATCAGTAGGTAATTTAAGTTTGTTTGAGCTTTTCATATTTAAATTGTATCAATAATTGGTAGATATATTCTGAATTCAGAGCCTTTTTCAAGTTCACTATTGACTTCTATTTTCCCATCTGAGTTTTCAACAATTCTTTTAACTAAATACAAACCAACCCCAGATCCGGGGATATGTGCGTGCAATCTCTTAAACATTCTAAAAATTTTATCCTTTTGGCTCATGTCAAATCCAATTCCATTGTCAGTTATTTTAAAAACTAAAAAATTATTCTCTCGATAAGTATTTAAATGAATGACAGGCCTGCGTTGCGGATGATGATACTGTATGGAATTATTGATCAGATTGTATAAAATAGTCCGGAAATTCTGCCTGGAAAGGTAAACTTCTTTTTCCTTAAAGTCAGTGGTGAATATAGCATTGCTTTTTGCTAACTCCGCTTTATGATCTTCCATGTATTCGTTATAAATTTCGGAGACAGAAATGAGCTCTCGGTTATTATCAATATCTTTTTGAACTATGCTGATTTCTGTCAGGTCTTGAATTGTAATCTTCAACCGGTCAATAGATTCTTCCATCATTTTCAAAAGCTGAAGAACATCTATTGTAAATATATTTTTGGTTTCATCGTAAATAGTATGTAGAAGTCCTTCCATATTAGAGATAGGAGCTTTTAAATCATGAGAAGCGGTATATATAAAATTATCTAAATCATTATTTATTTTTTTTAATTCAATATTTGAGTGTATTAACTTTTCTTCGATTTGCTTACGTATGGTTATATCATCAACAATAGCAACTGCGTATTCAAAATTTCCTTTTTCATTCCAAACAATGGAACGGGTAAGTTTTCCCCAAAAAATTTCTCCATTTTTTTTAATGTATCTTTTTTCAATCTTATAATTAGGGATATCCTTTGCTTTGAGTTTTTGAAATAGTTCCAAATCGGCATTAATATCATCAGGATATGTAATATCTTCAAAAGATAAATTAATAAGCTCGTCTAGGGAATATCCCATCAATTCGCAATACTTTTGATTCAGTAAAATGAACTTTCCATTTTCTGCAACATGGGCCATGCCTACTGCTGCTTGTTCAAACGTTGATTTAAACTGACGTTGACTATATGCCAATTCTTCTAAGGTTTTTTGTGCCATTATTTCCTGAGTGATGTCAGTATTGGTACCAAACCAATTTTCAATTTCTCCCTTTTTATTTTTTATTGGCACTACCCTTGTAAGAAAATGTTTATAATTACCTTCCTTTCCTTTCATCGGAAAAGTCATTTGAAAAGGTTGTCCGGTGGATATGGAATTTTGCCATTTCTCAATTACTAACGGTAGGATCGAAGGATCATGCACTGATTGCCAACCCCAACCTTCCATTTCTTCCGGTGTTTTACCTGTGTATTCATACATTCTGCTGTTATACCATGAGATTTCTCCCTCTTTGTTTGCAATCCATACAAGGTTAGGTATATTGTCTGCTAAGGTTCTAAGTTTTCCTTCACTTTTTTCCAACTCAATAGACCTTTTTGATAACTGTTCATTCGCATTTATTAAATCAGCAGTTCTTTCAATTACCTTTTTTTCCAACTCTTCATTTATTTTGGATAATTGAACCTGGGCGATACGTAACTGTTCCTCTTTTTGGTTTAATAATGCGATCTGTTCTTTTAGTTTTACATTTATCCCTCTGAATTCTTCTGCGTTAGGTATCAATATTATTTCAGGGGTGTACTTAAGTAAGGCAATTGCTGTTCCTATAGATGCCAATGCGGTAATTACTCTAAACAAGCTATCAAGACGGTAGTAAGGCTTCCATATGTTTATTACATCCATAACATGTGTTGTTCCACACCCCAGAATAAAAATGGCAAATAGAATCAATAACCAGTAATACTTAAAATCCTTTCTGATTTTAACAATATATCCGATACTAAATGGGATGGTAAAATAGGCTATAGCGATGATGCTGTCACTGATCGCATTGGTCAAATAAATTTCTGGCTTCCAAAAATAACAATGCCCGTGAGGCATAAAGTCAGATTCGAATAGCTTGCGTAATAATTCCATAGTATAAGAATAGAAATAATAAAAATGGTTTTTGATAACTTATTGGAAATGATAATTGTTATCAAGAAGTGGAAACCAGTAAGTAAATCAAACAGGTTAAGGATTGTGTATCATTCTTTTCAATATGAGGGAAAGACTTGAAGAAAAATTAGTGAATGAAGCCGGTATTTTTTCGACAGTATTTGAATCGGTGGAGCAAGGAATTTTATTATTCAAGGTAATAAGAGATTCCTCTAATCAAATTATAGATTTTGAATATATCCTTGTAAACCGTTGGGCTGAGCTATTACTTGGCAATACACGAACTTACCTCATTGGGAAAAGACAGCTAGAAGAATATCCTTATCTGAAAGATGTAGGAGTTTTTGATTCGCAAGTAAAAGTAATAGAAACAGGCGAATCAATTAAAACAGATTTTTATTATGGATTTCAAGGTCTTAATAAATGGTATAAGAACGGAATGATTAAAATAAGTGAAACTGAACTTATTGTTACCTTTGATGATATCACCAAACAAAAAGAGGCGGATATTGAATTAGAAAACCTTCAGTCAATAATTCTACAATCACAGGCATTAGGTAAAATAGGCAGTTATGAATGGAATTTTGTGACCAGGAAATTAACCTTAAGTCCGGAAATGATTGAAATACTTTGTTCGGGCACCATAAAAAATATAGATGCTATAACATTGGAAACTCATCCCTTTGAGGAATTCATTCATCCTGATGACAGGGAAAAAGCAGACCAGACAATTAAGAAAGCAATTTTTGACCATCAGCCTTACGATATTGAATATAAAATTTTATGTCCAGGCAATTTAATTAAATATGTTTGGTCGAGGGGAAAAGTATTTTATAACAACCAGGGAAAGCCAATTAAAATAATAAGCACAGTGCTGGATATATCCGAATGGAAAAGAAGTAAACATGAAATCCAGAAAAAGGAAATCCTTTTGACTCTTGCTGAGGGAATGGCAAATCTTGGTAGTTATGAATTTGATATTGAAAATAAAAGCGCCATCTGGTCTGATCAATTATTCAGGATCTATGGTTACGAACCCAATGAATTCGAACCTAAAGAGGACAATTTATTTATGATGGTTCATCCCGAAGATAAAGATTATATTAAAGAATTATTTACCGAGACAGTTTTTCATGAGGACGAATTTGAATACGAATTTAAATTCATGCGGAAAGATTCTTCGCCAGGAGTAAGTTATGGAAAAGCAAGAGTAATTAGGAATGAAAATAATCAAATAATAAAAATCACGGGATTTGTTCAGGACATTACAGAAAAGGTTAAGATTCTTGAACAATTGTAGACTCTTAATTCCGAGCTTGAAAACCGTGTGAATGACAGAACGAAAGAATTGTCCATTAGCATTGATAATTTGAAAATGTTGAATGCCTCGCTTGATAATTATGCCTATATCATTTCTCATGATCTTAAAGCTCCTCTTTCGGTAATTGAAGGATTAGTACCTTTTATTAAAGAAGATTGTCAGTCAAGACCTTTGGATGAGGAAGGGATGAAAATGTTAGATATGGTTGTCGGAAAGATTGAAGATATGAAAAGCATTATTGAAAATGTTTTGAAATCGGCAAAAAAGCAGAAGCAATTTGAAGAACCTATCAATCTTTTGAACCTTTGCCAGGATGTCCTAACTACATTAAATCCCCCGTCTCATTTTCATATTCATATTTCATATTCATTGCCTGTAGTTACTTATAACAAGTCCTCTCTGAAGCAGATTCTACAGAATCTTATTGGGAATGCTATTAAATATATGGACAAAAATGACCCTGATATTAAGATAGGGTCCATTGAAACTGATACCTATTATCAAATATGTGTCCGTGATAATGGTTCGGGTATTGCAGAAGAGAAGTTGCCAGTAATATTTGATAGGTTTGAAATAGCACATACCAAAGAGAATATAGAAAGTCACGGCCTTGGACTTTCAATAGTAAAACAACTTGTAGAGGCAAATGCTGGAAGAGTAGGGGTAGAAAGCGAATTAGGGAAGGGGAGTAATTTTTATTTTACTATACCCAAATAGGTCCTATAAAAGTAATCTTGTTTATATTTCGAAAGCCAGTTGAAGTCAATAGGCTTCAACCAGAGGAAGAAAGGAGCAACAGTTTGAGCAACAGCAAGAGATAAATGTGACACAACAGTATGGCACATTGCCGGCCACGAGCAAGACCAATCTAAATTTTCATTAGTGCTTTTGTTACTGCTGCTTCATTCCTTTTAGAATAAAACGTCTTCCGAAAACCGCCAACAGTACCAAAACTGCTAAACACACCAGTGCAATCGGACTTTTTTCAAATAAGGATATCACACTTACTATGATGGCTATTATACAGCCTATAGTTCCCAATAAGCATAACCAATGGAAACGGACTTTGTCGTGATAGGCTATATAACATACTACCCCAAACGTGAATAGAAATATAAGACTGGTTGCACTTACTAAATCGCTTAAAGAACCTAACATCGCCAAAGCGGCAGACAGAATTCCTATTGTTATTAAACCTATATATGGAATCTTGTTTTGATTTTCCTTTGTAAAGGATTCGGGTAAATCGTTTTTCTTAGCTATGCTTTCAATTAATCTGCTGGTAGAGAATAAGGTGGCATTGATGGCAGATGCAGTAGAAAACGCAGCAGCTATAGTCATAACAACATAACCAAACTGACCTAGAGCTGCTTTACCTGCTACTGACAAGGCCACTTCTTTGTCTTTTATCATTATATCCGCTCCTACCAGCATTGTAGTACCCAGGGTAACTATGATATAAAGCAAAATTACAAATAGTACAGAGGAGAGCGTTGCCGATGGCAATGTTTTTTCAGGATTTTCTATATCTTTATAATCATAGGTGATCAACTGAAATCCCTGGTAGGCAATAAAAATTGTCGCTGCACCTACTAATGAATCTCCAATTCCTTTTGGCTCGATACCCTTTGTCAGCATTTCAGTATTCCAGTGAAACAAGCCAATTACAGCAAGACCAACAAGTGAAATTACTTTGCCCCACACAATTATTACTTCTACTCCTGAAGAATCTTTTGCACCTCTTAAATTGACCAGTGTTAAAATGGCAACGATTCCTAATGATAATGTTTTAGTGAAAAGTGGTCCTTTTGATAATGAATGTGAAACATAATGTCCAAAGGTAAATGCATAAACTGAAAGGGAAAGAATATAACCGAAGATTAATACCCAGGCCAGTCCTCCTGCAAATCCTTTTCTGTTTATTTCCCTTAAATAGGTGAAAGCTCCTCCGCCTTCTTTATATTTTATGGAAAGTTGACAATAGCTGTAGGCAGCAATGAATCCTATGATACCTGAAATAAAAAAACTAAACCATGCCCATTGACCTGCGGATTGAACTATCAATCCCAAAACAGAAAATATACCTCCTCCTACCATTCCGCCAACAGACATTGACCAGGTAGCATTAAAACCTATTTTCTTAGAATTTGCCATAATTATTTAAAACAATTTATAACAACAGGGCAAATGAAAAATTGTTGTATTATCTGCAGACATGCTAAAAAATAATAATGGGCTCAGAAGTTTTAGTATACAAACAAAAGCCTCTTTCCTTGAGGGTTTTTGCTGATCCATTTAATTGACTTATTTCCAACTCATAGTAAATATGAACTCAAGCAACATAAAGTTCATTACCATATGTTTTAAAAGAAATTACCTGGTAGATGTTCAATTCATTTACTGATTTCTAAAGTTGAACTGATAAAGTATATCGCATGTTTCTTATTGTAAGAGCTTTTGTGAGAAGATATGGGAAGACTTGAGAATAAGATAGCTATAGTTACGGGAGCGGGAACAGGAATAGGAGAGGCTATAGCCAAAAGATTTGCGCAGGAAGGAGCGAAAGTAGTAGTATGTGGCTTTCCTGAAGATCCGGTAGATGATACAGTAAAATCTATAAAGGAAGAAGGTGGCGATGCGGTGGTTTTTAAAGGAGATATCTCTGAAGAAGCAAATGCAAGAGCATGTATCCAAACTGCTATAGATCATTTTGGAAAACTTGATATTCTGATCAATAATGCAGGAGTATTTCCAGAGATTAATGAATTAACAGATTATTCGAATGAAGCATTCAGTTATCTTGTCAAAAACAATATTGAATCGGTATTCATGATGACCAAATATGCTTTGCCGGAGCTTCAGAAAAGTAAAGGAAACATTGTGTCTGCGGGTTCTGAAGCTGGTAAGATCGGAATAGCGGATAATACTCCTTATGGTGGAACCAAAGCTTTTATCCATTCTTTCATGCGTGGTGTTGCTATCGAACAGGCGAGGTATGGTGTAAGAGCCAATTGTGTTTGTCCCGGACCTATAGATACTTCCTGGCTGAACACAAATGAAAGTCAGGCAACGGATGAAATGGTAGAAACCTTTGTAAATGCTACTGCAATAGGAAGAAAAGGAACACCTGAAGAAATTGCGAATGTATATTTGTTCCTTGCATCGGATGAAGCTTCTTACGTCACCGGAGCACTCTATTCAGTCGATGGTGGCGTGACCATTACCAAAGGTGGGGTAGGAGTAAAGGCTGATAAGAGCATGAAAAAGGAACCAAAGGGACATATTAAACTGCAGCATCAGCAAGAAGGGGCGACATATATTCGGGAACCTGCAGGGAAAAGATAAGAGCAGTTAAATTATGAACTTTAAAACAGAAGTCACTTCCTCATTGGTTGTGACTTTATTTATTTCTAAAGTGATTCTTTGGGCTTTTATTACTATTTAAAAATAAATATTTAAAGACATATCTATTTTCTTTTAACTGAATCAGAGGCCTGAACCTATTATGATTATAATTGATATGTGCGCTTTAAACGATGGTGCCAATCAGATCGAAAAAGTGATCATAATCGAAAACTCTGAAATTAAAGGAATATATTTGTTCTTTTATTAGGTTTGTTCGAATTAAATGCTGAGCTTGCGTGAGCATTTAAGTTATTGTGTTTTTCAGCTGCTCTGTATTAATCGTACCTCAGTTTTTCTCACCCTTTCTTAATTTATAATCATTCTTTTCTAAGATCAAATTAGCAGAATAATTATTGCTACCTATGAAGTCAATTCATAAGACTATTCAGTGTTTTTTAATAATAATAAATATATAACAATGGAAGGGAAAGTAAAATTTTTCAATAACTCAAAAGGATTTGGGTTTATTACATCATCAAATTCTAATGAAGATATCTTCGTACATTCTACAGGCCTTATTGATGAAATCCGTGAGAACGATCAGGTTAAATTTGATCTTGAGAGAGGTAAAAAAGGTATGAATGCAGTGAACGTGCAAGTCTTGAACTAAGAAGTTCTTAATAGATATTTTATTTAAAATTTGACTCAAAAGAAAACTACTTTACTAAGAGTGGTTTTCTTTTTTTTTTTATCTGCAGTAACAATGATTCGGCAAGCATCAGAGTTTCTGAACGATCATGATTCTTTTATTACAGAGATAATCTGTTAAACATCCATTTAAGAATGTTAAATCAGCTGAATTATAATTCATCACAGATATGTGTGCATGCCCAATTACTGTATCACTAAGTTAGGAAAATATAATTCCCCTAAATATCCTATATTGGCAAGATGTCTATCATAATACTCATGGTTTCAGGCTTGCAAGCTCTTCCTGAAGATAGATGATCTCATGACTTCGCTTTCATATTTTGTGGATTAGTCATGTCTTAAGTAAACAAATGTTACTGAAAGCCAGATTTTAATTTAACGATAAACATGTATTCTTTTTAGATATATGGTTTATTTTGTGTATATTGGTGTAATTCTTCTTTTGCCACCGTATTTTAACATCAGATTTATTCAGCGATTTTAATATATAAGCTCAAGGGTTGGTAGAATTTCTATTCGATAATTATTTTATAACTAACATAGTAACACATGAGACAACTTAAGATTAGTAAACAAATTACCAACCGTGAAAGCCAATCCCTGGACAAGTATTTACAAGAAATAGGAAAGGTGGATTTGATTACTGCTGAAGTTGAAGTGGAGCTTGCAAAGCGGATTAAGGAAGGAGATCAGGTGGCACTTGAAAAACTGACGAAAGCCAATTTGCGTTTTGTAGTTTCAGTAGCTAAACAATACCAGAATAATGGACTGACTCTCGGAGACCTTATCAATGAAGGCAATTTGGGATTAATAAAAGCAGCACAAAAATTTGATGAGACACGCGGATTTAAATTCATATCATATGCAGTCTGGTGGATTCGGCAATCAATCATGCAAGCATTGGCAGAGCAATCACGAATAGTACGATTGCCTTTGAATCGTGTTAGTTCTCTAACCAAGATTTCAAAGGCCTTTTCAGAACTTGAGCAAAAATTTCAACGTGAACCATCTACTGAAGAAGTTGCAGAATTAATGGGAGTAACTAATGAGGAAGTAATTGCAGATCTCAAAGTATCAGGTCGTCAGGTTTCAGTGGATGCTCCTTTCGCTCAAGGTGAAGAAAATGGCTTGTTGGACGTTCTTTCTGATGAAAATGAGTCAACTCCCGATTCTCAGTTAATAATGGATTCTCTTTCTATGGAAGTGCAACGGGTTTTATCTACTTTATCATTGAGAGAGTCAGAGGTTATAGGTCTGTATTTTGGGTTGAATAATAAAAGCTCAATGACTCTGGAAGAAATTGGCGAGAAATTTAATCTTACAAGAGAAAGGGTAAGGCAGATCAAAGAGAAAGCTACGAGAAGATTAAGAAATACTTCCAGGAGTAAAGCATTAAGATCCTACCTGGGTTAGATTAAATCAGAGGGCCGAGCACCCAGACAAGTTACACTTTAAGATTTAAAGTAATAATACTAAGCCGGAAGCTTTTTTATTCCGGCTTAGTATTATAATAAATTTGAGGTCTTTCTCCTCTCACATCAAAAGCAGCATAAAAATCAACCACCTGTTGCTGTTACTCACATTACTCTTTTCTCTTATATCTTTCAAGCCAATTTAATGCTTTGGATCTATCATTAAATAGTTCTGTAGGAACAGGGTTATTTTGAAGTTTAAAGACAATGTTACCTATTGTTTTAGCAATATAATTGTCAACCAGCATCGCTATGGCACTCAGGTTTTGGTAAGAATCAGGTAAGTTGTAATATTTTTTAGCTTCTTTCCGAACCGAAATAACATTTTTAACCTCCACTAAAACAGGACGAATAGCATTCCCCGCAGCTATTTTTCTATCCTCAACAAGTTGCCTGGCCATGGGGAGGTCTACTTCATTGTACTCCTGATTTAATACCTGGAGGATTACTCCATTCTCCAGCCAAGTCTCTGAATATTTGCTTACTATATGATTCTCTTTCATCCCGATTTATGTCGATCTCGTAATTAGGCAACAATTGGAATACAATCTTACCTAATTAAACGTCGCAAAATTTATGAAAAAAAAAAGAATTTAGTAAATGAAATTGTCAGTGAGGCAAAACAGAGGGGTATTAGCCAGCTTGTAGCAGAAGACACTGTTTATGACGGAAGAATCATTACTGTAAAAGGCCGGGAATTAATCAATTTTGGGTCATACTCTTATATTGGATTAGAAACGGATGAGAGGCTAAAAGAAGCAGCAATTGAGGCGATCAGGAAGTATGGTATTCAATATCCTTCTTCAAGGGCATATGTTTCCAGTACGCTTTATGTTGAACTTGAAGATCTTATTCGTAGAATGTTTGATGCCCCCATAGTGCTGGCATCGTCACTTTCAATAGGGCATCATGGTGTGATGCCTGTAATTTTAGAAGAAGGAGATGCTATTATAATGGATCAGCAAGTACATTCAAGCGTACAGGATGCCGCTAGAAAAATGCAGTTGAATGGAGTTCACTTAACAATTGTAAGACACAATCAGCTGTCGGAGTTAAAAAAGAAAATAGAGGAGCTTGGAGCAAAATATAATAGAATCTGGTATATGTGTGACGGGGTCTATTCAATGTATGGGGATGTTGCTCCAATCAATGAGTTGATAAGTCTTGCAGACCATTATAAAAACTTCTATCTCTATGTTGACGATGCTCATGGAATGAGCTCATTTGGTAAGAATGGCACCGGTTATATATTAAGCAAAGCCAGTCTTCATCCTAAAATGATTTTATGTACAGGTATGGCCAAAGGCTTCGGAACCATTGGGGCCATATTCGTGATCCCGGATCAGGAACTTGCATTAAAAGTACGTAATTGTTCAGGACCTTTAATTTTTTCCGGCCAGCAGGCTACATCTATTCTTGCTGCAAGTATTGCATCAGCAAAGATACATCTGTCAGGAGAGATAGAAGTAAGGCAAAAATTCCTTGCAGAAAAAATCAGTTATTGTCACAGGTTATTGAAGAAATATGAATTGCCGGATATATCAGATCCCGAAACTCCCATTTTTTTTATAGGGCTTGGAATGATGAGCGTGGGATTTAATCTTGTGGAGCGGATGATAAAGGAAGGATTTTATGTCAATATAGCAGCTTTTCCTGCGGTACCGGAGATTTGTACAGGCATACGGTTTACTGTCACAATTCATACAACTCTTGAAGATATTGAAAAATTGGTAGAAGCATTAGTCAAACATTTCCCTCTGGCATTAAAAGAGGAAGGCAGAACTTTTAAAGATATTCAGAGGGCTTTCAGAAAAGTATCCAATTTTGATAACAATCAATTTATACCGGTAGTAAAGAATGAACAGAACTATTTCAGAGTCTCGCACACTGATAGTATAAATGAAGTGTCTGAATCATTGTGGAATAAATTATTGGGTCATAGGGGCATTTTTACACATAAGGCATTGCAGTTAATGGAGAGAACTTTTCAGTTATCAGATAAGCCCGAGGATAACTGGAAATTCCATTATTATTTTATCTATGATTCCAATAATAAACCCATTATTGCTACATTCTTTACAGAAGCACTTGTTAAAAGCGATATGCTTTCACCTGCCTCTGTTTCAGAACAGATTGAAGAGAAAAGAAAGCATGATCCATATTATCTCACTTCAAAGGCATTGGTAATGGGAACCGTTATATCAGAAGGAGATCACCTGTATCTGGATAAATCCAATAATGATTGGAGGAATGCATTGATGCTTCTGCTTGATACTGTTTCAGAGCTTTCAGAGAAAGTTAACATCGGTCAGGTGTTAATCCGAGATATGAATGCAAATGATACTGAAATTAACGATTTCTTTATTCATCATGGTTTTGTGAGGTATCAGTTGCCAGAGACCCATGTGATAGAAGATCTGAAATGGAATAATAAACAGGAATTTTTGAATAGATTCCATAAGCACAGAAAGCAATATCTAAAGCAGAGAGTATTTAAAAGTGAAGATGACTTTAATGTGAAAGTTTACAGTGGTAATAATGATCGTATTGCTTTATGGTATCAGCTATACAGGAACACTGCACAGAAAAGCGTTCAGCTGAATACATTTGTGTTACCTGAAAATTTTTTTCAGAACATCATTGAAGATACTGATTGGGAGGTGATAGAGCTTTCTTATAAAGGAGATAACACAACAGATAGGGAAATTGTAGTAGCTGTTATGTTTTGCTACAAAACAGGTAACAGCTATTGTCCTTTGTATGCGGGGTTAAACTATGATTACCTGGATTATGATATTTATCCTCAGCTATTGTGGCAAACTATATTGAGAGCAAAGGAGCTTGCTGTTTCACCAATAAATCTGGGCTTTACTGCTTCCCAGAATAAGAAAAAATTCGGTGTAATCAGTTATTCAAACGTTGGATATTTACAAATGAAGGATAGTTACCAGATGGCATTGATAAACTTAATGCCCAATGAAGTAAGGTAAGAAAAAAGCCCCTGAAGCAAAAGGTTTCGGGGGCTTCTTTTTCTGATAGTTAACAAGGTAATTGGATGATATAAACAGTCCCTTCCGATATATTGTAGAACTGATTGGTAGCAATTTTTAATATTGCATCATCTTTGTAGCCTGATTTTAACTTTACTTTAAATATCTGATCCGTTCCTGCACTGAAAATCTTTTTCTCAACTTCCTCCATATCTTCTATAAAAGCACTAATCTGCAAATTGTCGAATAATTCTGCATCAGGATATAAGTCGGTTCTATCCGTATGAAATAGTTTTATATATCCGTCTTTATTGGTTTGAATGATAACCGTGTTCTTAAGTCCAAGTTTGTCTATAGTGAGCCTGACAAGAGCTTTAGGAAATACTTTATCTTCTAGCTCTTCATTTAAAGTATTCAGACTAACAGATATTAAATTCTGGAAGGTTTTAAGTGAGGGGTTAAGTGATAGTCTTCCTGAAAAATCGAGTGAAGCCATCAGACAAATCATCCTTTGGAATTCATTAAAATAATTTTCTAAGTGATTTTGTTCATTAGTCCAATACACCAGGTTATTTAAAATGTTCGTAAGCTTTTCTCTGTCTTCATTCAGGTCGGTTGAATGGTTGAGGATTTGATAAGCTTCTTTTAAAAGATTATCCAAGAGGTGTTCATCTAATTTGCCGGTGATATTTTCCATAGGAAATAAAAATAAAATTGATAATACAATATTATGTTATAAAAACGAATTTGCAAAATCTCAGTTGCCGTTAAGTGTGTTATTTTGTGTTATAAAGAGGTGTTTTTTTTAGATAAAAGCTAAAGTTGAGTGTTTTTTTAAAAAAAACATAAAATATTTTATTTCATCATTTATGAGTTGCAGGAATAAAATAGACAAAAGGGATTGGGATGGCGGAAACTCTGGATTATTTAAATACAACTCTATTCGACTTTTCCCATTCTTCTTTATTGAAAGATGCGGAGACTAAAATGTAAACTTGAAAAATAGTTGTGCTTGGCATGAAATCCTTGTTTTATTTGGTATTCCTCCTGTTATCAGGATTTTTTACGTCTGTATATCAAATTGAAAAAACTAGGTACATTGAGCATGTCCAGAATCGTAGAAGAGATAAGTCCTCCTATAACGACTACCGCTAGTGGCTTTTGGGTTTCTGATCCGATCCCGGTAGAGATAGCTGCTGGGAGCAGTCCAAGGGAAGCCATTAGAGCAGTCATTACTACTGGCCTTAATCTTCTTGTAGCACCTTCTTTAACTGCCTGTTCAAGTTCCATACCTTCTTTTAAATTTCTCTTAAATGTATTTACCAGGATTACTCCACCCTGAACGGAAACACCAAAAAGCGCAATAAACCCAACTCCTGCAGAAATACTGAAATGGATTCCCGTTATATACAAAGCGAATATTCCCCCAATTATTGAAAATGGAACATTCATTAATATCAGGAAAGAATCTTTTACATCTCCGAAAGACATATAGAGGATGAGGAAAATTATAAAAATACTGATCGGTACAACAAATTCTAGCCTCTTTAAAGCCCTTTGCTGATTTTCAAATTCACCTTTCCATACTACTTTGTAACCTTTGGGTAGGTGTAGAACTTTGTTAACCTTTTCCTGAGCTTCCTTAATTGTACTACCCAGATCTCTTCCTCTTACCGAAAATTTTATTGCAATAAATCTCTGATTACCCTCCCGGTATATGAATGCAGGGCCAGTCTCACTGGTAATATCAGCAAGTTGTTTTAAAGGAATTCTTGATACATTATCTAAAGTTGGCACCATTATATTTGCTATTTTCTTTTCTGAGTATCTGTATTCTTCATCATAACGGACAACCATGTCAAATTTCTTTTCCTCTTCAAAGACCTTGCTTATTGATTTTCCACCTACTGCCATCTCTAATGCTGCCTGACAATCCTGGGTAGAAATATTATACAAAGCAAGTTTGGAAAGGTCAAGGGTGATTTTTAATTCGGGTTGTCCAATATTTCTAAACACTCCCAAATCCTTTATTCCCTCGATATTTTTAATTACATCATAAACTTTGTCAGCAGATTTTTCAAGAAGGTTCAAATCCTGTCCTAGCACTTTAATTGCTATAGCTCCTTTTACTCCGGAAACAGCCTCTTCTACATTGTCCTGAATAGGTTGAGAGAAATTAAAAATGATCCCTGGGTATCTTGATAATCTTTGAGAAATGGCATCAATTATTTCATCTTTGGAAATGACACGCTTCCATTCATTTTCAGGATAAAGATCTACGAAAAACTCAATATTAAAAAAGCCTGTAGGGTCAGTGCCATCGTTAGGCCTTCCTGTCTGTGACATTACTCCTCTTACTTCAGGAAACTCTTTAAATATGGAACGGAAAGTTTTGGTATAATAATAACTTTCTTCAAGGGAAACAGACATGGGCATTGTTGCTCTTACATATATAGATCCTTCATTGAGATGCGGTAAAAACTCGGATCCTACGAAACGAAATGTAAATAGGGCAAGCGCTAAAATAGCTCCGGAAATAATAAGTGTTCTTTTAGGGTGCTTGATTGTTTTCGTGATTAAAGGAGTATATACCTTCAGGAGATTTTTTATGATGAAATTTTCTTTTTCTGTTACGTCTTTTGGAATGAGATAATAAGACAGCATAGGGATTAAGGTAAGGCTGATAATCATAGCTCCCAGAAGCGCAAATCCGATAGTATAGGCAAGAGGGGAAAATAACTTTCCTTCTACTTTTTCAAATGAAAAGATTGGAAGCAGGGCTGCAATAATGATAAGCTTGGAAGTAAAAATAGACTTCCCCATTTCAGTGGCAGTTTGAATTACCCAACTTAACTTTCCTCTCTTCTTAAATTTGTCAAAACCAAGCTGGTAAGCTTTGTGTGCCAATACAACAAAAATACCTTCTGTCATAACCACTGCACCATCGATTATGATTCCAAAATCTATGGCCCCTATGGACAGCAGATTTGCTCTCATTCCTTTCAGATACATTAATATTATTGCAAATAATAAAGAAAGAGGGATTACAATAGCGACTATAATTGTAATTCTCCAGTTTGCAAGAAAAATAAAGAGGATAAGCGTCACAAGTGTAATTCCTGTAATCACATTTTCTCCAACCGTATGAAGTGTGTATTTATTAAGAGTGGATCGATCGTAAAATACTTTCATTTTTACATCATCCGGCAAAATCAATTCATTCAGCTCTTTTACCTTTTTTTTCAGGTCAGGGAGAACTTTTCCAGGATTTTCCCCTTTTCTCATCAGAACAATTCCTTCTACGATATCATCAAGACTATCAAGACCCACAATACCTATCTGAGGTAAATAGGATTCTCTTACAACTGCAACATTGGCAATCTTTATAGGAACCCTGTTAATATTTTCTATGATGATATTGGAGATGTCTTCTACATTTTTTACAAGTCCTATACCTCTTACCACGAAAGCTTCTGAACCACTTTTTATGACATTTCCGCCCACGTTAATATTTGAGTTCTTCAGAGCATTATAAACGTTAATGGCAGTGAAGTTATACTGCGCAAGCAGGTGAGGGTCAAGAATCACTTCAAAGGATTTTACCTTTCCACCAAAACTCACAACATCTGCAACACCTTCTACAGACTTTAGCTGTTTGTCTATAATCCAATCCTGAATTGTTTTTAATTCTCTTACATCTTTGGTTTTGCTTTGCAGACTGTATCTGTAAATTTCACCTGTAGGACCTGAAGGTGCTTGTATTTCAGGTACTACTTCATCAGGGATATCTGAATTTGCCAGTCTTGAGGATACTTCTGTCATAGCCTCAAAAGGTGTTACGCCATCATCAAAAATTAATGTGACTACTGATAGGCCAAAAAGTGAGACTGATCTTAATGTGTTCTTTTTGGGAACGATATTCATCTCCGTCTCAATTGGAATAGTTACGAAGCGTTCAATTTCCTGTGCACTTCTCCCAGGCCATTGAGAGATGATTATAATATTAGTATTGGTCACGTCAGGAAAGGCTTCAATAGGAAGTCTGGTAAAACTGAATATACCTGCTAAGGCCATTAAAGCAGTCATAAGCAGAATGAAAATTCTGTGTGTAACTGAAAAAGATATTATATAACATAAAAATTTATTCATATCATATATGATTCATGATATGGTTGTATATGAGCAGACTTCCTTCGGAAACAACTATGGAACCCTCGTCAACGCCTGATTCTATAAAAGTTCGGTGAGATGATTTTCGAAATATCTCTACTTTTTTAATGACCAGATTTTTATTAATCACCTGTACCACAAAATAGCTGTCTTTATCAAAAATAACAGCACGAGGATCGAGAGCAATAAAGCGCTGAGGAGAAGGTACATCTACTTTTAACTTAGCATACATTTCAGGTCTTAAAAGTTTCTCTGAATTATCTATTACCACTCTTATTCTTAAAACCCTTGCTGTTGCTTCCAGAACATGACTTACCTTATCGATAGTACCTGAAAATTCTTTATTAGGAAAAGCTTCAGTAGAAATCTTTACCATTAGCCCTACTTTCACAGAAGATATATCATCTTCAAAAACATTTCCCCATATCCATACTTTGTTCAAATCAGAAATTGTGAAGAGGTTCTTGCCATCTTTACTCACCTTCATGTTATTGGTAATATTCTTTTCAACCAGGTAGCCATTGATCGGGGATTTAATAATTGAAAGAGGGATTTTGCTGTCTTCTGAGGTACCAAAAATCGCTAAGTTTTCTTTGTTTTTTTGGAGCTCATTTTTACTTTTTTCAAGTTCCTTTTTAGCAGATAGATATTGCAGTTTTGAATTGAAATCAGCTTTGTATAAATCTTCCGCTACTTTAAAATTTTTCTGGGCCAGTTCATAATTGGCCTTGCTCGCATGATAAACTGTTAGGAGTTCTGAAATGTCACCGCTTTTTATTGATACTAAAGATTGACCTTTCATTATAGGATCACCGAGATTTACATTTATATCCTGAGTAATACCTGAAACCATCGGGAAAATCTGAACTACATTATTTTCATCAAATGATATACGGCCATTTAAAACAATTTCATCGCTTAACTCATGAAACTTAGCAGTATCTGTCTTGTAAACGAAATACTCAGAATAACTTTCCTGTGGCTTTAAGAGGGATTTTAATTTGGCTGATGGCTTGAAAAGCAGATAGCCTAATAAAAACGAAGCAATACATAGCAATACAGTTATACCTATCCATATTGATCGTTTATTTTTTACCATAAGATCATTTAGTAAAAGTTGGAATTAGTAACATAGTTTATTTGCATCTGACTAATAATAAGGTTGTATTCAATTTCATATAAGTCCATCTTTCCGTTTTCATAAGTTCTGATTTTATCCATGAAGTCAAGTATACCTATAGTTTTGCTCTCATATAACTGAACTGCTTTGAGAAGTATCTGGTCCAAACCGATTTTATAATTCGGATCTATTTTTATATAAATAGCATAAACAGTTTGGAAACGCAAACTGGCGTTGTTCACTTCCTCTTTCAATTGTAAAGTGGCCTGATCGATAGCTATTGCCTTAAGCTCTTTCTGAAGTTGAGATAGTTTAATGTTCCCCTGATTTCTATTAAAAATCGGAAGATCTATAGCTGCGTTCACTCCGATATAATTAGTAAAAGCATTTCCAAATCTGTCATAGGCACTACCAATCATTAAATCGGGGATTGCAATTGCTTTTTGGTATAAATAATTGATTTCAGAAAAACTCAATTCATCCTTTGCTACTTTTAAATCCGGTCGTCTGGACAATGCTGAGTCTTCCAGTATTGGTAATTCATATTTGGTAATGCTCTGCCTGCTTTCTTTTTTTACAGGAACGACAAAATGATTCGACGTTAACCGAAGCATTATTCTCAGATCTGATTCATTATCATTGATGTCTTTTATTATATATACCTTTTGAAGTCTTATGTCTTGTAATTCGTATTTGATTCTCAATATGTCATAACCTGCAATATCCCCATCCTTTAAGCGGATTTCAGAAGCTTTTAACAACTCCTCAAGCTGAGCTTCTTCGAGTGTCAGCAGATTCAGCTTGTTCAAGTCGTAATATATGGCATAAAAGTCCTGATATAGCTGAAATTTTAAGGATCTTAATACATCCTGAAAAGTATGAAAAGCAATACTTTTATTGGTTTCCTGCATCTTTACCAGTTTCGTTCTTTTTCCTGCCAGTCTTATTAACTGTTGCAGGTGCAGTTCAACCTGTCCGTTCTGGTCTGTAAAATCAAAAGGTCTGTGATCATTAGGATTATAAAGTACAATTTCTCCGAAAAAAGATGGGTTGTTCCATAACCTTGCTTGCTCTACTGCCGCCTCGGCAAAAGAGATATTATATTTTTGAGCAATAAGCTGAAAGTTTTTCTCAAGAAATATAAGCTCTGCCTGCTCAATATTGAGATAAAGTGTATCAGAATTTTTGCTGTATAAATTTTTAGATATCCCATATAAATGGGAAGAATACATAAACAGAATAAATATGATAAACACTTTCACGGAAAATGTTTTTAATGATAGAAAACAGGGAAGACAAGCAAAGGTTTAAATAATTCCTCCCTTGAAAGGAGGCAAAAGTTTATCTGTAAATTTCTGAAAATATTTTGTTCCGCTTTTTCAAGGAAGGGAGTGGAAACATTTTTCAGACATTTAATTGTTAAAATCATAAGTGAAGGCTGTTGGAAAGCTTTGTTTAGATTTAGTATTATTTATGAGGAGGATATCATGGAAAGTAAAGTTTTAAGTCATGGTCATGAGACGACCTCCCTACTGGTATTCCAGGAAGGGGATGAACTCATCAGTACTCTTGAAAAATACGCCTTCGATCATGATATCACTTCTGGACATTTTGAAGGGATTGGTGCATTTAAAAATGTAGTTGTCGCGTTTTTCGATTGGGACAAGAAAGAGTACATAAAAATTCCTTTCGATGAGCAGTTGGAAATTTTATCCTTTAATGGAGATATAACTATAGAAGATGAGATTCCCAAAATACATGCGCATGTTGTATGCGGAAGAAAAGATGGGTCGGCGGTAGGTGGCCATCTGGTTGAAGGATATGTAAGACCAACGTTAGAACTGGTTTTATATAAATCAGATAAACATCTAAGGCGAAAAGTGGATCCGAAGACAGGTGTACATGTAATTGATATCAGAAGCTCGGGAGATTAATTTTGCTGTAATAATCACTAATTGAATTTCTTCTAAAATTAAGTTGATTCTAAAAGTAAAAAACAAACCTATGAAAGTGAATAATACAACATATTTCACTCTCAGAATATATCATTTTAAACTTCAGTGAACAGACACATACATTATTCTACATCTTGAAACATATTATAATCACAGTGCATCCGAGTCAGATATCTTTTCCACAAGATCTCTGGTCACCTCGTCCAATTCAACAGCAGATTGCAGTACATATCCAAGAAGGTCATCATTGCTATCTCCGTTTTTCTTATTCAGTTCAATTAAATTGATCAATCCCATTATCCTTGCCACAGGAGCTCTTACTTTATGTGATTGATACCAGGCTATTTCTTTCAATTTTTTATTCTTTTCAATAATTAATTCATTATTAATTTTTAACTTTTCATTAGCCCTCTTGATTTTCTCTTCATCCTTTTTTCTATCAGTAATATCATGTACATTACCTATGAGATTCACGCATTCATTGTCTTCGTTAAAGACCGGAGATATAGTCACTATTCCTTTTTTCTCACCTGCGGGATAATTTGTGGTTTCTTCCCATGAAACAGTCGTTCTTTTTTCAATAGCTTCTTTGTATTTAGATAAAACCAGAGAATAAGACGGATTTGGAATGACCTCTTCAACAAGTTTGCCCTCAATGTCCTCCTTGGAAAGCTCCGTAGCATCAAGAAATCTTTTATTGATAGTAGAAAATCTAAAGACATCGTCTTTTTCTATATCAATCAGGAACATGATCTCATTTGTGGAATTGAACACTAGTTCAAGTTTTTCTTTATATAGTTTTGCTTCTGTCTCTGCAAGTTTTCTCTCCATTACATATACAAGAATTCTTCTGACGCGATCTATACTGTTTTCTTCCTCCTTTGAAAGCTCCCTGATTGATTTATGATATATGGCAAATGTTCCTAACAAAACATCTTTTGAATTGATGATTGGGTAAGACCAGGAAGAACGAAGGTCAAAATTTTTTATGATTTCCATATAATGATCCCAGTAAGGGTGATGGAATATATCCGAAACTTCAACCTTCTTTCTCAGAAATGCAGCGCTTCCGCAAGATCCGTAACCAATTGCTATTTTTGTTCCTTCCACTTCCTTATTAAAAGCTTCAGGAAGATGTGGAGATGACCAATTATATAAGCGGCCATTTTCCACTTTAAGAACAGAACAAAGCATGTCAGGATGAATATCTCTCAGACCGTTCAGAAGGAATGTAATTAATTCCTCTACTGAAGAATCTGGCTGGACATAGTGCTGAAGGACTGATTTCTCCAGATTTTCAAGCATCTCAATTCTTTTTTGTTCAGTAATATCCCTGATTATTCCCATAATCTTGTTATTACCAAACAAGCCTTCTGCAATCTCAGCCTTTGCAGAAATTATTCTTGGGATATCTTGATTCTCAGGACAGATCTGCACCTCAATATCATATTTCATATGCTCCTGAATAAGCTTTTGACCGGCACTTCTCACTTTGTCTATTTCTTTGATTAATGGTTCGATTTTGCTTATAGGTATTTCTGCAGCTACCGGAGCGAATCCGAATAATTCACAAGCTTTTTCTGATCCCCATATTACATCTTTGTTTTTCTCAAGCTCCCAATATCCAAGCTGCCCTATTTCCTGTGCTTTCAGCAGTCTGGCCTTATCTATCCGAATCTGTTGTTCTTCCAGTTTACGGGATGTGATATCCCGAAAATAGATAGTAAGTCCTTCCGCAGATGGGTAAATATTATTTTCAAACCATTTATTAAAAGGAGGGTAATATTCTTCGAGATAGATATATTGCTGTGTCTCCATTGCCTTATAATAGGCCTTATAGAAAGGCTGATCGATTCCTTCCGGAAATTCCGTCCAGATATGTTTTCCGATCATGCTTATAGGATCCCGGCCGAATATTTCTCCAGCCTTTTTGTTCATATAGGTGTAGCACCAATTTCTGTCAAGAGCAACAAATGCGTCAGATATTCTGTCGAGTACCGCTAATAAATTCTCCTGACTATATACATTTAATAAGGATTGAGAAGGTTTCTTTTCCATTGTGCTTAAAAAATCAAAATAATAGAACTCTAAAATATTGATTCTTATTGATTTTCAAAATGGTTGTAATGAAATAGAAGGATAAAAATTTGGAAAGAGAATATTGGGAGTAGTTTTGATAGGAAAATTTTCCCATCCAATTCTATTTCACAGAATCAGTTCCTGATGAATCACTATGAGAAGGATAATTTTTATCTATTCCGTCAGAGATCATTTTTAATACTTTGGCTATGACATGCACATTAGATTCTTTTTTAGGATGTTGTAATGGTATCGCAAAAGGTAAAGTATCGATTGGAGCAATATGTTCCGGAGCTATAGAACCCTTATCTTCATTTTCATGATGCTCATAATTACTAACAAATTTTATAGTCTCTGTTGAATTTTTATTTTGAGTAAAATCTGTTGCTTGGTAAATACCGTATAGACCAATAACCATAATGCATATAGCAAATGAAACTCCAGGGAGAGAGTGTTTTAAATTGCTCATATATAGAGGGTTTTAGGTAATACTAAAATATCGTTAAAGTGTTAGAATATTTTAGAAAGTATTTTTTGTTCTGATGGAATTATTTCCAATTTTACAAAGACTTCATAATAGAACAAGAGAATCATCCGGGATACTCAGTCAGTAGTTTATAATATGAATTTAATAATAACCTGTGTCATCATCTTAGTGTCTGTTATTACCTCTTACGGACAGAAATTTACACTGCAGGACACTACTTTTAACATAGGTGATGTTTTGATCTCACAGGATATTCTGTTCGATTTTAACAAGGCAATTATTAGTTCTGAAAACTATGATTTGCTTGATAGCATAGCATCTTTTTTACAAAAAAATAAAAAGCTGACAATTGAAGTGAGTCTTCATAGTGATGAACGTGGCTCAGGCAAATATTCTTAATGTCTGACATGTAAACGTGCTAAAGCGATTGCTGACTATATAATCTCAAAAGGAATATTTGCAGACAGACTTTTAGCGAAAGGATATAATGCCAGCAAACCTTTGATTAAAGGTGCGAAAACGGAAGAAGAACATCAACAAAACAGGCGAACTGAATTTAAAATTTTAAGCACTGATTATGTTGAATAGTATTAAGTAAAGACAAGTAATGATAATCAGGTAATGAAGAGGAAATACCAGTTAATTTTAATTTTTAAGATGATAACCCTAATTTCAGCTTTTGCAATTATGGTATCTTTATTTGCCTTTTATTCTATAAAAGAAAAGAAGCAGTCTGAACAGTTTGTATGTGGAGTAGTAGATGAGCGGCCTATATGCGGGAATGCAATAAGGCAGATGAAGATTTCTTTGATTATAAATAAAACTGGACAGCGATTATTTCAAGATAGTTGCAGGGCTTGTCATAGTATTCATGACGTTGTTGTAGGACCGGCATTAAAAGATGTAGTAAAGCGAAGACCTAAAAAGTGGCTTTATAAATTTATCAATAACTCAAGTGCTGTTATAAAATCCGGAGATCCATATGCTGTTGAGTTATTCAATAAATTTGGTAAAGCTGAAATGAAAAACTTTAATTTCACAAAGGCTGAGATAGATTCAATTCTGGATTATATTAAAGTTGAGTCTGATTATTAAAGTTGCTGCTTACAGGATGATGATTTTTTGATGATTGCATTAACTATTTTTATTTGCCTGGTAAGTTTAAGAGATTCATTTTTAGGTGAATAAAAAAATAGTTTCTGATATCAATTTATAATTCCTATCTATTTTTTGCTATAAAAGCAAAGTGTCATATTTCTATGTCTTGTTTATTGTCGTTTTAGTGGAGGTATTATTGTTATTTATCGACAAAAAGTATATTTTGGTATTTAATTGACATGAGAATTGGATTATTTATCCGTCCCTTTATAACAATTTATTGTCAATGTTCAGCATTTCAGCATATTACGTTTTAAGATACTATTTTCAATGATGTCGGAAATTACGATTTCAGAGATTAATGATTTATTTGAATCTGTTTATAAAACTTATGGATATGATTTCAGGGAATACAATCCTGATCATTTGAAACGCAGATTGATAAACAGGATGGCTCTTTCTCAAATAGGATCATTTGGAGAGTTGAAGAGAAGAGTAATAGCGGAACCTGTTTTTTCGTCCCTCATTTTCAAAGATCTTTCCATTCAGGTTACTGAAATGTTTCGTGACTCCAGTTTCTATGAGGCCTTCAGAGCTAGTGTAATTCCTTTTATTAAAACATATCCTTTCGTGAAGATCTGGCAAGCAGGCATCGCCAGCGGTGAAGAGGTTTATTCCATTGCCATACTTTTAAGAGAAGAGAACTTATACGACAAGTGTATGATCTATGCAACGGACTTTAATCAGCATGCCTTGGAGCAGGGGATGGAAGGCGTTTATCCGGAAAGTAAAATAAAAAAGTATATAAGAAATTATCAGCAGGCTGGAGGAAAAGCTTCATTGAGCGATTACATTGTGCACGATTATAACCGCATCATTATTAATTCAGATTTGCGTAAAAACATTGTATGGGCTAACCATAATCTCGTTACAGATAAGGTCTTCTCCGAAGTGAATATTATACTTTGCCGGAATGTTATGATTTATTTTAATAAAGAGCTTCAGGAAAAGGTTCACGCTCTCTTTTTGGAAAGCCTTGCAAATGGAGGATTTCTATGTCTTGGAATGAATGAAAGTTTTCCTGCTTCTTCTATAATGAAAAATTATTCAACGTTTGATGTCAGAAATAAAATCTTTAAGAAGAAATACAGGGCCTTGTCACATATGAAATAAGATTATTAATCCTGAATGCTTAAAGTAAATCCCAAATATAGATCCGAAAATACAACATATGAATATAACGATTAAAGCTAAGCTCATACTCAGTATATCTTTGATTCTGGTTATTATGTTTTCTTCATTGTTTTATCTCATCAATCAACTATCTATATTAAATGATAGGATGGCAAGACTGGTGGAAATGACAACAGACCGCATTATCTTATCAAACGAACTTGTTTACCAAGTGATGGATATAACAAGAAATGAAAAGAATATCATTATAGAAAAAGACCTTTCAGAAGTAAACAAATATGAACAGGAGATAACTAAAACAGTTCGGCTTGCCGATGGCAGACTGAGAGATCTGAAATATAAGTCAAATGAAGAAGCCAGATTTCTCTTGAATGATTTTGAAACAGAATGGAAAAAGTATAAGTCTGTTTTGACAGAAATAATAAAATATGCAAAGCAGAATGAAGTAGATCCTGCTTATACGCTTTCAGTTAAAAGCGCCAGAGAACCAAGGGCTTCTATGATTGATCTGCTGAATAGAGTAAATGAGCTTAACAAGACAAGAATGATGGAAGTAAAAGCTTCGAGTCTTGAGGCATATAATTCTAGTATCAAGCTGATATCAAGCCTGGTAGTCATATCATTGTTGGCATCTGTTATACTTACATATTGGATTGTAAGGGCAATCACGGGCAGGATTGAAAGAATTTCTGAGGTAGCTACAAAAATTGCATCCAGAGAGTTTGAAGATTTAAGTTTTGATGACAACAAGAAGGATGAACTTGTACCTGTAGTGAAGGCTCTTGAAGATGTTCTATCCAGCTTCAGAGAAGTTACCACAAGTGTGCGCAGTATAACAAACGGTGATTATTCTGTAAAAGTAGTTCCAAAGTCGCAGAAGGACTTTTTAGGAAATGCAGTGAACATTATGAACACAACTATTGAAGACGCAGTAAAAACAAATGCCCGTCTATCTTGGCTTACATCAGGATTAAACTTCCTCAATGAGAAATTGCGAGGAGACCAATCGCTGGAAATGATTACGGAGAAGGCTATTGCCTTTCTTAGTGAATATACAAAATCGGATATAGGGGCATTATATCTTGAGAATAATAATTCGGTTAAACTAGCCGCAAGCTTTGCTATTACTCCTTCTGATATTCACAGAAAAGAATATGCTTTTGGTGAAGGTCTTCCTGGTCAGGTCGCTGCAGACGGTGATTTCAGGCACTTTACTGATCTTAGACAGGAAAATCTCAGAGTATCTTCTTCTGTATTTGAAGCAATTCCGGAAAATGTTGTTGTTTTTCCTTTTTCAAAGGATGAGCAGTTGCTTGGCGTAGTTGAGATAGGAAAGTTAAAACCATTTAGCGAAACAGAAATAGAATTTTTCAAAGTAGCAATGCCTGTTATCGGCATATTTATATATTCCGCAATCCTTCGCAAGCAAACACAGGATCTTCTCGAAGAAACTCAAAGACAGAGTGAGGAGCTGCAGGTGCAGCAGGAAGAGTTAAAGCTCATCAATGAAGAATTGGAACAGCAAACACAGCACCTTCAGCAGCAACAGGAGGAATTGCAGGCAGCAAATATCGAACTTGAAGAGCAGACTCAACATGTAGAGATGAAGAATCAGGAGCTACAGGCTGCTAAGACAGAAGTTGAGATGAGCAATAAGTTTAAATCTCAGTTTCTTGCCAATATGTCTCACGAGCTCAGAACACCGCTAAACAGCTTGCTTATTTTGTCCAGGGATCTTTCAGAAAATAAAAAGGGAAATCTGGATGAGGGCCAGGTTGAAAGCGCGAAGATTGTATATAAAAGCGGAGTGGATCTGCTTCATCTGATCAATGAAGTACTAGACCTCTCTAAAATAGAAGCAGGCAAAATGGATTTGAATATTGAAGATATAAGAGTGAATCTCTTTATCGAAAATATTCATCGTAATTTTGATCATCAGGTGAGGGAAAAAGGTTTAATGTTATCGGTAAATAAAGATTCAGATTTACCTGATTATATCAAAACAGATCCTCAAAAGCTGGATCAGATCATTAAGAATCTTTTATCGAATGCAATTAAGTTCACAGAAGCTGGGAGTATCGATGTTTTTATAAGGAGGAATTCTGATATCACTATAGCAATAGATGTAAAGGATACAGGAATAGGAATTCCTGCTGAAAAGCAAAACACGATTTTTGAAGCCTTTCATCAGGGGGATGGAAGTATATCCCGCAAATATGGCGGAACCGGGTTAGGGCTTTCTATATCTAGAGAGCTTGCAAAATTATTAGGTGGAGAAATTAAAATATCAAGTAAACCTGGACAGGGTTCCGTTTTCACTATTATTATTCCATTGATTATACCTGAGGTCAGAAATCATTCAGAGATAAAGACTGAAGAATCACTACCTTCTGAAAAGAAAGAAGAATTCCTTAATTACCCGGGGATTGCTGATGATCGGTTGGCAATAAGCAAAAAGGATAAAATACTTTTGATCATAGAGGACGATCTCAATTTTGCTCAGATTTTAAAAAGACAGGCAGCTGCAAAAGGATTTAAAGTATTGGCTGCATCTAGTGGCGAAGACGGACTGGTTCTTGCTGATAAATTTAAACCGAATGCCATAATTCTTGATTTAAGTCTCCCGGGAATGGATGGAAGAACGGTGCTTCTTGAACTGAAGAATAATCCTGCTTTACGTCATATCCCGGTTCATATTATTTCTGCAATGGAGAGGACGCTTGACCCTATTAAGGCGGGAGCTGTGGAGTATCTCATCAAACCCATAGATAAGGAAGAGCTTGATCATGCATTTCAAAGAATTGAAAATTTCATAAATAAAAAAATGAAATACCTTCTGATTGTTGAAGACGATCAGAATAACAGGGAATCGATAAAGATGCTGATTGGCAATGGTGATGTAAAATGTATGGAAGCTGGAAGCGGAGAGGAGGCTATAAAACTGATGGGTAGCGCTGATATTGATTGTATTGTTCTGGATCTTGGATTACCTGATATGCCTGGTCTAGAGCTCATTAAAAGAATACAGAAGGATAAAGAAAAGGTTCCTCCTATAATCATATATACCGGAAAAGAACTGTCAAGAGAGGAAAGTGAAGAACTGCAGGGACTAACAAAATCCATTATTATTAAAGGGGTTAAATCAGAAGAACGGCTTCTGGATGAAACAGCTCTCTTTTTACACCGTACTATAGGCAATCTTCCTGATCATAAAAAAGAGATGATCACGGAGATTTATAAAAGTGAAGATATATTTCGGGATAAAAAAGTTCTTGTTGTTGATGATGATATGAGAAATGTCTTTGCCTTATCCAAAGTACTGAAAGAGCAGGGAATGAATGTGTTAAAAGCAGAAAATGGCATAAAGGCACTGGAGGCTATTACTAATAATCCTGATATCTCTCTGGTACTGATGGATATAATGATGCCTGAAATGGATGGTCTGGAAGCAATCAGAAAAATCAGGTCCATGGAAAGCTTTAAGGAGCTTCCTGTTCTTACCCTGACTGCAAAGGCAATGAAGGAAGACAGGAAAAAAAGTATAGACGCTGGCGCTAATGATTATATAAGTAAACCGATTGATCTGGATCGGCTTATTTCATTGATGAAAATATGGATAAAGAAGTAAGGTTCGGATATAAATATTATAACTATGTTCAGCAAGCCTAAGATATTAATAGTTGATGACAAGCAAGAGAATCTCATCGCACTAGAAACGGTCTTAAGGGATCTGGATGTTGAAATTATTAGAGCGACGAGCGGCAATGAGGCATTGAAGCAGACATTGAACCACGATTTCTCACTTGCACTCATCGATATACAGATGCCTGAAATGGATGGATATGAACTGGCTGCCATTTTAAGAGAGGATGAAAAGACGGCATCTTTGCCATTTATATTTATCTCAGGAATTTATACAGACCATGTAAACGTCTTTAAAGGCTACGACAGAGGAGCATTCAGTTTTATTACCAAACCTTTTCAACCTGAAATACTAATAAACAAGGTGAAATTGTTCATCGGGATATATCATCATGAATATATGCTGAAGCGACTGAACGATGACCTGGAAAGAAAAAATGAAGAGCTAAGAATTGTCAACAAAGAACTTGAGGCCTTTACCTATTCTGTTTCCCATGATTTGAGAGCACCCTTGAGAGTTATAAATGGTTATTCCCAGATAATTCTTAAAGAGCACGCAGATGTTGTAGATGAGGAAGTGAAAAGACTGCTCAATATTGTAGGTTCTAATGTAAAAAAGATGGGAGACTTGATAGACAATTTGTTGTCATTTTCAAAAATTGGCAAGAGAGAAGTGAATAAAGATGTTGTCAATATGGATTTACTTGTCAAGTCTTGCATCGAAGAAATGAAAGCTACACATGAAGGAAAAAAAGTAAACTGGATAATTGCTCCATTACATCCCTGTTTTGGGGACTCTCATTTGTTGAATCAGGTTATGATTAATTTTCTTTCCAATGCTGTGAAATATTCAAGTAAAAAAGAACAGCCAATCGTAGAAATAACTTCCGATATCAAAGGGGAAGAGGTGATATACTCTATAAAAGATAATGGGGTTGGGTTTGATATGAAATACTATAAGAAACTATTCGGAGTGTTTCAACGTCTTCATCGTGCTACAGAGTTCGAAGGGACAGGAGTAGGATTGGCAATAATACAGAGAATAGTTATGAAACATCACGGCCGTGTCTGGGCAGAATCAAGCATGGATAATGGCGCTAACTTCTTCTTTTCTGTTCCTGCAGTTAATTTATAAATAGCAGGAACTGTTATTAAATCAATTAGTTATTTATCCAATTCCTAGGCTGAGATGAGGAAATCGTAGGAATAAATATATTGATTCTGGTTCCTTCTTTCTCATTACTTATCAGGGTAATGGTCCCATTCAGTCTGTCCAGGATGGTCTTGGTAATATATAATCCTAGTCCTGCGCCTTTCGAAAGGTTACTTCCTCTGAAGAACATTCCGAACACTTTATCCTGAATGTATTTTTCAATACCTATACCATTATCTTCAACCTGAAGACTTAAGCCTGTTTCACTTACTTCTGCAGAACAAATAACTTTTCTTTCGGATTTATTTTTGTCCATAAAGACGATGGCATTGTGAATCAGGTTAAAGAAGACAGAGAAAAGAAGATTAAACTCAGACCTGAAATATTGTTGTCCCTTATAAGTTAATTTAAGGCCAACTTCTTTATAGTTTTCTATTTCAGAAATGGCAGATCCAAGTTTTTCAAAAAAAAGATCAAGGTCTATATCATCAAGTTTTATGTCATCATTGTAGATGAATTGGAAGCTACTTAAATTCAGTACAATACCTTCCATTTTTCTGTTTACCTGACTTATGATGTTTACATATTCAGTAATATCCTTTATGCTATTGCTTTCAGAATGCTGGATAAGGTTTAAAATACCTTTTACTGAACATATCGGTCCTCTGATGTCATGTGATATCCGATATACAAGACTTTTTAATTCTTCTACTTTTATCTTCAGTTTATTCTCAGCTTCTTCTCTTTTTTGTTTTTCTTTAACCTCGTTAAGTACCCTGGTTATAGCAGGTTCCAGTTTATGCAGGCTGTCTTTAAGTACATAATCATTTGCCCCCTGGATCATTGTTTCTACTGCAAGTTCCTCACCAAGTGTTCCGGTAACAAAGATAAAGGGAGTCAAAGGGTTATGTTTTTTAGCAATGCTTAAGGCTTCTAACCCGCTGAAAGTTGGCAGAGAAAAATCAGACAGAATAAGATCTGGTCTGAATTGCAGAAGATGTTGATTGAATTCTTCTTCAACTATTGCCCTTCTTGCTTCAAATGAAAAATTTATTGATTGGAGTTTTCTTTCAACCAGTTCAAAATCAAAGTCATTGTCCTCTATTATCAGAATTTTTACTTTTTGTCTACTCGTAAGATTCTCCTGTAGCATTGAGTTGGATCGTTAAATAAGTATAGTGGAAAGCTTAGACAGACTTAATTTTAGTCTCGATGTATTCTGGATATTTAGCTATTAATATAAAAAAGAAACTTGACTTATTCAAAGTTATAACAACATTTTGCTTATAATGTTTTTATGCAAAATGTCAGATTTAATGTGATGGAGCTGAATTATAGAATATCAGGACTGAAATAATTCTTTTGAATTGTATGGAAACTCAGGGTAAACACTGAATAGCATCATAGTGCCACTATTCCTTCATTAGTTATTCTGGTTCCAAATGCAGATGAAAGAAATTGCATGCGGGCTATTGCATATTCTTTATCATGTCCTGTAGCCAAGGATACCTGCAGGTTTTGAATGATAACAGGTATTAGTTTAAATGCACTTATCTGCTTATCCTTTATGGTGCATTCAAATAAAAATGACCTGTCATTCCTTAGCAAATCATTTACAACATAATCATCAATAAAATCTCCTGTATCGTATAGTATTAACTTGCCTTTGTATATTTCAATTCCCTGGAAGATGTGTGCACTATGTCCATGTATGATGTCTACACCGAGGTCAATAAGTCCGTGAGCAAACTGGATCTGTTTTTTATTTGGCTCCATTTCCATATTTGGTCCCCAATGAATAGATACAATCAACACATCAACTTTACTTCTTAATTTCAACACTTCAGATTCCAGTTCTTCGGTATCATCGATAGTAATAAAAAATGTACCGGGATGAGTGTTCGCTCTCCATGATGGTTCATTATCTGTACAACCAATGATACCTATAGTGATATTGTTCTCTTCAATAATTACAGGTCTTTTGGCTTCAATGATATTTATACCAGCCCCTGAATGCGCAATGGAATGATGATCAAGAATACTTATGGTTTCTTTTAATCCCTCTGTGCCAAAATCTCCTATATGATTATTGGCAAGATTAACAATGCGGATATTGGCTGCTTTAAGGGTATTGATTTTATCCGGATCAGCTTTGAAGTTGAATACTTTAGGGACAGGTTGCGAGGAAGTAGTAATGGCTGTTTCAAGGTTTATGATATTTATTCCTTCCCCCTGAAGCAAAGGCAAAACATCACCCCAAGGATATTCATATCCAGATTCTGAAATCTTAAGATTAACAGTTCTTCCAATCATCACATCGCCCATTAACCTGATGGTACAAGAGTTTTTCATAATAAGATACTTACCGGTATTAAGTGATTATGTTTAAGTGGTTTATGAGGGAGGGGGAAATTTTATATTTGAAAATTATATATTTAAAGGTGTTGTTTGTCTTAATCTGAACCTTGCTAAGAGAAGGGCGGATTAAATCATTAGGGAGCTTGGTGATGATGAGGAATTGTTTTGGCTGGTATTGCGAATTTATTTGAATTATAAGAAAGGCTGACTAGTGCAAAGGATTTTCGAGAATAGCGATACAATCGCCATTCTCGAAAATCCTCGCTGCAAGCAAGGACTATAGGTTTAATGTTTTTATTCCTGAAATCATTTATTCCTTAACAATTTTTTCGGTATATATTTTACCTGAGGAAGTAGTAGATATCAGAATGTACATTTTTGCGGGAAAGTCCTTAATTGAGATGCTTCCTTTACCTGCATCTATTGTTCCGGAAAATACAGGAGTGTTTTGCATGTTGATTATTGAGATTTCCATGGTTTCATGGTTGGGGTTTTCAATATTTAAAACATCCCTGCCTGGATTCGGATAAGAAAAGTGTGATTTAAATTGTCGGTTGCAGGCTTCTCTTTAATACCGGTTGTTATATCAATAAAAGCAGAGTAGAGTATTAATGTTTTTATAGTTTCATCTTCACCATTTAAAGTAATAATGAATTTAATAGAATTTTTTCATGGTATTGAATCAGATTAAATATGATTTTAAAAATTTGTTTAAAAATACAGATATTGCAGGAGTATAAAAATATTGTCTCTATTCCATTATAAAATTTTTCACTGTTATTGTTTCTCATAAAGTCAGGTGTCGGGCTTGCCTGATAATGTGAATGTGATTGAATTTTATGAAAGGTTAGCAATTACTTAAAATTTTTGAGAATAGCGATACAATCGCAATTCTCGGAAATCCTCGCTGCAAGCGAGGACTATTGGGGTTATCGGACAGTTTTAATTAATTTTTCAAAATCCGGTTGTATGAATTCATATTCTGTTACGCATTTGACGTTTCCGCAATTACGTATTACCAAAGGAAATTTTTTAATATTATTAGAATTTATCATTAATTCATATTGAACTTCATCTTGTGTTTCAAATTTCCAGACCGCTATTTCATTGGTTTGGTCAATTATATAAATTGAAATATTTGTTTCTTTTTTGTAGTAGTCCAATGTTTTATATTGATACACCTTATCAGAAACCTTATTTGAATTAAGTATTACGAATACACCAGGTCCATCAGAAAATTGTCTTAGTATAGTTGAATCATTTATGATAAAACCAAAATTATACATCCAATCAGAAGGACCATATAAATAATATTTATTATTAATCTTATAAATGGGAGTCCACTTGGATAAGTTATTGAGTTTATTGCTAAACTTAAGAGCTGAATTAATATTTTCTTTTATGTGTTGATAGTATTCTTGGTATATATGGAGATTGTCATCTGGATAGGAAGGAATTAACCACTTGTACTCTATTCTGGAAGTATCGTGGGTAATATAGACCTCTCCATATTTATCTTTTTTTAAAAGTTTCTTATCACTTTCACTTTGAGAGAAAGCCAATTGAGAGATAATTAATGCTAAAAATGTTAAAGATAGTTTCATAATTACTATTCTGTCGAATCTTTCAGTCTTCCTACACAAACTTTTTCCACCAAATCTTTTAATACTGAAACTCGCTCGCTCAAGTACTCCAAATCCTCTTTATTTATTGAATAGTTCTTTTTATATCTCGCATCTATGTACGCCTTCTTTAGAAGTTTGAAACGCTCATCCTTTTCAGGAATATCACGGGGAAATACCCTTTTAAATTCTTCATTAATAGTTTCTGCCTGATTACCCAGCTCCTCAATGTCGTGGATCTTTGCTTTGTAACCTGTAAATACTAAGAGCAATGCAGTGTAATATCTTTCTGTAGCCTGATGAAGTTGAAATGCCGATTCATTTAAATAACCTTTGTCCAGCCCAAATTGAAAATGTTCTAAAAATCTGTTTGCACTTTCGAACCATAAGTCATATTCTTCTTTGGCTCTGGTTTTTACCTTTTCTGGATCAATTGACTCTGGAAGTACTAAAGGAAAGTTTACATTTCTTTTATTGTCATAAAGGATAATTCCTTCTTTTACTATGTCCGAGAAAAAGTAACTTCCATGTGCAAGTTCACTTTTTAAGTATCCCCAGTTATGATGAATAAGATTTGCCGGTGCTGTAGTATGTAATTGTGCTATAAGTTTTTCAAGCTCTCTCCATTTAACGGATAAAGCATTATCCAATTTGGTTTCGGTAACAACCAGGATATCGTAATCACTTTTGTATTCATAGGTGATGCCATCTTCCGAATATCGGTCTTCCACCCAATTGCCTCGCGCATATGAGCCAAATAAAATGACAAAATCGGGATGCATCTTCTCAATAATAAGATCAGTGATTAATCTTAGTTCTTCTCTTTTAAATTCCGGAAGATGGTCCTGGCTGGTTTTCAAATTATATTCAATTAGTAAAACATGAATTTATTGAAAAGTAAAGGATAATTAAAGTAAATAGTGAAAATTCCCCTTCCAATATTGAAGATCTGGAAAATAATTAAATCAGATTCAGAATAATTATATCCTCATTTTAGATATACGTCAAGCGTTTTTTGTTGAAAATCTTCCCACGGTTTTTCTGTGTGGGGCCACAGAAGCCTCTGATGCTCCCACGGAATCTCGGTGGCATCCTACAAAGGTTTGGTATTACCCACAGCGATTTCGTTGGAACAATCGGAAGAGTCGGATGGCCCCACGGAAGACTGGTGGGGCCTCACAGGAATTCTGAAGCTCCCACGGAGCTTAGGGAACAATCCACGGATGTTGTGTACTATTCCACGGAACTTCTGTGGATATAACCGGAAGAGTCAGATTTTGCCACGGAATAGCCGGAGGGGCCTACGAATGTGGAAAAAGCCTGAGAGTTTTAAGAGGAGATAAAAACACATGGAAGATAAGTATTGAAAGTCTAATTAGAATCAGGAAGAGGTGGACGGAAATGTAAATCTGACGTTTGAGTATGGTTAGTTCATTGCTGGAGCCTTACCAGCATATCTGTATAGGATTAGGCGTTAGTTCGCCTATCAGTCCCAATTCGGCCTTATTTCTAGCTTTTCTCCTGAAGGGAATCTTAACAGATTGGATTGATGCCATCGCTTTAAGCGATGGCATCAATCAGATCTGGCAAGTTTAAGAACATCTCTTTCAAATTAGGGATATTAAAATAATAGGTCAACGAGCACCGTCAGCCTTCTTATAAATCATGACCCTAATCATTTCTGAACATATTGAGCAGCTTTCCTATACTTAACTTCACGCGTGCCAAATAAATCCAGGTTAAACGGACAAGTATCTTCTCCAAGCTCATCTCTTATCAGGGCATGTAACTTACCTAACATTATCTTTACAACTTCAGATTTGAATAAAGGATGATCAGGATGGGCAATGTTTTCCATCTCTCCAGGATCATTAACCAGATCATGCAGTGTAACATCACCAGTAGCATATAACTCTTCTATAGTCGAAGGATTTCCATATTCTTCAGGACTGAACCAGCGCACCAGTTTGTATTGACCATCGACCACTGCACGAAAGAATGTTCGCTTCCTAAAATCCGGGGCACCATGTTTTTCCCCGGTGTACTTCATGTATTCCTTACGGTCGGCAGAGGCCGGAAGATCAGTAAGCTCTCTTAAAGCGCCAGTCAGTGACCATTCGTGATCAAGTGAGTGTAATCCATCCCATGCAAATAAAGCTCCGTCCCCTGGTGTTTCTGCACTTCCCCGAGGACCTGGTTGTTCCGGATGAAGTATTGCATTCTTCAGACTACGTCCTTTGAGATGAGGATAATGCTGCTTAATTTCCTCTTCACTAAGTCCAGCAAAATCCAGTAGTGTAGGAGCGAGGTCGAGCAGGGACCCTACTGCTTTTGTACGTTTTCCCTTAGGGCCTCCCGGAACACAAACTGTCAGGTTTACTATAGCTGCTTCATCAAAGTGGATCGCTCCTTTCTGAGTCATTCTGTGGGCTCCATTCATCTCTCCATGGTCACACGTAAAAAATACTATTGTATTTTCCCATAAATTCTGACGATCCATTGCTTCAAGGATTTTCAGGAATTGGGCATCAACCAGGCGCATTGCATTGACCAGGTAATTGCGGCGTATGAGCCAAAGATCCTCACGATCATCGGGAAGACCTCCGTAATTTTTATCTATAAGTTCTTTGTATGCCTGTATTGCGTCAGGTTGATATTTATAATCGTCAGCAAAATTTTCCGGCATGGATATATCCCATTTCTTTTCAAACCATCCCAGCTTTTGAACCTGAGTTTGTTTTCCGACCATGTGCCCATTGGGGTGAGGAGCTTCAATAGGATCGGTTTGCAGATACATGATGTCATGAGGGTTGACAAGACTACTGATCAGCAGCCAGGGCTTATCCAGTTGTGTGGCTTTGTTTTCAAGCCAGTCAACTGTTTCAAATGCTGCAGCTCCATCATATAGTTCACCCTGCAGGGGAGTACCGAACATTTCACCCCATTGCTGCAGGTCAGAAAAGCCATAGCGTTCAAGAGCATTTTCATTATGAGGTAATTCAGATAGATGCCACTTTCCTTTGAAGGCAGCATAATAACCCTGGTCACGAAGCATATGACCAATGGTTGGTATAGCTCCGGATAATTCATTGATCCAGGCAAAATTTGTATTATCCCATAAACCTGTGTTTTTCGCATGTACTCCAGTCCACATAGAGGAGCGTGAAGCTGTGCAAATAGGTACGGTGCAATATTGGCGGTCAAAGCTTACGCCTTTTGCTTCGAGTCTGCGCATAGCGGGGAAAGGAACATTGTCAGGAACTTTCATATGTGTCTGCCATTGATCCATGCAAAGGATAAGGATATTGGGTCGTTGTTTATTGCTATTTTGGTTTTCCATATTTCTCAGTATTATTATATTGTATCCGTTTCATAATATAAAAAGTACTTTAAGAGTCAGGATTCGAGTGTATTATTATTTTTCTTGCCTTCGTAAGAGATTCGCTATAGGAAAAAGAAGGATCAATGCCAATAGAGAGGAGAGTATAACTACTATAAGCGTTCTCCGGTCATCAAATCCCTGGGTGGCAACAACAGTAGCAGCAGAAATATTACGCTGAGCTGTCCCTAATGCCAGGACATGTTTTGCAGCAATACCAGGTCCACCAAGCAGGAATCCAATACCAAAAGCCCCAATAATCAATATTGCAGCTGCTAATATGATACCTTCTCCAAGTATTCCTAAAATTGCTTTATAGTAAACAATAAATGTTATTGAAAAAAGAAGTATTAAAGCTAAGCTTGATAGTTTGGCAAGAATAGGCTGCAAAAGATTAGTCCATTTCGGAATATAGGCGTGGAGCAGGAAACCTATAGCAAGAGGAACAAGCATTGTCAGCACAAGAGGGGTAGCGATAGCCATTGGGCTTATCTTAGCTTCAGGAACTTCTATAGGTACTACCAATGGCATATATACAATTGTGAGCGGTAACAGAAGGGCTAATAGAGATGTACTGAGAGCAACATCAGTTCCCGCAGCAATTGTAAGCTTAATCAGAAATGGTGCACCTGCGGCACATGCAATCAGAATCAATCCTATCTCAACAGGTCTTTCCATCTGAAAGATATGAATGAGAAGATAACCTAGTATTGGTACCAACACAAAATTTGCTAAAAGAGCTTTAGCAACTTCAGGAATATTTCTCAGTGGAGCAATGATTTCATGAATCCTATAACTAAACCCCACAGATAGCATGCTTGAAGCAGCAAAGAACAGAACGATAATATTTAACAGTTTGGAAAGTGTTTCAAGCATAAGGCAGGAGTTTTTTGTTTAATAGAACCATGGTAAGTAATTTTTTTATATTGATAATCTTACCGTTATTCAACCTGATGGATTAGCTGTTGTTTATTTTATTAGGGATATTTTATTGGATTAAATATTTAGTTCCCTTGTCCAAGCCAATAAACCTCATCCCTAACCTTTCTCCTGAAGTAGAAGGGAAAAGTCGACGATAAAATGTTGAATTAAATGCGCTATAATTAATACCATACGCATTAAAGTCCCTCTCCATCAAGAGTGGGATTTAGAATGAGGTCTTTTAGAATTTTATCTAATGTGTCAATTATCCTCAGACCGGGACTTAAATAGTTAATTTTATTTATTTTAACATCTTTCTGCGTTTCCCGTTGTGCTCTAAAAATTGTTAATGAAAAGGATTTATTTCTTTGCTATTATAACTTTTTTATTTGCCTGTGTAAATGCTTATTCACAAACCGCATCTGATACTATTCCTGATATTACCAAACCTGCCAATGAGCTGGAACTTGCTAATACGCTTCAGAATCCCATAGCACACCTTATAAATCTTCAGTATCAGAATAATTTCGAATTTAAAGTAGGGCCGCAGAATGCATTCAGGTATACTTTAAACTTTCAGCCTTTAATCCCTTTTCATCTGGGAGAGAAATGGAGCATTATTACAAGATCAATTATACCTGTCATATCCCAGATAGGAATGTCAAACCCTACGGGTAAGACAGGCATTTCTGATTTTGTATTGAATACCTATCTTTCACCGAAAAATATTCCTTTTGTCCTGGGAATAGGACCATCAGTACAGTTCCCTGTTGCATCAAGTCCGGCCTTTGGTGCTGGGAAGTGGGCAGGAGGAGTAACAATAGCGTTGCTTAAACAATTCGGTTCATTTCGTATCGCAGCTATTCCTCATCATCTCTGGTCAAATAAAGATGACAGAACCGAAAGGAATATAAACTTTACCTTCATTCGATCCTATATCACCTATCTAAATAAATCCAGAACGACATACGGCGTTTTTTCGGAAGTTATAAGAGACTGGAGTGCCGGAACCTGGAATGTTGGCCTTACACCAACCATAGGACAGTTAACCAAACTGGTAAACCAGTATGTAGATCTCAGTATAGGAATTAAGTATTATGTAGTTGCTCCTGAACAGGCTCCTCAATGGGGTATTCGGGTTACTGTGATAGAGGTTATACCAACTAAAGCACTTAGTCGGATGATGAATAAATAAAACAACCTTTATGTCTTCTAGGGTATAGGAATGCTATTACCGGAAATGGTTAAACGATGGTGAAAACCAAATTATTAAAATCCCGGAACGACTAGCCTTCCGGGATTCCCTTACATATTATAGCTTTCTAGAGCTTTCTTTACTGATTTACCTTCATTAAATATTCTGCCTCTGAACAAAAAAAGTCCTATTGCAGAAACTGCAGCTATGTTAGCAGCTATCAGGCCAATTGCAGCTTTCCTGTTATACTTCCACATGACATTGAATCCTTTCTCTGCATAAATATTGGGTACTTTCCCTTTTTTCAAATCATCAATGATTCCTTCCACAACATCTACACGATCGGCAATCAGCAAAGGCAACCAGTGACTGAACTGTCCTTCGTTGTTCTTATATGCATATCGTCGAATGGCTCCGCTCAGGCCTTTGGGAGGTACAGATGTTCCGAATACTGCACTTAAGTTTGGTCTTTCTGTTGATTTGAGAATTTCCACAGTTTCAGCCTGCTGTACTGATCTTTCCCAGGTATAACCGTTTTGTTCTTCGTCAGTACGGTTAGGCTTCATGGGGTAGGTGGGATCGTTCTCCGGGTCCGCATCTATTCCCCAGTCTTTGATATCAGGTATTCCTTTTGCTATTTTTTCCATATGAATATCTTTTATTCTTTTACTGTAGGAGGAATGAGAATTGGTTTGATACAGTTATCCAGTTTGTCCGAAAAGATCCTGTATGCATCAGATACATTTCTTAAGGGCATTCTGTGTGTAATGAGTGCTTTCGGTTTGATTGTTCCCTTCTGAACATGATCTATCAGTTTTGGTAACAGTCTTTTTACAGATGCCTGATTGGCACGAATTGTAATACCTTTGTTCAATACGTTTCCTATAGGTACAAGATTTCCTGTAGGTCCATATACACCTACTATCGAGACAATACCACCTTTTTTTACAGAGTTTATGGCCCAGAAAAGTGCAGTGGCGGAACCGGCCTGCATCAGCGTTTTTCTTCCTGTAATCGTCTGCATAGCGCTACCGGCAGCTTCAGCCCCTACAGCATCAATACAGACATCAGCGCCAAGCCAGTCCGTAGTTTTCTTGATAAACTGTACCGGGTCTTCAATAGATTTAAAATTATAAGATTCACATTTAGCATAGTTCTTTACAAACTCCAGCCTGTATTCATTGTGATCTATCACTATGACCCTTCCTGCTCCAAATAACCAGGAACATTTAGCTGCCATAATTCCGATAGGTCCGGCGCCAAATACTACCACTGTGTCTCCCGGCTGTATTCCACCCATCTCTGCTGCCTGATAACCGGTAGGTACTACGTCAGTAAGCATAACAGCATCGTCCAGGTCCATTCCTACAGGAATCACAGTTGGGCCAAAATTTGCATATGGAACCCTTACATACTCTGCTTGTCCTCCATCATATCCACCGGCAGTGTGAGAGTATCCGAAAATTCCTCCGACTGCTGTAGCTTCAGGATTCGATTCATGACAATTGCCGTACAGTCCTTGTCTGCAGAAGGAACATTTTCCACATGCAATATTAAAAGGCACCAGTACCTTATCTCCCAATTTTAATTTATTAACTTCTGATCCTAACTCAACCACTTCTCCTACGAACTCATGACCAAAAGTACTACCTACACGTGTATCCGGTACGTTTCCATTATATAAGTGCAAATCAGAGCCACAAATGCATGAACGTAATACTTTCACGATACAATCCTCCGGATGAAGGATTTCAGGCATTGGTTTTTCTTCTGCACGGACCCTTCCCGGGCCCCGATAATTCATAGCAAGCATATTTTTCCTTTATCGTCCAATAATTTTTTTTAAGGGAAGATTCTCCTTTGGAATTCATCCCTTTTTAAAGAACCTCTGGTATTGTTTAAAAGTTAAGGCCAAGGAATGTGGGCTTAATAAGTGGGAGATATTGGGTTGATATAGATATGTTTGATCATGAAAGATTGTTATAGCTTTTCATTCTCAGATTACTTTTTCATTTTACCTCAAACTTTGGCTCCTTAAGGTAGTTTTTTAGTTATGGAGGAAGGTTCCGGCAATAAATCAGAAAAATGTGATAAACATCCCTTTACTACCCAATATAAAATGGAAGAACTGGGATTTGGCACTTCACCGGAAACAGAGAACGAACGTCTGATATTTCATGATGGGAGGTTTAATGTTCGTAGGTCAGGATTAATGCTTTATGGAGGAAATAACAGCCTGTATCATTGGTTTACTTCTGCAGATTGGGGTACATTTTCCATTGCAATCATTATTCTTTATCTCATTTTTAATTTGTTCTTTACAGGGTTATACTACATTGCAGGTATAGAAGGTATTATCAGAAGGCCTGGCTTAAACAACTTAGAAAAGTTCTTTGAGGTATTCTTCTTTTCATCTCAGACATTAACTACAGTGGGGTATGGTCGCGTGAGTCCATTGGGGATTGGAGCTAATGTGATCGCTTATTTTGAATCTCTTACAGGCCTCATGTGTTTTGCTGTGGCGACAGGTATTATGTATGGCCGTTTCTCTATGCCCAATGTAAAACTGCTATCCAGCGATAAAGCATTGATTGCTCCTCATAAAGGTAAAAAATCGTTTCAGTTCAGAATCGCAAATGCACGCAAGAATCAGTTATTGGATGCTGAAGTACAGCTTATTTTTTCATGGGTAGATGTTTCATGCGACAGACCAATAAGGAAGTTCAATAACCTTAAACTGGAGATTAATAAGATCAATTTTTTCCCATTAAACTGGACATTGGTTCATGTAATAGATTCGGAAAGCCCCATTCATGGCTGGACCAAAAATGATTTGGAAGAATCTAATGTTGAATTCCTTGTTTTGTTTAAGGCCTTTGATGATGTCTTCAGCCAGGTAGTACATTCAAGAGTTTCTTATAAATACAATGAAATCGTCTGGGGAGCCTTTTTTGAATCTATGTTTCGTAAAGACAGACATGGAGAAACCTTGCTTGAAATGAAGAAAATAAGCAACTACAGTCTGATAAAAGAAAATGATTTTTTTGACTATCTATAATTTAACCTTACTGTTATTTAGTTATTTTTTTTGTAGTATTAGTGTTTTAATTTCCCTTGTCAATAAGAACCGGCCTTGAGGAAATTGCGTTAAAAAAAATCAATGAATGTAGCGGCCAAAAATTTTGATGTTTGAGCCCGACGATAGGAGGGCGAGTTTCAAAATTTTTAGCGTAATGAATTGAAATTTTAGCAAATTTCCTCACAGCCTTGGATTCTTTTGGTTGCTTTTCTCATCAAGGAGATAAGTGACAAAACGAGTTTAAAGTGATTAATATGAAATCGATGCATAATTGATTTTGTAACGGGAGTTAGTCATTAATCCTATTTTTTAAAATAAGCTGATGGAGATAACTTTTAGTGTTATGGAGAAAAAACATATCATCAAGGTGTTTTTGTATATTACTGTTAAATAAATACTTTTATAAGGATTTATAAAAAGCATACATTTGAGACTTATTGTTAATATTGTTTAGAATGACTTGAGAGGATTCAATAAGTTATTATTAATCTGTTAATAAACATTCTGATTAGAAATATAAGATCTTTCTTAAATAAAGTAGCTATTTTGTAGGACTTAACATATAAAGATTGTGAAATGCTACAGCGCGTATCCGATAAGCTCCGTGAAGCCGAATTAAAACTTGAACTACGTTTTCCAAAAAAACTATTTGATTTCATCAGAAAACTGGAAAGTCCTGAAGTGATCTTTGGAGAAGAAGAATGGACTTTCCCCATTGTGACAGATGATCCTGATAATCCTTCTGAAAACTTTATAATCTCTAAGTCTATATGGTTTATTAACCAATGGAATATGAATGCACTTGTATTTGCAGTCGGAAGATATGGAGATTATCTTCTAGCTCTTCAGGATAAGAATGGCAGAATGCTGAAACAGATATTTGTACTAATTACTGAGAGCTCAGAAATAAAAGTTTTTAACACAAGCCTTGATAAGTTAATAGAGTATGGCCCCTTTGATTATATGGAATGGAGTGATTATTATTTGAAACTTGAAGACGGTGAAGTTATTAGAGGTGAGGAAATGAGTGATTAGGATGTGGTTTAGGTTTTAGAAGTATTTTCTTATGAATGCAGCAATGTATTTATAAACTGATATGGAGTAAACGGTTCTGTTAGACTAAGTTTTTTCTATTTCTACCTCTTTGAGCCAGGCAATGGCTTCTTCTTCATGATCAAAAATCTTTATCTGCACTAAGTCTCTGTTCTCTACTTTGGTAGCAATATTTTCTATTGCAACCCGATTGAAATAACTTGTGGGCTTAACTATTGCAATAGCCTTAAATCCTTTTTCGCTGCTGCGGGGAATAAAACTGTGCTCTATCCAGTTTTGATCCTCAGTGCTTATTAGAATCATATCTTTGATATTTGCCAATACCTTGTTTGCTTTATGCTCCACCAGTGTTGCCAGCATTTTTTCAGAACCTGACTTTAATTGCCTGCTCGTCGAATAACCATACCAGTTCATTACAACTACATTAAGGTCAGGATTATAAAAAATATCGTAAACAGGTCTTGTATCCATTAAAAGTGGAATTAAATCTGATCGATAACTTTAAATAAATAAAATTGTTTTCATAATTTGAATAAATAATCAATAGAAAAAAATCCCTAGAGGAATGTCAAATATGAGTTTTAATGTGAATAGTTTTTTATGTATCAGGCTCCATTTAACTTTTTTGAAAGTGGTTTCTTTTGTGATTTTGTATTTATTTGCAGCCTGGATTGATAATTATTTGTCTACAAAATAACCTAATGAAAAAGATATTTTTATTCTTTCTTCTTCTGTCACAATTGACATATGCTCAGGAAAAGTACTCTGGAGTTTCGACGCACTTTGAGGCTTTGGGCACTCCATATGGAGGATGTGGAGTTCCTCCGGATCTGGTAGAGACTGAGTACTTTGTTGCATTGAATGTTTATCATTCTCCAGGAGTGGGCACCTCCTGGCCTCGTCCTTTAACAGGAGCGGATACGCTCTTTAAAGGTGAGTTTAATAATGGCCGCAATTGTGGCCGATGGGTGAGGGTTTCTATCATGGAAGACTGTATCGGAGGAACCAATGATGGAGCACTGGGACAACAATTTTGCAGAGGCGCAAATGCTAAATGGACCCATGATAAATATTCTTATGCTTATCTAAATATGATTGTTACAGATGCTTGTGGTGACAATAACGGTTGGTGCAGGGATAGCAAATATCATCTGGATCTTCATACATCATCCCTGAATAAATTTGAGAAAGACGGACGGGCTGTCAATGATATGAATCCGGGGCATTTTAATAACAGAAAAATCGAGTGGGAATATATCAAATCCCCAGGGTATACAGGTGATATCGATATTTACTTTATGCAAAACTCACAACAATACTGGGCTAGTATTTTAATAAATCACCTTGAAAACGGAATACATGGTGTTGAACAAAAAGTAGGGCAGCAATGGGTCAAACTAAAAACCAATAGTGATATGGGACAAGCTTTTATTGTGGATCCCTCAGAGCAGCCTTATAGAATAAGAGTATATGATGCAGAAGATAAGCTTATTAATAATGGAAGAGAATATATCTTTTCATTACCGGCTTCTTGCGGAGGCAAATGTCCTGTTCCTGCTTCAAAAGCGACCTATCAGGTTTATGATCCAGTCATAACATCATTAAATGAAGAAATCAAGGATAAATTCTTTTATGTCGGAGGTGTTAATGACAATCATGTAATAATGTGGGACCTAAATGAAACGGTTAACTCCGTACATCTTGTTGATTTGTTGGGCAGAACTGTTAAAGAATTTAAAGTGAATTCTGTAAAAGGTTCTCTTGATCCCGGCTCTTTATCCGGAGGGTATTATAGAGTGGTTTTTTATGGAAATAATAGTATTCTGGGCTGTAAGACATTAATAAAATAAATAAGTGAGAATTTACCAACAAGAATGAAAGTAGAATATGCTTATTTTTGCTAGATGAATTAGATCTTTCTCTTTCAGGAGAAGGTCAACTTAACATATCAGACTCATCTGACATATAATTTTAATAAAGGATGAATTTTCTTTGTCATTGTTGAGCTTGTGAAGGATCTGATAATCACAAAATGATTTGCGATTTCAATAAATCTGCCAGATAGTTTAATTGCATGTTTTGAAAGCTCAGATGTTTCGCAAGTTCAACTATGACATAAGAAACTCTTGAAGGTAGGTAACAAGATTTTGATCAACGAAACAAAAAACTGTTAAGGGAATTAGACAAGGTGAAGTAATAGGTTGATGAGGTTAATAATTGAAGTGATATATGGAGCGTTCAGAAAGTATTATAAATAAGACAGGTAATTTTAGCGCATATCTGGGTGCAGTTGTGGTGGTATTTATCTGGTCTGGTTGGATCACTTTATCCAGGATGGGGGTTCAGACAAATCTTACTCCATATGATATCACCTTACTTCGGTTTGGAACGGCGGCTCTGTTAACCTTGCCATTTAGTTTTCGATATGACTGGAAGAATGTAAAATGGCATCAGATTCTGCTGGTTGCTCTTGGGTGCGGTTTTCCTTATACTATGTTATCATTTATAGGATTAAAAACTACAAAAGCTGCAAACGCGGGTGTACTGGTGAATGGCATGCTTCCGGTTATCGGGTTGCTTTTTACTTTATTCTGGTTTAAGGAGAAAGTAACTAAAATGAAATACTTTGCAATATTAATATTACTGATTGCCAACCTGCTCATTTCGGATCTCGCCTCCGGCTTTTCCGCTTCATACTTGCCTGGCATTCTCTGTCTGCTTTCTGCTGCTTTGGTGTTTTCAACTTATATGGCAGCTACAAGGCAATGGGGATATGGCATGAAAGATGTGATTGCTTTCGTTCCTCTGGTAAATGTTGTTTTATTCTTACCATTCTGGTTTACAGATGAGTCTGCAATTTGGACTTCACCTCTTCAGGATGTGCTGGTACAAGTGATATATCAGGGAGTAGTTGTAAGTATTTTTGCTTTGCTTTTAATTACCTACAGTGTAAGTAAACTTGGCTCAGGTACAATGTCTGTTTTTTTATCTTATGTTCCTGTTGTTACAGCAATACTAGCCTTCTTTTTTCTCAAAGAAACATTGTCCTATTCTGAGCAGGCTGGTATAGTCTTATGTTCTGTCGGTCTGATGATTTATTCAAAGAGTTGAAAAAAAGATTTACATCATATGGTTAGAGATCATTTAAGGGACTCCTGATCTCCATCATTTTGCTCAATAACATTCATGTATTTTTTCTCAGCTCAGAAGGAGAATACCCATACTGTTTCTTAAATGCAGAACTAAAATGATTCGGATTTTTATATCCCAGATGAAGCGCGATTTGATTGATGTTCATTTCTCCTGAAAGGAGCAGTTTCCGGGCTTCTTCCATACGTTTCTGAAATAAATACCCAAATACTGTAGTACCGTAAACTTCTTTAAATTTTTTCTTCAAATAAAATTCATTGGTACCTACCATGTGTGCAAGATCTATGAGAGAACAAGGAGACTGTATATTGTTCATTATGATTTCCTTTGCATGCTCCATGATTTCTATATCTTTTTTTCTTAATGATTTTCTCGATTGAGTATTTTCTGTTTGGGAATGTTCATATTGCTCAAACTGAAGCATGAGCAATTCTATCACCTTAGCTTCAATCATCCATCTTTTGTAGTATTCGGTGCTTTGAATATTTTTTATATCACGAATAATTGCATGCATTGCTGGTGTCAATGGAAGACTGGAAGAGCAGAATTTTCCAGGATTTCCATTAATAATATCTTGCCTGAATGAATCAAAAAGTTCATTCTCTGGTAACAGCTTTAAGAATAATACTGGGTTAACATGAATTCTCACTAGTTGAATATTATCCGAAGGAGTATGTTCATGTTGAGCTTCAAATTTTGAATAATAAAGGATATTATGCTGGTTCGCATAATAGGTTAATGGTTTCTGATCCTGAATTATCTCTGTTAATGAATTACCTGAAAGCAGGAATTGAAGCGTAATTATTGAGAAATCATATTGAAACAGAAACTTAAAATTCTCATCTAAAGCAATATTGCTATAACTAAGCCAAAGATCTTTCATGTATATATCATGAGCATTCCCATAGGTAGTATTAAAGCCTATTTCATATATGTTTTCAGTAAGCGGCACTTGTGGACTTTCAATTTCCGCCGGATAAAGAATATCCAATTCACCTTTATAAGGTTCAAGATTTTTAATCCTAAGTTTCATTTTCCCTCTGATATAAGCCTAGTCTGATGACTTGAACTGTCATCTAGAATAAACCATAGTAATATTAATGCACTCCCTATATTGCTCTTTCAAATGTTAGAGTGAAGTCTCAATTAATCCCTCTTATATATAATATATTCCGTTTGGCGTACCCGATTTTGGGGTGGAGAAAATTATCTTTGTTGGCGTAAATTTAAATGGAATTAGTCTAAATAAAAAGTAGTAGATGGTAAATGTTTTCTTGGTTTTACTTAAAGGGATTGTAGCACAATAGGTTACTTGGTTGTCTTTTTTGTCCAGGTTCTAAACAAAGTAATATGGAGTTTGCCGGATGAAGATGGAAGGTTTGAATTACAGACCAAAAACAGAGAAAATATACGATCATTATACAACGGGTTGCTATGAAAATAATCGAAAGAGACAATTGAAATTATATATGCAGCAACAAGGAAATGCAAGTTGAGTCTGGTAATAATACTGTTCTCGAACGTCTTGAATAGCTGATCTGGACAGTTGGAAGGAAAGACCTGCCTGTTGCCAAATTTTGATTTAAAACATCAATAAAAAAAAGAACATGAAGAAGTTCACATTCAGAAAGTTTATAAATGATATCCACTTATGGTTGGGTATTGGAAGTGGTTTAATTCTTTTTATCATTTGCCTCACTGGCACTATTTACGTCTTCGCAAAAGAGATCACAGATTGGATGGATAAAGAAAAGGTCACCATTTCTGTTCCTGAAAATGCAAATACTATTCCTGTAACAGAACTGGTAGCTTTATTGGAAAAGGAGAAAAAGGATACTAAAGTTACAGGTATTCAGATACCTGAAGGGAAAGATAGGTCCTGGTTATTTACACTCACACCAAAAGATATCCTCTTAAGAAGGAGCAAGGAAGAAAGAGAGGCAAAGCTGAAAGAAGGGAAGAGAGAAAAGAGCGAAGGGAGAAAAGCTTCAGATGATAAATCAAGACAAAAGGGGCGAGGAGCAGATAAAGATTCAAAAGCTAAAAATGAAAAAGGAAAAGGTCGTGGTGGAGATCGTGAGCGGATAAAAACGTATTACGTGAATCCATATACCGGTGAGGTATTGGGTGATACAAGAACGACATCTTCTAAATTTTTCTTGACCATAATGGGATTGCATCGATGGCTGCTTCTTGATCATGATATTGGCAGGCCTATAACGGGGACAGCTACGCTTATATTTATATTTATGGAAATTACAGGCCTGATATTATGGCTTCCTGCCAAACTCAAAAGCTGGAAGAAGTGGAGTGCATGGAAAGCCGGATTTAAAATTAAGACAGAGGCCCGTTGGAAAAGAATCAATCATGATCTTCACAATACACTTGGCTTTTATACATTCCTACTTCTTACTCTTATGGCCTTGACAGGGTTGTGTTTTTCTTTCGAATGGTTTCGCAATGGAGTAGGTAATGTTTTTGGGGCAAAACCATTTGAAGACAAAAAAGCTGTTGCTTCGGTTCAGTCTGAATATGCAGGAGCGAATCCATTGTCATTGGACCTTATCATAACAAAAGCCAATGAAGTATACCCTTATAATGGAGATCTTCGCTTAAGCCTGCCAAAAGATTCTGTAGGCCCGGTTATCGTTTATAAAGCTCATACAGGTTTTATCGCATCTGCAGGAACGGATCGTTTGTATCTGGATCAGTATACAGGATATACATTGAAGAAAGAACCATTCTCAGATAAAAGAACAGGGGAACAGATTGTAGCATTGATTTATCCTCTTCATGTGGGCGAGGTATTCGGTACATTCACCAAAATCATTTATTTCATTGCTTGTCTGATTGCAACAAGTCTTCCTGTTACTGGAACTTTCATTTGGATTAATAAGCTTCGAAAAAAATCTGAAAAGAATGAAAGGGGAAAAACTAAAAAGAAATCTTCTAAAAAAGACAAAACTAGTCAACAGAATGCAAGTGTTGAACTACCTGTTATGAAATCAGATGCATAACTGATACCAAAATCATAGAACTATTTTAATCTAAAACATAGAGTATGAAAATTACATCTTTACTTACTTTTTTATTTTCTTTATTTATCCTGAATACAGGAAATGCCCACAATATCTGGATTGAAACCAATAATACAGGTAAAGCGGGAAAGGAGCATTCAGTTAAAATTTACCTTGGTGGTTATGGAGAAAACGAAAGAGACTCTGTAAGCAAATGGTTTAGCAATACCAGAGAGGTTGTGCTCTTACTTACCAAACCTGATGGTACAAAAGAAAATCTTACAACGAAGCCCTCTGGTAATTATTTAGAAGCATTATTTACACCTGCGAAAGATGGTTGCTACACCATATCAGTATCGCATGAAGTTGCGGATGTTTATGGTACAGCTAAAATTCAGTACTATGCCACTTCCCAAGTAAAAGTAGGGGCATCTGTCGAAGGAATCAACAATGTGATTACTTCAACAGACATGCCTGTTCAGCTTATCTCTACCAACCCGGTTGTGAAAAAAGGTGTTTCACTGAAGGTAATGTACAAAGGTAAAAATCTTGATAAATCACCTGTATCAGTTGCGTCTCCTTCAGGTTGGGTAAAGGGCTTTGAGACAAATGCCGGAACATTCACCTTTGATGCCATCTGGCCCGGTGTTTATGTGATTGAAGCATATTACACAGATAAAACAGAAGGTTCTCTGAATGGAAAGGAATATAAATTGATCAGAAATATCTCAACCTATAGTTTCACAGTGGGAAGGTAATACTTCCCTTTTTTCCTATGCTATGGAATCATTAGAATTATTAACAGAAGCATTTCATAAATACTGTAAATCCCGCGATGTCAGACAAAGCGGGATAAAAGTATTGGTATTACTCAAGCTTTGGTTCGATCCTGTTTATAAGAGCGCTGATAATATTTTTGTAGAGCTTAAAAATACCGGTGCTAATTGTACGGCTGCCAGTATTAACAATGCACTCAACTGGCTTCTGGCTGAAGGCTTTTTGATTAAAGATTCATCCCTAAGAAAGGCATTATATTATTGCCAAAAGAAAGAAAGTATTGTGCTGCTAAAATTACCTGGAGAAACTTCTTGTGGTTTTGTGCGCAAAATTCAGTGATCTAAAATTGGATTTTGAGAAAATAAATTTTCCAGCTAGTCTTGTGGCATTTTCCATCCTCCATAAACTTTATCCAGTAATTTTGCAGCAAGTATAATCTGATAATCCTGATCTCTGTTTCCTATGATCTGTACTGCAAGTGGTATGTTTTGTGCATTTAGTCCCATTGGAACAGAAGAGGCAGGGAAATCAAGAGCACTGAAAATTGTGGTATAGTTCCAGTCCAGTGGGCGCATTAATGGAGTTTTATTCTTTGGTGCAACTCTTGGAAATACGGGCATAAGTATCAATGCATTTGTACCTAACATGTTTTCAAGCTTATGAGAAAGATTAATTCCTTTCTCGATAATATACTTTACTTCTTTTTCTGAACGGTGAAATACCTTTTCACCAAGACACATCAGCAAACCAGGTAAAGTGAGATGGCTTTTTCCAATTAGTCTGTATCCCAATTCTTTTATTAAGGAAAGGGATTTACCATTTCCGAATTCTTCACTAAGGGAATGTGGATTGGCATCTGTCAGTTCTGATTGCCAGATTTCAAAAGCATCATAAAAAATTTTATTGTCAAGATATTCGATTTTTGCACCATGATCGCTGAACGTTTTACCCGCAAGTTCTATAGTATCGGAGATTTCTTTATCGGGGTAACTTGCAAAATGGATATCTGGAGAAGGGCAGAGGTAAATTTTATAATCACTCCAGTCCGTTTTCAAAAAGTGGAGTTGTGCTTCATGTGCATGAAACTCTTTGTCATGGGCTCCGGACATGATTTTGATGAGAGGAAACAGATCTTCTGATTTTCTGCACAAAGGTCCTATTACCAGATTGTTTTTGATCTCGCTTTGATCCAGGTTTTGCTGATCTACTCGTTCGCAAAAGGCATGTCCTTTAATTGGTATCAGATGTGAGGAAGGCCTGTGTCCGAATATTCCGCAAAAAGCTGCCGGCATTCTGATAGAGCCTGCAATATCGCTGCCTATTCCAAATGGAACCCCGCCCGCACCAACTATAGCTCCCTCTCCACCACTGCTTCCTCCAGGAGTCCTGTCAGTGTCATAAGGATTTTTAGTTCTGCCATATATTTTATTGTGACTCTCCATCCAGAAGTTACATTCAGGTGTGTTGGTTTGTCCAAGAATGATTGCTCCTTCTTGCTTCAGGTATTGAACAACTATTGAATCTTCCTCAGCGAGCTTGCCTTTACGGAATATGGAGCCGGCTGTTAAAGGATATCCTTGCATGGAAATACTCTCTTTGACTGTCAACGGAACACCGCATAAAAGGCCTCTTGTCTCGCCTTTCAATATCTTTTCTTCTGATTTACGGGCTTCCAAAAGCGCTTCTTCAAATCGGAAAGTAATAACTGCATTGATTTTATCATTTACATTTTTGATACGATTGATATGGGCATTGACGACTTCAACCGGGGAAACCTCTTTCCTCTTTATCATTCTTGAAAGTTCAAAAGCGCCCTTATTTAATAATTCTTCCATCCAATTAATTTCTTCCCAATGCTATCCTGGTCTTGTAAACATAAATATAATTCATCTATGTATACCTAATGGCTAACTGTTTATGATCTTTAATGTTGCTTTATACAAAAATAGGTTGAGTTATTTAGTTCCCGTATCAAAATCTAATAAATTTCATCCCTAACCCTTTTGTTAAAAAAGAATGGAACCATCGACGATAAAAATACTTGAATTAAAACTGATTTAACTAATAACATACATATTAAAGTACCTCTCACTAAGGAGAGGTATTTAGAGTGAGGCCTTTTATGATTTTACTTTATGTGTCCTTTATCGTCACGGGACTTAGATAGCTAATTCAATTCAGAAATACATCCTTTAAGTCGTAATCAGTATAATTTATGCTGAAAAAAAAGCGGAGTAAGTAGCTTTTGCTATAGGCTCCGCAGTTGAAAATTAGAAAAGAAACTTTATCCTGAATGATTCATGGAATAATTGAACTCTGCAATCCAGCCATGAATGATATATTCTATTGTATCATTGTTGTATCTGTTTTTGGAGTATCGTATGATAAATTCAAGAAGGTTGTCGCTGCCTTTACGAACGATGCAGTCCAGTTGGTTTTTCCTTTCCTGCTGAGGAGAAAAATATTCATAACTGTTGTTCAATATTATTTCTGAATCTTCTGTAAGAAGTTTTTGAAAAGGTTGAAAATTCAATCGTACATTATTAAATATTACCCTGGGTTTGAAACCTGTTTTTTTGGCTTCCATATAGGCTTTATTAAATGCTTCCGTCTGATTTTCCTCCTCAAGGTTAACTATCAGTGGGAGATCATAAGCAAAGAATCCTGAAGAATTCATGTATGTTTTATTGAAATTCGGGATAATTCTCCCATGATAGCGTACGTCCAGAGGGATAAGGTTCGTATTGGTCCATTTTCCAAGAGTGGTGACAAGCGCTGAGCCTATGGTGAAGAACAGATTAAATCTTTTATCTTCTGTTTGCTCCGTTTGCAAAGTCAACTTCATTTCTGCCTGATCAGAAAATGTATTCGAACCTAACGCATTATCAACAGGGAGATTTAAACCATGAGTCGCATCAGTATTGTTGATGAAACTGATTGTACCATCATTTATATTATCAAGATAGTTGATATAGGACTCATTAATCATATTTTGCTCAGGATGAGAGCCGTTTAACAGAGAAATAAGATTTTTCAGGAGGGTGATGCTGGTAATCCCATCACCGTAAAAATGATGATACTGAATTACTCCACGGTAGTTATTTATGCCTGTCAGAAATATAGATACAGCCAATACTGGTCCTTCATATATATTAATTCTGCCTGGAATATCATTTGTTTTTTGTTTGACAAGGGCATCTTGATTCCATGAATCAAGGACGGAAATATCTTCGAATTGAATCAATGTTTGTTTACTGGAATTATGATTCCACTTAAGCAAACCTTCCTCTTTTTTATAGATTCGCTGGAACAGAGGGTACAGTTCTATTAGTTGTCCTACAGCCTTAGCGAGTGTTTCACTATTGAGGACTTTTTCATTATTAAGAGAAAAGGAAAACTCATGATTTAATACCCATTTATCTTCAATAGGATTTAAATTGAGAAATTCCTTCTGCACGGGGCTTAGTTCTAGGTCCTGTGCTATATCGTATCCAAGTCTGGATGCGAATTTTTTTGTGTCTGAATTCAAATTCGGAAGAACCTTATATGCAGACTTCCAGAAGTAAGAAAATTCTTTTTTTACCGAATCATGTTTAAGAAAATTCGGATCTCCAACACTCATAGAGTTATCATGCAAACCTTTGATAAGCTTGTTACCTTCATAGGGGTTGAGCATTGATTCTTCAAAGGGAATCTGTAGGAAATCATTAATAGCAGTGAGCGTTGCTTTAGGATTGGCAATCAGATCTTCATAATAGACAGTTATGGCTTTTCCAGCAGGAATCTCAGAGATAAAATCGACAATGTTTTTATTGAAGTCATACCAGATTTTCTCTGCATTTTTGTCCGGATCAGATTCGTTTCCCGGAATAAATTTATGGAATCTGTTCCTTACTATGGATTCCATAACGGCAAATGGATGCCTAACGAGAAACACATATTTTGCATTAGAAAACTGCTTCTCAGCTTTCCGCAAAACATTGATGTCAGAGGCATAACTTGGTGATTTGTCTATCAGCATCATATCATTAGTCATATCCTGTATTCTCCTGTATACCTCTTTCACTGGAAGGCTTTTTAGCTCCTCTTGCTCCAGCCAGAATTTAGCTTCCTCAATACTTGTATTTTTTAATGTTTTAATTGTTTCAATTAAACCATCTCCAAGACCGCTGTTACCTAACAGTAGTTTTCGCTCTTTTAGATTGGAGAAATTAAGAAGGTGCAATTCAGGAGGGGCAAACAGCTTTGAATTACCCATCAACATTGCTCTTAAAAGTGTGGAACCTGATCTTGGGGTGGAAAGCAAGAATACTACGGGCCTGGTAAGTCTAACTCCTTCTTCATCTGCTGAATGAGAAGACAGATTTAACTTCAATTCTGATTTTCCTACTGTAGTTTTTTCCGTACTTTCCTTTTGCAGATATGCACTTAGTTTGTCGATAGAATCATATTGAAGGATTTCATTGACATAAACAGGCATATTAAGTTTCTGCTCTATTTTTTTTACTAATGTCATTCCAAGAATAGAATCCAGTCCATATTCCATAAGAGATATACCAGAATTGATCTCTTCAGGATTTTTCTTTAGTAATGCAGAAGTTTCTTGTACTAAAAACTCTTTAATGTCAGAGCTTTTGGTCGTAATCGTTTCATTTGCTTTATTGCTTTCTATATCTTTAGAAACAAGACCTTTCAAAACATGCTCTCTTAAAGTTGGTGTGCTGAGCCAATGAGAAGTCTTTTTTAGCGGAAATGTAGGCAAGGATAGTCTATCTACAGGTTTATCATAAAGTAATTTCCAGTCTACTGATTTGCCTTGTTGCCATAAGTTTGATAGCTCTTTATAGTTGCCTGAATTAATCAATTTGTCAACTATTTCTTTTCCAGTTTCTTTTGATAGAGGTGATTCATTTCCTACCGCTTTGGGTGATTCGATGAGAGAGTTTTGCAGAAACTGATTGATCTTATGTAGAAGGTCATTAATGGTCGAAACTGTAAATGACTGTCTGTACTCATGAGCAGTGCGGCCTGTCTGAAGAGTATAAGCAATGCTGTTAAGTTCAGAGTTTGTTACAGGAGTATCTTTCAGATATTTAAGGAATCTGTTGAGGTAATCTATAAGCTGTCCGGCAGAAGGTGCGGAAAATGGAATTATAAAAACTTTATCTGCCAGGTTTGGAGCAGTATTTTTTCGAATAAATTCTTCCAGTACCACATGCGCATTTGTACCACCGAACCCAAATGAACTTAAACCTGCTCTTCTTGGAGTGACTGCATTTACCTTAGGCCAGTCTCTTGTTTTCTGGACTATATAGAATGGTGAATTATTAAGATTAATAAAAGGATTGATTTCCTGAATGTGCAATGATGCCGGAATTTTTTTATGTTTCAGGGCCATCAGGACTTTAATTAAACCAGCCATACCAGCTGCAGCTTCCAGATGGCCGATATTACTTTTTACCGCTCCGATACCACAATGGGCTGTACTTGGAGCAGCAACGTTCTGATCTTTTTGTAATGTCCGGAATGCTCGCTTTAGTCCTTCAATTTCGACAGGATCTCCCAATGCAGTGCCCGTTCCGTGGGCTTCTATATAATTGATGCTGTTGATATCGCAGCCAGACCTTCTTATTGCCTGAGAAATTACATCAGCCTGAAGTGTAGGATTTGGTGCCGTAAGGCTGTTACCTCTTCCTCCATGATTTACACTGGTTCCTTTTATGACTCCATGTATTACATCTCCAGCTGCTATAGCTTGATTTAATGGTTTGAGAAATACAGAACCAACACCTTCACCTCTTGCATATCCATTGGCGCTTTTGTCAAAAGTCTTGCAGCGTCCGTCTTTCCCAAGTATGCCCGTTTTGCCAAAGGCAAGAATAGCAAGAGGAGATAAAACAAGGTTCACTCCTCCGACAATGGCCTGTTCGCAATCTCCATTGTGAATAGCCTGAACAGCCCTGTTTAGTGCAACCAGGCTGCTGGAGCAGGCTGTATCAATGGCTTCGCTTGGCCCATGTAAGTTCAGCCAATAGGATACTCTGTTCGGAAGAATACTATGTGCTAATCCGGTTGAATGCTGAGGTTCTACATCAACTCCGTTTATGATAAGCAATTCATGATAGTCTCTCGTGGAAACCGCAGCAAAAACACCGGTTTTGGTTCCAGATAATGATTGTGGTGTATAACCTGCATCCTGAATACATTTCCATACAGACTCCAAAAATAGTCTTTGTTGAGGATCTATGACTTCAGCTTCTCGACCTGAAATTTTGAAATAGTCAGCGTCAAACTTATCAACATTGTCAATGTATCCCCCGGCAAGCATGAAATCTTCTTCTGAGTCGCAGTTTAACAGGCCTGATATAACTTTCCACCATTTTAATCTGTCTTCTGGAGTATGCGTCACCATATCTTTTTCGTTTTCCAGATTTTTCCAGAATACATGTACGTCCGGTGACTGAGGAAATCTTCCGTCCATACCGACAACAGCTATGTCCCTAGTATTTTTATCATTTGCCGAAGAATTAAACTGATTGATTAAAATTGGTTTTTGAAATTTGTTTAAAATTTCTGAGGTTGAATCTCTTTCTTTAGAATCTGCTGATGAAGGAGATAGGTATTTAGTGATATTGGTATAAATGTCATTCAGATTTCTAACATTGGTGATTACTATTGCCGGGATTCTCAAACGATAATCCTTATTTATAAATTCTAATAATTTTGTAAGCTTCATTGAAATATCTCCGTAACCTAGTTCAGCATACGGATCTTCCTGAGGTGAGCTTTTTATCTCAGACCATCTTGATTTTAGATAAGTAAGTGTGGGAGCACCAGTATTTATTTCACATTCGGTTAATATTTGATTATCTGAGGCATTGCCAGATGCAGCTGGAGCAGGAGATACATGCTCTCCTGAACTTATTTTACCCAGAAGTCTTTCTAACTTATCTCTCTGGCCTTTTATAACACATAGCTGACTGTTATCGGAAGCCAATATCCTGTCAAAAGCGAATAATCCATCATTATTACCCAGAAGAAAAAGGCCAAATGATTTTTCCATCATATCAATTACTATTTGATGTGGCATCATTCCACCACTTTCCCATAGTGGCCAGTTTATTGATATGCTTTTACCTTTTTTCTGTCCTTTTTCTGATGCAATTTGTCTTTGTCGCAAATAACCATCCATAAAACCATTTGCAGTTGCGTAATCTGTCTGCCCTCTGTTGCCAATAAAGGAGCTTATAGAAGAGAAGCCTGTAAAGAAGTCCAGAGGCTGATCATCCACTGTTTTATCAAGATTGATAAGGCCAGCGATTTTGACATCAAGCACATTTTTTAGCTGTTCTTCTTTTTTCGAAAGGAATGATCCGTCTTCAATAATGCCTGCTGCATGAATCACACCTTTCACAGGGCCGTATATGGTACCTACCTCTTTGATAATTTCCCTCAGGTGATTTCTGTTCTTTACATCACAAGATCTGTAGATAATATTTCCCCGGCTCCCTGTTACTTTTACTCCAGTTAGTTGTGGTTTACGTCCTAAAAGAACTACCGTACATCTTGCTTTTGAGGCTATGTGCATAGCTAAGAGTTGCCCCAGTTTTCCTGATCCACCTGAAATAAGGTAAGAACTGTTGTCTTTTATTTCAATACCGGAAGGACTTGTATTAAATTCTTTTTCAATAATATTAAGCTGATAAGTCTCTGTTTTTATTTTAACAGTGCATTTTTCTTCATTGAAAAAGGTTTGTCTTTTAATCCATTCAAGGCTCTCTATACTGAAAGAATCAATGCCTGTAACATTTCCTTTAACATAAGGTAATTCTGCACTTACAGATTTCATAAGTCCTCTGAACGCAAATAACAAAGGAGAACTAAAAAGATCTGTTGATTCTATCACTACGGTAATGGAATATTGGCTCTTTTTCCTTATTACAGATATTTTTTTTACCATATTCTGTACACTCATATAGACACTCTCCACAAGCTTTACAGCATTTATGCCTTGCGACAATAAAGTCTGATCTTCATTAATGTAAAGAATAAAATTGTATGGCGTAGCCTCTTCCAGAGTAATACCTGAGAACTCATGTTTTGAAGCAGGAATATTTACACTTTGAAATGTTTTTCTGAACAGATGTTTTTTTATCTCGCTGAAATCATTTTCCTGTAGCAGGATAACATGATTATTAGTATTATTTAGTGAATCCTGAGGAATTACCTTTTCCCAGTGCAAGGTAAAGCCATGTAAATTTTCTACTTGCAGAGGAGCGCGATAATTACTTTTTTCAAAGATATCAATATTAGGCTCTGGCACGTCAATAGCAGGAACGGATGATGATGTCTTAGGTATCTCTGTCTCAGGTTTACTTAAATCAAAATATTGCTCAAATTCTTGTTTAAACTCTCTTGCGAAATAATCTGCAATGCTTGAAAGGTTTTGATATTCAAAAAAAACAGTTGGATATAAAGTTATTTTAATATCCTTTTCAAATTCTTCCGCAAGGCTTACAAGAGAGGAGGAACCCAGCCCAAGATCAAGCAGGTTCTCCTCCATGTTTATCTGGTCTGGATGGATTTCTAAAACAGATGCAATACGTTGTTTTAGAAAATTAGAAATCCTTATATGGAGCCCGATCATTTCTTCATGATCTGTCACAGGTTTTATCAGGGCATGGTCCTGGCTGTGTATTGAGTAATAATTTACTATTTTATCAGAAAATTCTGAAGTGAAATATCCTATGATTTCCTGAAGTGTTTTGTATTCAAAAAAAACTGTCGGATATAGTTTAATCTCTAATTCCTGTTCAAATTCTTCTGCAATTTTAATCACTATAGAAGAGTCAAGTCCCATATCCAGCAGGTTTTCACTGAGATCCAGATGCTCGGCATCTGTCTGAAATTTTTCTGCAAACTTGGATAGAATGTATTCTTTCACCAAAAGATTTGCATCTGACAATGCTGAATTTCCTGTCGTGTTATATGAATTTAATATTTCCATAGCTGTTTTATTTTAAAGATTTTTCAAATTGAATAGCTTCTTCTACTGTAATTAATCCCTTCTCTAGTTTTTCTAAGATTTCACTATAGCCTATGATGTTTTTAACGGTAGCCCGGTCGTATAAAGAAGTTTCCTTTACTGATTCAGAAATTGGTTCGACCGGATAGCCTGGCCAGAAGCGTTTCTTTTTGAATTTAGTTGGTGGCAATGGTTTCCTGGTCGGGACATAAGATGGATCCGTTTCTTCAAGGATCATATGACAGTTAGTTCCTCCGAAGCCAAAAGAGGATATTGCGGCTCTCCTTGGTTGTGATTCAGTTTCCCATGGTTTGGTTGCAGTAACAGGATAAAAAGGTGAATTTTCAAATTCAAACCGTGGATGTGGATTCTTACAATTAAGACTTGCGGGGATGACTTTGTGTTTAAGAGCCATGGAAACCTTTATCAAACTTGCTACACCTGACGCATGCAATAGATGTCCGACATTAGCTTTGACAGAGGCAATAGCGCAGTATTGTTTTTGCAGATTTCCTGCTCCATATATCTGACCAGCTGCTTTTACTTCAATCGGGTCTCCTAGTAATGTTCCAGTGCCATGAGCTTCCAGATAAGTAATGCTTTTCCTGTCTACACCAGAGTTATCCAAAGCCATTTTAATAACTTCTTTTTGCATGAGCATATTGGGCGTAGTTAACCCCATCGTTTTTCCATCATTATTTACCGCAGATCCTCGTATCACTGCACAAATCTGATCTCCATCCTGAAGTGCTTTTTTATATGATTTGAGTAATACGATTCCTGCTCCTTCTCCAAGTACAATTCCGTTTGCATTTTTATCAAAGACATTACATTTTCCTTCCGGAGACAATACCTCTGCCTGACTGAAGCCAATATGCCCACCATCTGCAAGAAGGAGGGTGATGCCTCCAGCAATAGCCATTTCACATTCTCCCAATCTTATTTTCTGGCAGGCTTCATGAACCGCGACAAGAGAAGATGAACAAGCTGTGTCTATGGTTAGTGATGTTCCTTTTAAATCATAAAAGTCTGAGATCCTGGCTGAGATCATATTCTGAATGGTATTAACAATAACATTCCTCTTCAGATCTCCATCCATATCATCTATCAGCTCTCCCCATTGTCCCGAAGCCCCTCCGGTGATTACTGCTATATTTTTATTTGCAATCTCAGCTTTGGTATATCCTGCCTGGTCGAACAGTTGCTGTGTCAGCTCAAGAAGTATTCTTTGCTGAGGATCGAGACACATAGCATCATTTTCTTTAATTTTAAAGAATTCGTTATCGAAAGCACTGATATTATTTATAAATCCTCCCCACTTCGAGTACGTTTTTCCTTTTTTCCCTTTTTCAGAATCAAATGAATTCCTGTAATCCCAACGATCTATAGGGATTTCCTGTACTACATCTTTTTCTTCCACCAGGTTTTTCCAGAACTCCTGAGGAGAATCTGCACCTGGAAATTTGCATGATGCAGCAATGACAGCAATGGGCTCTGGTGCATTAGAAGGGGAAAAGGCATAAGCAGGTTTATCAGTAGAAGTATTTAACGTATCTGATATGCGATTAGAAGATACTGAACCTTTAGTATCTTTTGCTTTATCTTTTTTACTTGTAAAATATTTTAAAGTAAAATTTTTAATGTCCAGATATACTCTTCCGTATTGGTCTATCAGGAAAATGTTAAACTGCTGAAGGCTTACATCTTTAGTGAAACTGTCTTTTTCGACTCTTACCCAAAGTTCAGAAGGCATAGCCTCAGAATGAATAGACAGTTTTTCTATAAAAAACGGCACCCAAAGTTCTCCTGTAGTTGAAGGAGAATTGAATGAAAATCCGGCAACGCATTGAAATATTCCGTCAAGTATCATAGGGGAGAGCCATGTCTCTTTATTATATGGCGTTTTCAATCTGCCAGTTACTCGTCCTTCCGAAACATATAATTCTTCTATAGTTGAGAAAGAAGGACCGTAATGAAACTTATTGTTGTTGAACCAATGATAAATGTCATTGCTATTGATTTTGCTAGTGGAGCCACTGATTAATTCTGGGATGGAAGAAATTGATAGGGGAGCAATAGCTTCCGCTTTAACTTCTCCTTTTGCCAATTGTTTCTGTACTGACTTAAAGATGTATTGACGAAAATCTCCTTTATCTGTAAAATCTATTTCAACTGGAATGTCTTCTCTTTCTGCTATGAGTGGGGCAAACCATGATATGTTGCGGAAAGTATTAATTTTTTCATCAAGGGTGTTATCAGAAATTTTCTTTACCAGATCCAGATATCCGGCTCCTGCAAATATCACCTGTCCATTTATTACATGATCTGCAAGTTCTTCAGACATTCCATGTAAAGTAACAGGAACTTTTGTAATAACTCCTTGATGACTCACAGTACCGGCAACAAAGTAAGGCTTTTTAACAAATTGTTTATTTAATTCGTTTGACTGTTGAGAGTTGTGTGCTACTGAAAGCCTGGTATAGGTGAGTGTTCCGGATTTAAGCTCTTCATTGATTTTAGAAACAATATCATCGATAGATTTGCATTCAAAGAATAATGCAATAGAAAGTTCCGGGAAAAGCTTTTCCAGTTCTGATGTAACTTTCATAATCACGACGGAATCGACCCCATATTCTTCAAGGTTTACATTGTTGTCAATCTCTTCCTGTTTCAATCCTAAGGCTTCTGTTAATATGCCAGTAATTTTATTTCTGATTTCATCAGATACGTTTACCTCATTTACAATATTACTTGTTATTGGGTTAATGTCAATTGTATTGAGGCTAACAGCAGGTTTTAAATCGTTTAAAAGATAGATAAGATTGCCTGATGTTAGCTCCTCTTTGATTTTTTCAGAAATATCATTGATGGTTTTACATTCAAAAAATAAGGCAATAGAAATGCCTGAGAAGAGTTTTTCCAATTCTGATGTAACCTTCATGATGGCAACGGAGTCTACTCCATATTCGTCAAGTGGTATTGATATACTCAGTTCATTTGCAGGTATGCCCAAAGCTTCTGATAGTACATCTTTGATCACAGTTTTTACTTTCGTCGTAAGGATTTCGCTATAGTTATTATCCGACAGGAATGCCTGTGCAGGAGTTGTGTCAGATTGTTGCAATAATGGCGGGTTTAGGGTTTCTGAGTATGTTAAAGTGCCGTTATTTACCTCATCTGTGATGCGGGAAACAATATCATTTATTGATTTACATTCAAAGAATAGAGCAATGGATACTTCAGGAAATAGTTTTTCAAGTTCTGAAGTGACTTTCATGATAGCCACAGAATCGACTCCATATTCTTCCATATCGGAATACGGATCAACCTCTTCAGGAGACAATCCGAGTGCATCGGACAGAATATCTGTGATCTTTGTGCGCACAACTGTAGATATATCAATTGAGGTACCATTTTTAGTTTCCGAAGATTTAGTGACTTTTAAAGGTTCTGTTATTGTTTTAGAATGAATGCTATTGCCCTGATAACTCAATGTTCCTTCAGATAGCTCAGTGCTTATTTTCTGAACGATATCATTGATCGACTTACATTCGAAAAAGAGTGCTATTGAAAGTTCTGGGAAAAGTTTTTCAAGCTCGGATGTCACTTTCATAATGGCAACAGAATCTACACCATATTCTTCAAGGTTAGCCGTGCTGTCTATTTCATCAGATGATAAACCGATGGCTTCTGATAATACGGAAATGATGATATCTTTGATCTCTTCTTTTAAAAGTATGGAAGTTGCCTGCGGCGTAACTATTTTTTCCTCTTTTGCTTTAACTGTAATGCTTTGCCAGCTGTCACTCGAGTATTCAAAATGGGTGTCATTGAAAAATCCTTTACATCCTTTTTCATCTCCTTTGAATACAATGACTTGCTGATTGCCCGACTTAAGTATCGTTTGAAGAGCCTGCATTCCCTCCTGGTCGGAAATGCCATCAATACCACTGTTGCGCATCATGTCAATATATGGTGTGGCAAGTTTCATTCCTCCTTCATTCCAGTATGGCCAGTTAACCGATATGTATTTAACTGGAGAACTTAAATTCTTGTAGCTTACAAATTCATCAAGAAATCTGTTTGCTGTGGAATAATCTGATTGGCCCATCTGTCCGGCAACTGCGCTCACAGATGAATAAAAGATCACAAAATCAGGTTGTGCTCCTGTAAGAGCCCTGTCGAGATTAAATGCACCTTTAATCTTAGCTCCTGTAACATTGTTAAAGCTTTCTTCTGACTTTTTCAATAAAAGCTTATCGTCTACAATGCCTGCTGAATGAATTACACCGTTTAGTTTTCCATGCTGTTTTACAATTGAAGAAATGAGTATCTGTGCACTTATTGGATCAGCAATATCTGCTGCATGGTAACTTAATTTACCGTTGCTCTTGTCCAATAAATCTTTTTGAGTTACAGTAAGATTTTCGACTGGTTTTCTTCCGCTGAGTATTACCTTCTGGGCGCCCAGTGATATAAGTAGCCTGGAGGTGGCAAGGCCAATAGAGCCCATTCCTCCGGTAATCAGGTAAATTCCTCCCGGTTTTATTGTTACTTCGGATTTCCCGGATACAGGAATCATTGGACCTACTGAATATTCGAATCGGTTGTTATTGATATAAATCGATTCTCTTTTAACTAGTGCACCATTGTTGTTAAATTCTTTTATAATATTTTCAGCTCGACCATCAGGTGAAAGTATATTTCTAAATTCTGTTGTTTTGATATTTATTCTGCTGTTTTCTTTTGCAACAACTTTGGCGAAACTTCCAGCAGCTTTGTATGCAGCTTCGTTTTTGTTAGCTGTTGTCCAGTAGATCAGAATATTTATTTTTTGTTTTTTAAATGTTTCTGATAGTTGTTTGATGTGCCTGAATAAATCAATCAGAAATTTATAGTCCGGAGAAAAAAAACTATCTGCATGAATCAATATATCTATTTCCTGTGACCGAATACTTGCAGACAACTCATTGTAGAGCAAAGCATAAGTATTTGACTTTTGGAGTGGAAAGGAATATCCTGAAAAGTCTTCGCTTAATTCATTTTCCGACTTTATCCATTTTATTTCGCTGTTGTAATACTTTCTCAGTGCATCTAATTCTCCTTTGTTTTGTGAAAACAGAATGCAAGCGGACTCACGTTTATTAGTATTGGATGCTATAGGAGCTTCTTTCAATGATAACTGAAAATAATTGAGAGGTAGCCCTGAATCATTAATAGCTTTGATAGGATTAATAGGTCCTTGCTTCGTTATTGTTTCAGAAGGTGTTGTTGAATAGAAATTCTTATTATTCCGTGAATCACCAAGTATGCTGGCCATTGGCTCATTTGGCTCAAGGTTCTTATACCAAAGTCTTCTTTTGTTAAAAGGATAATAAGGAAGAGGAATTCTTCCCGGAATATTGTTTTGATATAACAAAGTCCAGTTAATATTGGCACCAATAGACCATGCACGTATTAGCTCGCTGATATCTTTATTTTTCAGAAATTCTGCAATTTGTACAGAGGAAGGAAGAGCAGCAGTTTTGTCGGGTTTTGAAACGATAACATGGTTTCTGTTTCCATCCATAAATGATTGAAGCTTTTCTCTGATTTGTTGTAAGCTATTTGCCGTGAATGCCAGTCTATGTTCCATACTGATTCGACCAGTTTGGAGTGTAAAAGCAATTGCTGATAGTGAAAGTTCGGAATAGCCAGGGTTATTTATGTACTCTACCATCCTGGAAGCATAAGCCAATAATGCTGACTCATCCTGAGCAGATAAAATAATGGCATGTTCTGATAAATGTTCCGTTTCTTTATATTCAGAACGATATTGGTTGGCTTCTTCTACTACAAGGTGAGCATTGGAACCTCCTGCTCCAAATGAACTGATCCCCGCTAATCGTTTTGAATAGGTCGTACTTGGTTTCCATTCTTCTATTTTTTTCTGAATGCGAAAAGGAGAGTTGACAAAATCGATATATGGATTGACGGGTTCATTGTGTATACTTGGAACTAATGTTTTATGGTTAAGCTGAAGGATTACTTTGTGAATGGAAGCTACACCTGCTGCAGATTCCAGATGACCAATATTGCTTTTGACAGAACCGATAGGACAATTTTCTGGCTTATAGTTACTGTCTGCATAGGCTCTGGTAAGTCCGTTAATCTCAATTGGGTCTCCCAAGGAGGTTCCTGTCCCATGCGCCTCTATATAGCTGATGTCTGAAGGTTTTATGCCTGCATTAGAAAATGCTGTTTTTACTACTGAAGCCTGGGCACTTGAATTTGGTACAGTAAAACCACTGACTTTACCACCATGGTTTACTGCGCTACCTTTGATAACAGCATGTATAAAATCTTTATCCTGAATAGCCTTGCTAAGGGGCTTGAGTAACACAGTGCCTACACCTTCTCCAGGGACATAACCTGAACCACCTTCTCCGAAACTTCTGCATCTACCGTCAGTTGCGGCGAATTTTCTTGCTGCAAGTATATAATGTTTATAAGGATGCAGGTTAAGATTTACTCCTCCAGCGATTGCAAGATCTGATTCTCCACTGATAATACTTTGACATGCAAGGTGAATGGCAGATAAGGAAGAAGAACAAGCAGTGTCTACGGCCATACTCGGACCGTTAAAGTTCATTGTGAAAGAAACTCTGTTGGCAATTGACCAGTAATTACTGGAATTAACCACTATTTCACCACGCGCGTATTCTTCCATTGCAAAAAGTTGGTAATGTCCCCACATAACACCAGCATAAACGCCTACTTTCCTGTTTTCATCGCACATGTTTTTCGGCGTGTATCCTGCATTTTCAACGCAGCACCACGCAGATTCCAGAAATAACCTTTCCTGTGGATCTATATAAGAAGCTTCTTTTGGAGCTATCTTAAAAAACAAAGGATCAAAGTATTCTATCTTATCTATGAAGCCTCCCCATTTGGTAGTGCTGGTATCTGTTTTATTGGCATCCGGGCTATAGAACCCTTCTATGGGCCATCTGTCACGTGGGATCTCACGTATACAATCTTTGGCAGATTTTAAATTTTCCCAGAATGATTCGAGATTACCTGCTTCAGGGTACATTCCGTGAACCCCAATAATAGCGATGTCGTTATCTTTATTCTGCTTATATTGAAATTGCTCTTCAGTTGATCCCATGGCTTTTACTGTTATAGGTTGGATTTTATAAGAATTAGTTTGTTTGCTCAATAGTTGATCCTTTTCTTCGATAGCTTTTTCAGAGATGCTTTTGCTGACAATCTTGTAAGTATCGACTATGTAAAGAGCTGCCTCTGCTATATTCGGATATTCCAAAAAGAGGGTCTTGGGAAGTCCTGGAAAGTTTTTGTCAAGCTTATTAATGACATTCACGAGTATAACGGAATCAAGTCCTAAGGTCTCAAATGATTCATCATTACTGAATGAATCCAACTCATAGCCTAATTCTTCGCTTACCACTTGCTTAAGTAGCTTTTCTATCTCTTCAGTTGTTTGTTTATCTGAATCGTTTTCAATTTCTCTGGTTTTGGTCTTAGATTGTGACCGGTTCCATTGTACCAGTTCCAATTGAGTAAATGTCATGCAGGTTTCATTATTCTCATCAAGGATCGTGATATTAAACCTTTCGATAGGTGAAGTGGTATTTTCCTGTGTTAATCGTTGAGTTATAATTTTTACCTTGTCACCTGGTAGTTTGTAGAAACTTGCTTCTTTTAACTGATATGGAACAAAAAGCTCAAGGGAGGTGTCAAATGATGGAAGGAGGGTAACGGCAGTCTGAAACGCGGCATCTACTAATAGCGGATCTATAATGAAATTATTTTTATCCGGAGAATTATATTTGAAATTGATTGTTGCTATAGCTGAATATTTTTGTCTGGATATTTTCTCTATTAGTCTGAAGTGTTCTCCATATCTGAATCCGCTATTGTTAAAAAGAGAATAAATATCATTGCCGGAGAGTGTGTTACTGCTCTCTGACTCTGAAAATAATGAAGGTAGACTGTTTTTAGTTAAATTATCCTGAAGTTGGAAAAATGTTCCTTCAGCCAGTGATCGGTCTGAGCTTTCATTACCTGTAGAAAAATTAACGTGAATTTCCTGTCCGGAATGATGAAGTGTAAGCGTTATAGGTTTTTGATTATGATCCCGTAGTGAAAATGCCTGCTTCCAGATTACATCCTTTAAACCAAATCTTTTATAGTCTTCGCCTGATAACTTCACGCTTTCTGTAATCATTTCCAGATATGCTGCTGCTGGAAGAATAAAGTTATGCTCTTGAATAAGATATTCATGCTGACTGAAGTTAGTTCTGAAAATTTGTCTTCTGAACGTTGAAATATTTTCCTCAATAAGTGGCATCAGTCTGTTGTGTTTGGCGGGTTCTTGAGGTGTATAATCATCAATGTGATGACAGGATCTTTTCATAGGGTGTCCGGGAAGTTCTTTCCTCAGCCCCTTTGATTTATTTCTTAAAGCTTTCCAGTCGCATGTTGATCCTTCCTTCCATCTTGATAATATATTTTTATTCACATTTTCTTCAGAGATTATTTCATTACCGTTAAGCCATTGAATGAATTGATCTCTGCTATTGCATATTACATAATCACGACACGTATAATCTGTGCGGCTTTCCTGCAAGGTGTAAGCTATATTTTGAAGTGTCAGCGATGTATTTTTTTTCAGATATTCAGCAAGCGTTTTTTTATATAAAGAAAGGTATTCTTCATTTTTGGCTGATAACGGAAGTATATAATATTCCTGATCTGAAGGAGGCTCTGAAATTAGTGGAGCTTCTTCCAGAATAATATGAGCATTGGTTCCTCCTACACCGAATGAGCTCACTCCAGCTCTTCTGGGAAATGGTCCGCTTTTCCAATCTATAGCATCTGGATTTACCAGGAATGGGGTTTCTGAAAAATCGATTTCCGGATTGGGTGAAGTGAAATTTAACGTTGCAGGTATCATTCGATTCTGAAGTGCCAGCACTGTTTTGATAAGGCCTGCAATACCGGCAGCTTTATTCAAATGACCAAGGTTTGATTTTACAGACCCTATATAGCAAGATGTTTTTTCGGATGTGGCTTCTCTGAAGACTTCAGCCAATGCCTCTATTTCAATAGGATCACCTATAGGAGTGGCGGTACCATGTGCTTCAATAAATCCAAGTGACTCAACGGGAATACCTGAAACGGCGAGTGCTTCACGTATAACTTTTTTTTGTCCTTCCGGGCTTGGTGAATAAAAACTGTTTTTGACTTTTCCATCATTGTTTACAGCTGAACCTTTGATAATTGCTAAAATATTATCCCCGTCATCAATTGCATTTTTTATCCTTTTAAGTAATATAAGCCCGATACCATTTCCAAATACTGTCCCTTTGGCGTTTTTGTCAAAAGGCCTGCAATGCCCGTCAGGACTGAAAATTAGATTGGGATCGTAAATATATCCAGCCTGTGGAAAGAGGATGGAAGCTCCACCACAAATGGCCATTTCGGATTCATGATTCAAAAGACTTTCACACGCCATATGTACTGCCACCAAAGAGCTGGAGCAGGCTGTTTCTATTGTCATGCTGGGTCCTTTTAAATTCAGGTGATAGGAAATACGTGTTGAAGCAAAATCTGCATCATTGGAAGTAAATGCTATATAGTCGTCAGATTGACTGACTAATGACCTATATCTGTGAGCGTAATTGTTGTTAGCCACAGAAAGATATACACCTGTTCTTGCTTTAATATTAAGAGGTGAGTATCCCGCCTGTTCTATTAGTTCCCATGCACACTCCAACGATAGTCTTTGTTGCGGATCAATGATGGCAGCTACCTTCGGACTATATCCGAAAAATGAGGCATCCCAATCATAAGGATGATCAATCACGGAACCTGCGTTTACAAAGTTTGAACTTCTTACTTTTTCCTGTGAAATTCCCAGTTCATTAAGTTCTTCTCCGGAAAGGTGACTAATTCCGGTCTTTTTGCTAATAAGCATATTCCAAAAGGCTTCGGAGGTGGAGGCTTTGGGAAACCTCATGCTCATTCCAATGATTGCGATATCGTTGCTGGTGTAGGTGTTCATGGTACTAATGTTCTATCTATAGTTGATTCTTATATCTTTTCTTAATTGTGTTTCAATAATTTCTATTGCCCCGGTCTCTTTTTCAGATATAGTTAAGGCTAAAGGTTTAGATACTTTTCTTACTGCTGTCAGATTTTCTTTTTCTATCCAGTTTGCTTGTGCTCTGATTGTCGTGTACTTAAAAAAATCCACAAGTCTTATCCTTAATTCAGGGAAATATTGTATGAATTTATTCTGAAGTTCAGGTATTAACAGAGAGCTTCCGCCTTCATCAAAGAAAGCTCTTTCCATACCAGAGGCGGCTTTGCCAAGTACTTCTTCCCAGATTTGTATAATCTGTTTTTCTATATCATTAGTATTTTCTGATTTATCAATTTTGGCGGTGAGATATTCACCATTGGTAAATAATAGGTTTCTGTCAATTTTTCCATTGGGAAGAAGAGGTAGTTCCGCCCTTTTATAAAATGAAGAAGGAATCATATAAGTCGGTAAGAATTTCTTCAGATGAACCTGTATTTCTTGTATATTGAGTTGACCTGAATCTGAAATAATACAAGCTTTGAGTTCAATATTACCTGAAACATTCTTCTCTGCAGAAACACAACAGTCTGTAATATTTTGATAGTTCTTTAGTATATGTTCAATTTCTTCAAGTTCTATTCTATATCCCCTCACTTTTACCTGATGGTCATTTCTTCCGTAATAGTAGAGCATTCCGTCTGTCGAAAACCTTACTATATCGCCCGTTTTGTATATGACCTGTTCATGCACAGGCTGATCCGTAATCCTTATAAACTTTTCTTCAGTAAGTTCAGGTTGATTTAAATATCCTTTAGCCAGCCCATCACCTGCAATGTAAAGTTCACCCTGCGCTCCAATAGGTACCGGATAAAATGACTCGTCAAGTACATGTAATCGTGTGTTTGCTAATGGTCTTCCTATGCTTATGTCATTGGAGTTTGTTATTTGACAATAGGTTGATTCTATGGTAGCTTCTGTTGGTCCATACAAGTCCCATAATTCCACTCCTGTTGATAAAATTCCTTTTGCTATTTCCTGAGGTAAGGCTTCTCCTGTTGAAATTGCTTTTTTAAGAGATGTTGTATTGTCCCACCCTGATTTGAGTATTAGTTTGAATGTTGTTGGTGTACCTTGTAAAATTGTAATCTTATAGGATTCTATAATTCTCCTAAGTTCTTCTCCGCTTTTTTGCTCTTCTTCAGAGGCAATATAGACACTTGAACCAGTGAGTAGTGGAACTATAATTTCAGTAAATGAAATATCAAATGAAATGGTAGAGATGGCTAGTATTATGTCCTTATCGGTAATTCCAGGGGATTCTATAATAGCTTGATAGAAATTCAGAAAACCATGATATGGTACTTCTACCCCCTTGGGTTTTCCTGTTGATCCTGATGTGTAAATCAGGCAAAGAGTATCATCAGGGGCATAGAACTCTGTTTGAATAGTATAGGAGTTTTGAACAATACCATTATTGATATCTAATATAGGATAACCTTTTGGTCTAATGCCAGATGTAAGAACGAGATCAGGAGATGCATGTTCAAGGATATAATTAAGCCTGTTCTCCGGCAACTCCGGATCTAGAGGGATATAGGTGGCTCCGATCTTATATAAGGAAAGGAAAGCCATCGGTATATTCTCAGTTCTTGATAGTAATATAGCGACTCTGGATCCTTTTTTGATTCCGAAATCATAAAGTGAATTAGATAAGATTTGGACTTGGTAATAAAGCTCATTATAAGTCATTGTACTATTAGAAGTAATAATCGCAACCTTCTCCGGGTGAGAATTTGCTTTTTCTTCAAAGATTGTATAAAGGTTTGATATCTTAGGAATTTCCTTGTAAGTAGAATTCCAGGTATTCAGGAGATTTTTTTCTTTTTCACTAAGATTAAGTAATTCCCTTATCGTATTTTCAGGAGCTGTGGAGATTCTTTCTAGTATATCAAAATAGTTATCCGCTATAAATTCAATGGTAGATTTATTAAATCTGTCTGCATTGTATTTAACCAATATTTTTGATTCATCTATTGTCCTCAGAAGTTCGAACGTAAGATCTCCTACTGCTGCCTGATTGACTTCAAATATCTGATTCTGAAATACTGTATTTTCCTCAAGATCGGTCAGCCAATCCTGATAAAGGAAAAATGTCTGGAATAGTAATGAGTCACAGCTTATTCCGGTTTCTCTCAGAAATTTTACCAATTCCGGATAAGGATAACTTTGGAAAGAAATAAGTTTATTTATTTCTGCGTAGATCGATGAAGCAAAATTTTGAAATGGTGTATCAGGCTTTACGTCTGAATAAACAGGTTGAACGTTTGAGAAAAATCCCAAGGCCGTTTCAAATTGCTCTTCCGGACGATTTAAAAACGCAGTTCCTATGGTTAATGATTCTTGCCTTGTATACTTATAAAGCAAAACAAAATATGCTGATAAGAAAAGTGCATATCTGCTGATTTTATTTTTTTGTGCTATCGTATCGGCAGCTACCAATAAATCTTCTGGAAGACTAAAACATAAAATTCCTGGTGAAGATGAATTGGATGATTGAGCATCATAAGGAAGATTTAATCCTTGAAATAAATTGTTTTTAGATGTCCAGTATTCTTTGAGGCTTTCACTATTGGTTTGTAAAAGATTTTTGCTTTCCCAATCTGCAAAATTTAAAAACTGTAAATCTGTTACCTTTCCCCATTCCTCAGTAATATTAATATCCTTCTGATTATATAAACGAACGATTTCTTTTAATAGAATCTGACAGGACATACCATCTAACAATAGGTGAGAAGCATTCAGGTAAAGATATTTTTTGTCGTTGGAGCCTTGGATGATCTCAGTGTGAAACAGAGATTCTGTTTCTGAAGGTTTAAAAGGAATCCATGCTTTACTTAAAATATGTTGAGTGATTTCATTTCTGTCTCCGGGTACATTTGAAATTCTTAAGGATACTTTCTTTTCTGAAATTGTAAAGACAGGTTGATTGTCTATTTCAATAATTCTTCCTCTTAAGACTGGGTGATTATCCTGGATTTCGTCAAGTACTTTTGCCAAAAGGGTGATATTAATTTTATCAGAAAGTTGAAAAGCTAAAGGAGTGTTGTACCTGAATGTATGATGGTTTCTTGAGTAATCGATCAAAAGTCCGCGCTGATTTATAGATAGACCTGATTTTACATGAACACCTGATTCTTTATTATATGAATTTTCAGTAGTAGTCTTAGGTTCCGATATTTTTTTTAAAACCAAGTCCCCAAGTTTTCTGATATTTTCAGAGGTTACTATTTCACTTACTTCAATATTGATATCATAATGATTCTTTATTTTTCTTGAAAGCCTTATGAGTTCTATTGATCCAAGTTCAAAAATGGATATGTTTTCCGGATTACCTTTAAAGGATGATTTGTTAAAATCTGAGAAAAATTCCCTGATCTGTATTGTTATCGTATTTTCTTCATAAGCGTCATTTTTACTGTGAATCTCAGCATAGTAATCTTTGTGAAATGTTATTGCAAGACTGTTTGATTGAAATAGATTCTTACAGGCATTACGTTGCAGTTTCCCACTGGCTGTCGTTGGCAGTGACCCTCGTTTAACGAATATTAATTCGCCGAGCCTTATTCCATTGTACTCCAGCACGGATGCTGCCACCTTTTTGCAAAGTATGTTTATTTCATTAACTTCTGGCGGCTCTTCTGCTATGGCAATAATCTTTTCGTCCGAGTGATTATCAATAATTGAAAAAACAATTTTTCTGACATCAGCCAATAAGGTATCGCTTATTGCAACAGAGGTTTCTATATCGGCAGGGTAATGGTTTTTGCCATTTATAATTATCACTTCCTTAGTTCTACCTGCAATAAATAATTCCTCATCTTTAATAAACCCCAGATCACCTGTCTTAAAATATCTTTTTCCATTTCTCTCGGCAAATCCAGAATCATTATGACTGGTATTGGTATAGTTTTTAAAAAGAGACGGTCCAGATATCCATATTTCTCCTATTTCATCTGAAGCAGCCTGTTGATGATCATCTTTAATTATAAGTATATCTACCCCCGGTAGAGGAGTGCCACATCCTGAAATGGTTTTAGAAGTTCCGATTTCAGATGATTTTGAAATTTTATTCTGATTTAAAGCCTGGAGATCAATTTGCATAAATACAGGTGTACCCGAGTCTTTGGCTGCAACCGTACATGCCTCGGACATTCCATACATTGGCTTGAAGAAATCTACCCTGAGATTATGACTTTTAAATTTGTTATAAAATCGGTGGTATGTATTTTGTTTTATTGGTTCTCCTGCACAAAATGCAACACTTAAAGCTGTCAGATCACAAGATGTATTATTTTTTTCTGCTTCTATTGCTGCACAGTCAAAACCAAAGTTGGGAGAGCCAGTATGTGTAGCTTTGAAGTAGGATAGATGTTGGATCCATCTAAGTGGATCTGCTGCAAAGTCAGAAGGGGTAAAGAGTATAGATCCGGAACCTGAAAATAAAGGATATATAATATTTACAAGCATTCCGAATGCGTGAAAATGTGGAAGCCAGGATACAGTGATGCTGTTTTCTGAATAGCCATACCTACTTGTTACAGAAGCTCCGTTGTGTATCAGGTTATCCTGCGTTATTATTACTCCTTTAGGAGTGGAAGTTGAACCTGACGTGAAGAGGAAACAGGCATTTTCATTAGGCTCTTTAAAAAAAACTGTTTCTTCCAACAGTGTATGCTCAATTGCTATAATGTTAAAGTCAGAAAATAATTTATCGAGACTTTCTTTAATGACTTTATTCGTAATGATAGCCACCTTTTTCGAATTTTGTCCGGAAATAGTTTTAATCAGCGCTATAAAATTCGTGCTGTCTGGATTTGCAGGCAGAGGTAATGGAATTACCGTTTTTCCCGAAATGCCTGTAGCAAAAAAAGATTTTATATAATCCAGTCCTGCCGGAAATAGAAGAATTGCAGCATCTGAGTCTCCTGCATTATTATCTATGTGTTTTGCGAAAGATATACAGAAGGATAGTAATGATTTATATGTAATTTCTTCTGAAAGTATGCCCTCCGTATTGATGAAGCTGTAGGCAATTTTGTCAGGATGCATCTCCGCTTGCTTTTGCAATACATCGAAGAGTGATCTTGGTTTTTCCATAGGAGTATAATAAGCTTATCAGGTTATTGAAAGATGTTTTCCAGATCAGGTTTTTTGATCATATATTTTTGCTGGGTTGTAGCATCTGATTTCTTTTCGTTATCAGCTTTGTCATCTGCAGGACCTATTTTATAGTTTTCAAATTTTCCGAACTTGGTCAGATATATTGCTCTGAGTAGGGCATAGGCTTTTACAAGAATTTCTTTGTATTCTTCCTCCGGGTTTGATTCGGCAATGACTGCGCCTCCGCTACCGAATGATACTTCACTTCTGTTTTCATGATTTACAATTGTTCTAATCGCTATGTTAAAATCTGCCGCATGATCTATGGAAAGGTAACCTATACTACCAGTATAGACACCACGAGGACGTTTTTCCAAGCTGTTTATGATCTGCATGGTTCTGAATTTTGGGGCACCGGTAATTGAGCCACCAGGAAATGCTGATTTCAGGACGTCTACAGCTGTTGTTCCTTCTCTTAGTTTACCTTCTATAACTGATGAAAGCTGAAGCACAGTCGCATATTCTGTGATCTTCATAAAGTCGCATACATTAACTGTTCCTTTTTCACAACTCATACTTAAATCATTCCGGATAAGATCAATGATCATAAGTAATTCAGAATGATCTTTCTCACTCTCTGCAAGGCTTTTCCTTATTTCCATATTTTCATTTTCACTCTTGCCTTTAGAGCGAGTACCTTTAATCGGCTCACTTCTTATGTTACCGCTTTTGTCAAGAGTAATAAAACATTCCGGAGAGGAGCTCAGAATAGCTGTTCCAGGCATTTGTATATAGGCCGAGTAGGGGGCAGGATTGGATATTCTGAGTACTTTATATAACTCAAATGAGTTTATGTGAGCCTTAATTCTGAATTCGTTAGATAAGCACACTTCATATGTATCTCCGCTCTTAAGATAATTTTTAATTTTGGAGATATTGTCGAGATATATTTCTCTTGACTGGCTTAATGTAAGGTCCAGTCTGGGTGTCTCGTTTACTTCTTTGGTAACTAAGAACCTGAGCTTATTCTTTGTCTCCTTTTTATTAAGTTTCTCCCTGGTATTTAAAAGCCATTGATTACCTGATTCAAGATCTGGCCCTGCATAACAGAGGTATAGTTTGTTTTCCTGGTGGTCAAATGTTAAAAATTTTTCTACCCACATCTGAAGAGACTCAGGATACTCTAATGGATATTCATTTAATTCAATGTTTAAATGCATGGTGCTTTCATAGCCCAGGTAACCTATGAAACCTCCTTTGAAAGGGATTAAAGATCCGTTACTTTCTATTTCCTCATTTAGTAAACTTTCTTTTAGTATTCCAAATAGGTCTGTACTTATAATTTGAGATTTGTTTATGGTTTCAGAAGAGGTGGTGATAAAACGTATCTTTTTATTATGAGCTTCTATAATATACTCGGGGAGTCCCATAAATGAATATCTTCCATTGTACCCCGTTTTGCTGCTATCTAACCAGAATGAATAGGTTTGGTTCAGAAAGAGGTTTTCAAAAACTGATTCCGGATCTTTCCATTGTGTTTCCAGTGTGGTAAATTTTCTCTTTGTTTTTTTTGATGCCACAGGTAATCTTTTTGTACGGATCCAATAGTCACTTATATTTTTAAAGTTGCGAAATATTTCTTTGCCATATTCTGTTCCGATAGATTCAGGATGGAATTGTACTCCGTAAAATGGCTGTGTTTTATGTTCAAGAGCCATGACCAGTCCTTGATCTTTGGTTTCTGCAGTGCAGCTCAGATGTTCGGGGAATGATTCTCTTTCAACAATTAAAGAGTGGTATCGCACAACATTTATAAATTCTGGAAGGCCTTTAAATAAAGGAGAATCATGTATGATTAATTCAGAGTATTTTCCATGCATTTCCATTGGAGCCTTTTTAACAATACCTCCAAAATGCTTTCCCATGCATTGAAGTCCAAGGCATACACCCAGAATAGGAGTATCACGAAATCTTTCCAGGACTTCCATGCTTAATCCCACATCTTCAGGATTGTCAGGTGTTCCAGGTCCTGGAGATATCACTATGTTGTCAAACGGAATATTGGAAAGTTCATCAATATGAAATGAGTTATTTTTTATTACAATAGGTCTTTCTCCATTGATCTCCCATAAGTATTGATAAATAATATAAGTATAAGAATCATAGTTGTCTATTAGCAAGGTTGTCATAGCTTAGGTATTTTTAATGTCCTGTATATTCGCAAAAAATAAAGTAAACTCCGTATCCCATGTGGGCTTCGTGACTGTATTCCGGTTTGCATATGTTTCTGAGTACCAGTCCACCTTTTTCTATCATTTTTTTAAAAATTAATATTGGTTCTTCCGGTCTGTTATCCCAAGGTTCTTTTTGAAAACTAACTTCAGGTTTTTTTTCAAATGGTTCAAAGCAGCTTAGACAAACAATTGCACCCGGAAACAGGTAAGATCTTATTTGTGTGTAAAAGGCTTCATGAAGTTTCCACTTTACATCACTTGATATCATTGCATTTACATCGTTATTTATTTCATAAGCCCATGGGGGAGATGCTACCACAAGGTCGAATTTTTCATCTTTCGGAATACCATTCAAATTATCACCCCAATACACCTCAGCACGGTTTTCTAATTGGTTTTCTCTTATTGTTCGTTTTGCACAATCAGTAGCTTCACTATTTAAATCAGTTAATCTTATGTATTGAGTTAGATTATTTGCTAAAAGATTAAATCCTATAAATCCTGGTCCAGAGCACCATTCTAAGGTTTTGAAAAAGGTTCTATTAGGGAATTGTTCCCGTATAAGTCTGTTAAAGACATTTGAGTAAGTAGTACCTCCTCCGTCCAGATGAATTTTATACCATACTTTAAGCTTTCTGAAGTCTTTTACAAGCCATGTCCTTTTTAATTTTCTTAGTATTTCAATAAAATAAATTATCATCTCTTTTTCTTTGAATCCATTTGATAATTCAAAGAATGATTCATATAAGGAAATGTCTAAAGACAAGTGTAGGTCATCTTTATATTTTATAAATAAACTCTGAATATTTTGAATTAAATCTTCATCGTAGGTGTCTGTTGAAATAGTTGGTAATAGGTTGTTAAGTTCTTTAAGCAGGTTGATTCCTTTGGTTGTTTCTGTCTTTAATTCTTTAAACATATAGTAGTCCTTTTTGGAATCAGTATTGTTATAAGTTTGTCTTTATATATGATGGATGATGTTTTGTATTGTATAAAGTTATTGAATGTACATTCAATAACTTTTTCTTCATTAATCAATATCTTATCTATCTCAAATAGTTTCAGTCCACATGTAAGACCGGTAGTCAATACCTTTCCTAAGCATTCTTTGGAAGTCCATAATGTTGTCAGAAAAATATCAGTGTTTTCTTCGCCTGATAGTTGTATAATACTTTTTTCTCTGTCTGTCAGTTGAGAATATATAGATTCTCTGTTTGATCTATTTATTTGTTCTATGTCAATAGACATAGGATGACTTTCATTATATACTGCAGCAATTGCGGCTTTACCACTATGTGATATACTGACCTTTGTTGCTCCTATACTGGGAGCTTTTATCACAGGTTGATTGAAAACACCCGGTTCTATCCAGATAGAACTTGGTATGGTTATATTGCTATGTTTCTGTAACGCCTTTTTTACGCAATATCTTCCGAGTAAATAACTTTGTTTCCTTATGTCACTCGTGTAAGAATTATATCTTATTAGCTCTTCCTGATGTAGATATGATTTAAGACTTTCAATCTTGGATTCATCATTTAATTCTGCATAATATATGGATGAATTCAAATCCGTGAAATTATCCCTCTTCATGGAAATGAAAAGAAAGAATTCATTCATTATTGTTTCAATAAAAAAAAGCTTTGATTGTTAATGTCGCACCACCAAGATCATGACACAAAAAAAATTGTGTGCTCCTTCATTACTATAAACAAAAATAAATAAATTTCGGACAAAACAATTAAAGCTAACTTAATTTTAATAATTATTTATTTATAAAATTTATAATCAATATGTCCATTAATTATTTTAAGTATAAAGCTTCATATATATTCAACAGGCTTCTTAAAGCTTACTTCAGAATGTTGTTTCAAACATTGTTACTGAAAAAGGAATCTAAAATATGGAAATTGTATATTGAAAGATTGCAACATCCACTGGGGATTCCATATGCTATGTTAAATGCGCCTCGCTGGAATACTCATGCTTTCATAGCTTCAGCAGGTCCTGTTACAATCAATGAAAGTATAACTATTGATTTCTCAGAAGTCAATATGCTGTGTTCAAGTTGGACTTTTATTTTATATAAGCTCCCTGCAAATGTTACCAGTAAAGTGATTTCTTGTCTTGATGATTCAACTCTTTGTCATAAGGTGAATGTCGAACGTGGATCATATTCAGTTGTGCTTCGCTGTTATGAGTTAAAATATCCTGTCGAGCTTCCAGAGTTGATTATAGATAATGGAAAAGTGGTTATCGAAAAAAGATTATTATTGAATAAGACTCCAGTGTATCCCGATACCATTATGACTAAGGAAAGCAAATTTTATAGTTTTGTTCATTATTATCTTCATTATGCTTTCAGATATGGGAAGAGGTCAATTAATAGAAATTTAGAGTTTGAATATCTACCTGTAGGCAATCCGGAGACTACATTTTTGTTTGGATATTATAACAGGAATAGCATTGTTTATGTTGATATATTAGATAGAGCTGGAAGCTTTTTGATTTTTATTACCTGTTACAATGAAAGTAGTTTTCCGGTTTATTCTGAAAAAATACCTGTTTACGGTATTGATCTTTATAAGTCTGCATTACTTCCTGCTAATGGTACTTATCTTATAAGAATTATACCCTTAGTGAAAGGATTAACATCAGAGATGCTTAAGAAATGTGTTAAAGTTAATGTGGTTGAAGGAATACCTGATATGAATGCTGGTAATGTGAAGAAAGTTGCTGTTCAGAAATAGTGACTTGACTTAAAGAAATTCCATAAAGTTTTTTTGATTCGTTCGCATCCTGAATTTTATAAATGTTTCTTCATCATCAATCTGCATATAGATATTTGTTTTTAAAATAGATTCTAATTCTAATCCTGGGGCAATTCCATAGGAATGTCCTGGGAATATCTTTACTGATTTATTCAGATTCTTTTTTAAAAGCTGAATGGATTTAAACATTTCATTCGGGTTTCCTCCAAGACTTGTACAAATTCCGCATCCTTCCGGAAATAGAGTGTCTCCGCAAAACAGATGATTGTTTATCTTGAAGCAGGAGCTTCCTGCAGTATGTCCTGGTGTTACAATAGTTACACACGTGCAGCTTCCAAATTGAATTTCCTCATTATTGTTAAAAAGTAGAATATTATTAAGATTTGGTTTGTAAAATTCATATTCTTTTTCTGAGATCCAAACTCGAGCACTTGTTGTGTATGTATAATAATCGGAAAGGTTAATGTGATCAAAGTGATGATGAGTGAGTAGAATATGTCTTACAATGACTTCATGTTCATAAAGCGCGTTATTTATTTTTTCTGGTTCCCAACTTGGGTCGACTAATATTCCTTCTCTGGATGATTTGTCATAAATGATATAACAGAAATTTATGAATGATCCTTTGGTGGTACGAATTCCAAGGATAATAATGTTTTCATCCTGATGTATCATTGATAATATTAATAGGTAATTCTGCCTGATGAAAAAAGTTGTTCTATTTAATTAAAAACTTATTTTAATTCCAAGTCTCCAGGTATTGTCAAATCCATAAAGATTAAAGCTGGACTTATCTGTATTTAGTAGGAACTGATATTGAAAGTACAGGTTGAATCTCGATTGGAATTTGTAATAAATACCTAATCTGTTAAGGCTTCCAAGATCATTGATACAGGCAAAGGTAATCCATTCCAGTTCTGTATTTTTGAATAGATTGTTTCTCAGTAATCTTGCGAACATAAAGTCTCTTCTAAGAGGAAATACATTTGAGGTATATATTTTTTTCATTGTTGAAGTTGCAGTAGGAGCAAGGTTTTCAACGGCCCTCATAGCTTCAAGAGATTGAATGGTGTTCTGAAGCAGAATCCATTCATTGCCAGAATAACCTTCGCTGATATGAAAATATTCCAGTACTACGTTGTAATTTTGATTGGGTGACCAGTTGGCGCCAGCAAGGATGCGATAGTATAATCCTTTTTTAGTATTAAAATCAGAGGGGTATAATACATTGCTCTTTGAACTCAGAATAGCATCTGAGTGAAGTTCGAGTTTTTCTCCAATTGCTGCTGTCTGGTTGAAACCTGCCTGGTATTTACCGTCTAAATCTATTCTTCCTACAAGACTTATATCAAATGAATGGACATTTGTAAAGTATCTGAATGCTGCTGAGTGATTATTGAAATATAAATCATTTACGTTTGTTTTAGGCATTAAGTATATATCGTATTGTGACTTGGATCCTATGTAGGATGCCTGAAATAAATCGCTTCCTTTTATCTGAAATAAACGATCTGAGGGATCTGTTGGGGAAGGTGGATTTGATACGATATCTGTTGGACTTGCAACATATCCAACTCCCCATTTAATTCTTTTCCTTCCTATTCCCAATGTGAAATTGTTAAATGATTTCTGATAATATAGTTCGTTTGGATTGAAACGTATTTTATAATCATTAACATCGTATTTGTTTATTTCATCTCTGCTCAGCTGATTGAGCAAAGAAAATCTAAGATTGCCATTAAGTGAGCCTTTATAGATTTTAAATGACTTGTTATACAGAAATATATTGTTGACATTAATATATGGTAATAGCTGAATGTTTTGAGGATTCAGCCATTTTTTATTGATAGTATTGTATTCTACTTCACTTATGTATTTGGACGTTTGTGCCTGAACAGATAGTCCGTTCAAAAGTATAAATGCAACAATCAAGTATACATTATATGGTATTATTTTACTCACTAACCTCATCTGATACTTCGGCTAAGGAAGTTTTTATAAAAAATCTGTTTGGAATTGTTTTCTCTTGTGCAATTTTTGAAAAGTTCAATATGGATTTTTGATTAGCATTAAAGTGATCTATAAATTCTATTTGTGAATTGACTTCTTTATTATTGATGATTTCATACTTTGTAAATGTCATTGTTTTATACATCTTCCCGGATAATAAAAATACTTCTGATTTTAACGGCTTTGAAGTCTTTTTATCTACCCATAATTTTATTTTTTGATAGGTGGCTCCTTGTGATTTGGCTGCAAGATTAAGGAGGTAAGTTTCCGATGTGCCATTTTCGGTTTTTAATTCAGTTTCTTCACTTGAAACTATTATATAATCTTTAGACCAGCCAAGTCTGGCAAGATCACCATAGGAAACCGAACCGGATAATCTTTGCACGGGTGTTATACGAGTAGGCTTTTTGGTTTCTCTTACATAGTACCATAAATCTGCATCTACCATTAGAAGTAAATTCCCCTTTTCAAACTGAGGCTCCAGAAATGCGACTAGAGTATTTGTTTCGTCTTTAAAATAGACTTTATAAATACTTTTGGTTGTGCCAGATTTTGCATTAGTGTTTAACTCTGCTGTCATAGACATTTGTGTCCATGGTGATCTTTTGTTTTCAGCCTCTTTCAGGATTTGTTCCGGGTTTTTTTCTGAAATGAGTATTGTTGAAGATGTGAAAAGGGCTAATGCAAAAAATGCAAGCAAACCCTGAAGTTTAGTTTTCATAAAAGAGCTAAATCTTAAGCGTGTTCTAATGATTCTACTATGGTTAATTTTCTAATAATAAAGAATGCAGAGAGACTTGATAGTGTAATAGCCAAGACCACTGCAATCGCTATGAAGAGGTGGTAAGGTGATAAAGTATATACCTGTAGTGCATAGCACTGGTTCATTCCTGGTACAGGTGGCATTTCAATATTTAAGGCATTAATGATGTTGGATAATATTACTTGTGCTATTATTCCTATTAAAAGGCCTATTATGCTTATCAGAAATGCTTCAAGTAAAAAGATGAAAGTAATATTCGTATTTTTTAAACCTATTGCTCTTAATGTACCTATTTCACGAATTCTTTCCATTGTTGTCATGTTCATAATGTTCCAGCAGCTGAGTATGACTATGGTTAGAATAATGATACCCATAAAGCTAAAGATCATGTTAAATAAATCTTTTGCTGCTGTATAGTATTCTGCTAGTGTTTCCCAGGTTATCACTCCGATAGTTTTATTGTTATCCGGTCCTTTTGTAGAGGCCAGGATACTTTGAATTGTACTTACTTTGTAATCAAGGGAATCTCTGTTTTTAAACATCACAGATATTAGACTTATTTTATCTGTATTTACAAGTTTTTGTACCAGGTCTATATGTGTGAGCAAATAGTATTTGTCTGTTTCATTAAGCCCTGTAGACATTACTCCGACAAGTTCTACATCAATTGCATTTACTGCACCCTGCACAGTTGCTCCATATAGCATTAATGGATCTCCGATTTTTACACCAAGTGCGTTTGCAAGTTTTTTACCAAGAATTATCCCGAATTTGTTTTTGTCAAGTGGTTTGATTTCTTCACCTAGTTTGAGATTCGGATTAATGTCTGAAAGTCCGCCTCTTAATGCTGCTTCATGCATGGACTCTACACCGTATCCTATGAATGGAAAAGATTTATCACCTGTTGTGACAAGTCCTCCAAACTCTATTCTTGGTAATACATAATCTACTTCTGGTTGGTTTTTGATAGTTTTAACCATTTTCTGATAATCAGCCAGCCCGAATTCCAATGTATATTTTTCCTGACTTTCTAAACTTCTGCTATCTTTTATCTGAAGATGTCCTGTGCCTCCAGCCCCCCCGAAACCATTGCGGATTGTCATTTCCTGTAAGCCATAGATAGAGAATCCGTAATAGCCTAATGCTATGGCCATGGCTGCATATCCAGATGCTGCGATGAATATGGCAAATAAAGTTCTTCTTTTATTTCTGAATAAATTCCTATATGCCAAATGTAGTATTTTGGAAAAATGTTGTATCATACCAGTTCTTCTTTAAAAATTTTACCATCCTGAATTACTATTTTTGCTTTTGCTTTTTCTATAACATATGGATCATGGGATGCTACAATGATTGTTACCTTGTCATCTTCATTCAGCTTTGTGATGAGTTCCATAATTGATATAGCTGTTTTTCTATCGAGGTTGGCAGTTGGTTCATCTGCAATGATAAGTTCCGGATTTCCCACCAGTGCTCTGGCTATTGCAACACGTTGTTTCTGTCCTCCCGATAACCTTGCAGGCAAATGATCCATTCTGTCCTGAAGGCCTACTTTTTCCAATACAGTCGTAACACGCTCTTTAATTTCTTTTTTACTTATATTTTTAAAGAGCAAGGGGAGTTCTACGTTTTCATAAGCAGTAAGAACCGGGACCAGATTGAATGATTGAAATACAAATCCAATTTTGTTTAGTCTCAGTTGATGCAATGCTTCCAGGTTTACATGAGTGATGTCTAAGCCATTGAAAAGGATGTTTCCGGAGGTCGGTTTGTCAATACTACCCAGTATATTAAGAAATGTTGATTTTCCACTTCCGGAAGGGCCTGCAACGACAATGAAATCGCCCTTTGTAACATTAAAATATACATTGTTGAGCGCCTGGATTTCCGTTTCTCCTACTTTATATTTTTTAGTGACGCCTCTTAGTTCTGCTATAGATATGCTCATTTCATTAGGAAGGTTGTTTGCGTTTATTTTCTATGTTCTCTTCAAGCTAAAGAGTGTGTATATTCAAGATTTATTTTACTAGTTATTTCTTCTGTTTGCTGATTGGAGAATGCTTTCCGGTAAATCTCGCTGGCATCTCTTATTAATTTCAATCCAATTTCATCTACATGACGATTTCTCCAGTCTTCAAGGCGTGTTCCATTCACATATTGGTTGAATGCTCCAAGTGCCGGGCCACACTGGATTTGGAAATCGACTTTATGCGATAAGTCTCCGTTAAGTGCGTGTTGAGTCGACAGGACAAAATAATATTTAAAAATATTGGCCATTTTTAATTTGGGGTTGGATTGCATTTTTGCGAGTGTCTCTGGTCTGGCAGATTTAAAATAGTTTTCTACCTCTTTCCATACTTTTTCAAAAGATTTTCCAAAATATTTCTCCTGAATCATTTTAGAAGTTTCCTTAGGTAGCTCTTCTAACGAATTGTATTGTTTGTAAAGTTCGTATAATTTTTTCCCTCGCACAGGAAACAGAACTCCTTTTTTCAATACCTGAACCTGAGCCCCAATCTCAAACATGTCTCCGGCAGGAGCATAGTCAGTATCCTGAATGTTCATCTTTGAGATCATATCTTTGACTATATCGCTGGTTCCAGCCTCTACGGTGCATTGGTTGATTGAGCCAGTCAGGACATAGTCTGCTCCGAGCATAATTGATGCAACTATCGCCTGAGGTGTTCCAATGCCTCCGGCAGCGCCTATATGTATTTTTTGGTTATAACCGAATTTTTGTATGAATCTGTTTCTGAGAAGTGATATTACCGGAATTAATGTAAATGCAACGCCTTGATCAGTGTGGCCTCCGGAGTCAGCTTCAGTAGTTATGTCGGAAGCTAATGAAATATATTTTCCAGCTTCTGCTTCTTCACTGGTAAGATAACCTTTCGTCAATAATTCGTTGATGATGTTTTCTGGAGGAGGACTCAAAAATACTTCAGCTACTTCTGGTCTTGAAATTTTAGCTATAATATAGTGGTTAGCGAAAGCCTTACCATTTTCAAATTTTGCACCTTTCAGTCTGTAATATACCAGAGCAGTTGAAGCTGTTGCAAATGCGGAAGCTTCAATAACTTTTATGTTTTTGCTGATGCATAATTTTGAAAGATCTAATTCCCACTGTGGATTGATTGGGTTGTGCAGAAAATTTATTCCAAAAGGCTTTTGAGGAGATATATTGCTTTGAATATCTTCTATGGAACTTTTAATTTGTTCTAAACTCATCCCTCCGCAGCCAAGAAAACTTAACAGATCTGAATTAGCCATTTTTATTACCATCTTTGAAGATGATATCCCTCTGTACATGGCACCTGCGACATAGGCTTCTTGTATTTTATACCTGTTTCTGAAACTTTCAGATCCTATTTTAAATTGGGTAGAGGGAGTACTTTTAGGTGTGTTAGTTACCGGATAATTAGTCTCTTTGATTTTTTGTATGAGTCGTGTCAATACAACACCTGGCCCCACTTCTTTAAATTGTTCAGTGCCCTTATTAAGAACCATTTTTACTTGTTGTTTCCAGGAAACCGGATTAGAAATTTGTTTCGTGAGAAGATCAGCGGTATTTTGTTTTGTATATGCTATGCAATTGTAGTTTGAATAGACTGGTATTACGGGATCATTAAAAGAATAATTTAAAACAAATGATTTAAATTTTTCTCTTGCAGGCTCCATATATCTTGAATGAAAGGCTCCGCTCACATTCAATAATATTGTTTTCATTCCTGCTGCAGTAAGGAAAGGTTCGGCTTGCCTTAGCTGATCCTGGTTCCCCGATAGTATAGTTTGCTCATCAGAATTGTAATTGGCGAAATCTAATTGAGGAAATCTTGTTTTAATAATTTCTTCAAGATGGTTTTGATTGCCTCCCATTACGGCCATCATACCACCATCTTTAATTTCTGCAAAAAGTTCAGCGCGTCTTTTAACTATTTCAAGTCCTGTTTTAAAATCCATCACGCCGGCAGCCACAAGGGCATTGTACTCTCCAAGACTGTGACCTAAAAGATAATTTGTTTCGTTTGCACCTGATTTTATATAATCAAGGTAATACATCGTGTTTACAACATACAAGGCAGGTTGTGTATATTTTGTATAGGATAAATTACCGCCAGAGTCGTTCAGGCAGAGATCTGCTATGGAATAATTTAATATAGAGTCTGAGAGCTCTACCAGTTCAGGATACTTTTGAAAAAGCTCCTTGCCCATACCCTTGAATTGTGACCCTTGTCCCGGAAATACAAGACAGGTTTTCTTTTCATTGTCGGTTAACATATTTACCTTGATAAAAGAATAGCTGTGTTAAATGATATGATGAAGTCCCTTCTATGCTCTTAAAAAAAAATCCATATAACTAGTGAGGGACTGCCGAACAATTATCGGACTTATTTTTGATAGTTTCAAAAAAAATAAAAGAAAAATATACTAAAGTTAATTTCTTAATAATTTTTTAACTGAATTAATCATGAATTTATCGGTATGCTGCGTTCTCATTATTTATAATGATTAAGGGATGTTAAATGATGTTATTTTTTTTTATGAAGCTTATACACTTTAATGTTTTATGAATTACGCATACGGTAATTGAAGAATTTAGAGTCAAGACATATCGGTTAGTCTACTTGATTGGGATTTTTGTAGAATTTATTTAAAATTATTTGTTGTAGTATTTTTAATATTATGAGTAGTTGTCATGAAGTGGATGTGCATATAGTATAGCATTCTTACTTATTATTTTTCTTGTTCTTTAAAAAATAACAATATGGATATAAGTTTAATTAAATCTTTTCAATTATCATCAATGGTTATATAATCTGGCGGGTTTGGGAGCATTAGCTAACGTAGGAAGGATGTTTTGAATTTGTGTTTATTGTAAAGATGATGTTTTATAAAAGCTTCAAAAAGGAGCGGGTAGCAGGGAATGGAGAAATATCGAAAATTTGTTGATTGCCATATAGGAAGATTATACGATCATAAATTGAATCATATTGTTTTTTAAATCATAAAATGAAAATCAATGACATTTCGCTTATTAAACTTTGAAGTTTCATCGATGTTATTTGTAGATTAGAGGAGTGAAAAAAGGTGATATCTAAAAGTAATTTAGATTAAAAGAAAAATGTATAAACGGTTTTCCTGATATATTAAAATTCTTTATTCAGATTAGTTCGCAAAGATTGTTATTAGCATTTTATTCTTATTGAATTATTTCTTCGATTTCATTTGCTAATACAATTCAAAAGGACTTTTATGCCAGTCAAGAAATGACATTGGCGTTTTATGATAGCGATATCTTTTTTATCCTTCTATATCATTTGGTGAACTATAAATTATATACCACATATATGGGGATCATGATTTAGTTGGCTCGTTGATAATCTCTGTTTTATGTAATGATCTTCTTCATCAGGAATATTCCGATTCATATCCTCTTATATTCCTGTCAGGAATTGTATAAGATTGTTTGGAACTAAGGCAATGCCAATTTTTTTTTCTTGCGTATAATTAAATAAAGGATTAGAGAAAGAAAAGTAATATTAAAACTTACTATTATATAATTTATAGATAGTACGATACTTGAAAGATTAATATATCACAGACATTTTTAATACCTCTTCTCCTTTATTGATATTGATCAGATAGTAGGCTGCAGGTACTCTGCGATCGTTTGCATAACCGTCCAACAGTTTAGGCAATGTAAGATTGCAAATAGTATTGCCGAATTTATCAACAACTATAGCATTAACAGATCGAGTAAAATAATAATTGTCATTTACTCCGTCACCATTGGGAGTAAGAACTAACTGCTTACATTCTTATCGGTGAATTTCAATGGAATTTGGTTCTTGAGTAGGAACAGCCATATGTTGCAGATATCGTAAGTTTATATTCCGGATCTTCTAAATTTGCGAATTGACCTATATTGAAGAATGCTTAATACGTTTCTGCACTCCAAATTTATAATTGCTGTCAGGCTGATCAGATAAACTGATTTTTACTGCTCCTTGCTTCATATATAAGCTTCCTGTTATTATATATCTAACGGTCATATTGACACAAAATATAATATCAATATTAAAAGCATCAGTCTTTAATGTAAGATCAGGAAACACAGGGTGAGTTATTTTGACATAATAAATGCCCTTGTACGAAAGATTTGCTTTAATTACATTATAATCCTGGATGTTTGTCCCGCATTAAATCCTGAAAGGTTAAGTAGTTCTTATATAATCTTACTTTGTTAAGAAATAGGTAAGAAGTTAATGAGGGTATTTCTGAAATAAGGTTACTATCAAGATATACAGTTTGAATTCCTTTGGGCAAGGTGGGAAGTTCTTAATAAAGTTAATACTTGTGTCAAGTATCTTTAGGTTATCCAATCCTGAAAGATCTGGCAATTGTTTGATTTTATTTCTGAAACATTCTAGTTTCCTTAATTGGGGGAGACCAGTCAGATCCGGAAGTGGGAGATTCCAGTCAATGAGATTACCAGAAATTCAAACTTAGGTAATTTTAAAGCAGGTACATTATTAAATTTATTTGTATGGACTAATAACCGGGCAGTAATTTCTTTTCAAAGTATGTTCTTTTAATGATTTCCTGGCATTGTCAGACTTATTTTTAGTTGAATTAATTTGATTTTCAGAATTTATATTTGTTCTTAAAGTTGCTTTGGGAAGTTCTCAATAGATTTAACTTTTATTTCACTTTCTGTATATTGTTGTTTATTGGGGTACTGTCAGTTGAAACAGTGTTATTTTTAGTTTTTTCCATTTTACAATTTCTTAAGAAGATCGGAGTTTTAATAGTAATGGAGTTTTTTAGAATTTTTTTTGAATATTTTTATTTTCACCAAGACTAAGCTTTATTTTTTTTTTACTTTACAGGTGATTAGAAATTGTATTTGAGGATCATAAATTTAGGAATTTGAGGATAGGATTTTTGTTATATTTTTTTGAATTCACTTTAGTCTCATGATGGAAATATTTTCATCTTTTCTTTTTTTAAGCACAATCATTTTCTGCTATGCCCAGCAGATCAAGAACATTTATTTTTCCGATTATTATTCTTCAACTTCATTAGATTATTTAGCACTTATTAATTCAGCCTGGACTGCCGATAAAAGAGGTGACCTTAAATTGGCTTTATAAATCATGATTCTAGCTGTTAATGAAGTTGCTACTCAATCACAAGGCAATGTTGGATAGGTTTCAAGGGTAATATTTCAGGATAAAAAGAAGGGATCATATATATCGTCTCGCTATTTTTTGGGCAATTATGCAGTTAAAATACCTTTTCGAGAAGTTCTCTTTCTCTCATTATTAGCATTATTATATCTTAACTAATCTAATAATCTGATAATTATAAATTTTACCTTTAATAGTCGTTTCTTGAGTAATCGTCTTCTTACAAACGGTTCATATAAACTTGGCCTGTAATTAGGATAGTCCATTGAATTGGTATTCAGTATATACTAAAGCTTAATTTGTTTTTTTTGTTGGTATCAAAAGATACAGAAGGGGAATTATTTTTTTTATTACACCTGTGTTTCTTAAAGAAAAGAGCTCTATAAAGCATAGAATAATTAACTCAAAATTAATTCCACTTTTAAGCAAGCAATTAATTGCAAATGTTTTTAATATTGCATTGTAAAAGTTCAGCTTTTTTTAACAGGGCTTCGGTATTGCCCGCGCAGAGGGTGTTTAACAATAGTTTAATATTACTGCAAGGTCGTTTGTAAAGTTTTAAAGTATATTTGTAAAAGTTACATTTCTTTTTCAGTTGAAAAAGCTGTTTGATGTTTCCGTTTAGCTATGTTGTAAGTTTATTTATGGTAAAAAGATTAATTTTCAGTGTTGTTATTTTGTTTTTTGTTTCCCTGAATTTAAGTTATGGACAAGAAACATATACGCTTAGTGGCTCAGTCAAAGATTCGGCCAACGGAGAGGCAATGATAGGGGCCGTAGTAACAGTTAAGGAAATCAAGGCCGGTACTGCTACAGATATCAAGGGAGATTTTTCTTTAAAAGTCCCTCCGGGAAAATATACGGTTGAAATCAATTTCGTTGGTTATGGCACTGTTTCCCAAACTATTGTTGTGAAAGAGGATACCAAAATGTCCTTCAACATGAAGGAACAGATGTTGAAAGAGGTTGTTGTAACAGGAGAGCGTCCGGATGCTCAGGTGAAGAACCTGGAGATGGGAACTCAAAAGCTGGACATGAAACAAATAAATGCTATCCCGCCTTTGCTTGGAGAGGTAGATGTCATAAGAAGTATTCAGCTGTTACCTGGAGTATCAACCGTTGGAGAAGGTGCTTCCGGTTTTAACGTCAGAGGAGGAGCTGTAGACCAAAACCTTATATTGCTTGATGACGCTCCGATATACAATTCCTCTCACATGTTCGGATTTTTCTCTGTGTTCAATCCTGATATGGTAAAGGATATCAAACTATCCAAAGCAGCCATACCGGCTCAATATGGAGGCCGTTTGTCTTCCGTACTTGATGTGAAAATGAAAGAAGGAAATCCAGAAAAGATTGGAGTTCAGGGAGGAATTAGTACGATCTTCAGTCGTCTCACAGTTGGTGGACCAATTAAAAAAAATAAAGCATCGTTTATTATAGCAGGAAGAAGATCTTACGCCGACGTGCTGGCCAGGCCTTTCCTTACCAAAGCCTTCAAGGATGCCCAGCTTTATTTTTATGACCTGACTCTTAAAGCCAATTACACTATAAATAACAGAAACCGCCTATATCTGTCAGGATACATGGGAAGAGATGTATTTTCAGTTCCGGGAGCTTATTTCGGATGGGGGAATTCTACAGCTTCGCTGCGCTGGAACCATCTTTTCAGTGACAAATTACTTATGAATCTGATAGGATATTACAGCAACTATAATTATCGTCTGGAATTCGGGGAAAATATGACGGAAGATTCCTTTAAGTGGACGGCTAAAATTTTAAACTACAGTGTTAAGCCTGAGTTTACATTTTATTTGAACAGCAACAATACAGTTACCTTCGGTGGTCAGGCCATATATTATACTTTTGTTCCAAGCTCAGGAATTTTTTATTCAGGTGGTAACAGAAGAGATATCAGTCTTCCGGACAAATATGCAACGGAAAATGCTCTTTATATTGCCAATGAACAGAAACTGACATCAAGAATAACGCTTCAATATGGTTTGAGATACTCTTTCTTTAATTATCTGGGTTCTGGTACTGCCTACTATTATGATTCGACAGCAGGGAATTATGTCAGAAACCCTGTAAACATGGAACAATTTGGCGGCGGAAAAACCATTAAAGCATATACGCAGCCGGAGCCAAGGATAGCAGTAAATTATTCCCTGTCAGAAAATTCATCTGTTAAAGCCAGCTACAACAGAATGGCACAGTATATACACCTAATTTCAAATACTACGGCTTCTGTTCCTCTGGACGTATATCTTCCAAGTACAAACAATATTAAACCTCAGTTATCTGATCAGTACTCTTTAGGGTATTTCAGAAATATAGGTAAAAAGCAAAATATTGAAACTTCAGCCGAGATTTTTTATAAAGACATGTTGAACCAACTGGATTATATAGATGGGGCTAATCTGTTCTTTAATCCAAATCTTGAGGGTGAAGTCATTCCCGGTACAGCCAGAGCTTATGGACTTGAATTATTCGTTAAAAAGAAAGAAGGACGTTTTAATGGCTGGATCAGCTATACGCTTTCCAAATCTGAAAGAAGAGTGAACGGGATTAATAAGAATAACTGGTATCCGAACAGGTACGATAGAAGGCATAATCTGAGTGTTGTCGGTATATATGAACTTTCCAAACGAGTGAGCCTTAGCGGTACATTTGTATATGCATCAGGTACTCCGTTTACATTCGCAACAGACAAGATGGTAGTGCAGGGAGTTACGGTTCCTTTTAATCCGGGAGGACCAAGAAACAACTACAGATTGCCGGATTATCACCGTCTTGATGTGGCAGCAACTCTTAAGAGCAAAGAAAAAATTCGTAAGTCTAAAATCTTCGGTAATTACAATTGGGATCTGGTATTTACGGTATATAACCTTTATTCCCGACGCAATGCATTTGCTATTATGCCGCGACAAAACGAGGATAATCGTCAGATAAGCGAAGCTGTACGTTTCTCTATTTTCGGATCTTTTGTTCCTGCAATTACATATAACTTCAAATTTTAAAAGAATGAAAAATAAGGTTTTATTATTTTTATTACTTATAGGGCTTGCAGCGTGTGAGGATAAAGTTGATTTAAGTAAAACACTTAAATCTGGGAAGCCTGCTTTAGTAGTGGATGCTTTTATAACGGATCTTCCCGAAAAACAAACGATATATCTTTCAAGTACTCAATATTATTTTGACAATTCCGGACCTAAAAAAATAAGTGGAGCAACTGTTAAAGTATTGGATCAGACAACTCAGAAAGAGTATGTGTTTACGGAAGCTGGGGCAGGAGTATATGTTTCGCAGGTACGAGGAGATTCAATGCTGATTGTTGACCATTCTTACCGATTGTTAATAGAATTTGAAGGGCAAACGTATTCGGCTTATTCTTTGATGACAAGAGTTCCTCCGGTTGATTCGGTCTTTTTTGATCCTATAAAGGATATTAATGATGAAATCATACCCGGAAAGTATCAGGCAGAATACAGAGCAATAGATCCGGCAGGTTTGGGCGATAATGTATGGATCAGAAGTTATAAAAATGATGTCAGAAATACTGATGCCGACAGAATTGCTATTGCTTATGATGGAGGTTTAAGTGAGTCAGCAGGTGCAGATGGTCTTATGTATATCTATCCTTTAAGACGATTTCCTGTGAACGATAATGGAGGGGATGAAAATGATCAATGGCTGGATGGCCAAAAGTTTATGGTTGAATTGTTTTCCGTTACTAAAGATGCTGCCTTTTTTCTGCAATCTGTAGCTTCTCAGGCTTCACTTGGAGGCGGCGGACCTTTAGGAGCTTTATTTTCTCCTCCACCAGCCAACGTTCCAACCAATATTGTTAATATTACATCAAAGGATAATGAGGCTGTAGGCTTTTTCTGTACCTCTGCCGTTTCGAGAGCAGAGACTATTGTACCAAACTCATACGGCCGTATTAAATAATATAGCAGCCATACTTTTGTTCACGCATAAGTATGGCTTTTAAATTCCTTTTTATTCTTTTTATTTTTTCTCCTTAAGAGAATATTTTGAGTAATTAAAAATACACTCTCCTGTTTTGGGAATAATAATGGAAATTTTGGTCTAATTGGGATAACCTATTTGCGCATAAGGGTTAATTATATACTTTACTAGTTTTTATTTTTTATAGAAGGAATAAGTTAATCATGCTGACGTCCTTTTATTAATGGAAGTAAAGTCAATATAAGGACATAGAGAAAGCAAACAATACTTGCAGATCTTAGAGAAAGTATAAAGAAATTACCAAATGCTCCAGATTGATTGGTTCGTGAATCTCCTATAAGGAGTATGTTTTTTAATGATAGACTAAAAGCTTCTTTGATTGTAAAGGTTTTTCCGAAGTTAATAGTATCCATTAGATAAAATCCTAATGTTCCATATAATATTATTACAATAAATAAGAATAACGGAAACTTAAAATCTCTTTTGAAATCAGAAAGATTGGTTTGTAAAGTATAGTTTCTTTCGGTGTATAATAGTATTATGATGATCAGAAATGAAACTATCGAGTATTCATAATACCCGCCTTTGGTCAGATGTGCTATAGAGGATATAAAAGCTCCAAGAAGGGCAATGTACCATGCAGTTCTGTAACCTTGCCACAGATAAATAGAATTGATAATTAATATAGCGCCTGTCACATATTGTACATAGGTTGATGTATAAAAAAGTTCATTAGAAATCATGTCCCTGATTACATTGAAATGTATGAAATCTGCGGGAATTAGTAAGGTCAGGATATTAAGCATTCCTAACAAGAGGCAAACCAAGGCCGGTAATATTTTCAGAAATAAACTGTCTTTATACAATAGATATGAAAAGACAGAATAAAGCAAAGGAGTCCAGAAGCTAAATAATCTGTAGATAAGCGCTGTTAATAAAGCATGGGCCGGCGATAACCCATATTGCTTAAATAAATAAGTAAGTGCAGCTTCAATTGCTCCCAGTCCATTCATAAATGGAGAGATCATAGAGATGAAAAAAACAACGACATACGAGAGAAAAGCCATAGCCAGACTTCCTTTTCCTGATATAGCTTTCATTGCAGAGAAAGCAAAGTAAATGCCTGTAAAGTCAAGAAGAGCAGAAGTTAAGAAGGTGTAGATCAGAAATTTTGTTGAGAATTTTTCAAGATTTATCTCGTCTAATCTCTCTGACAAGGTGGGGTAATTCTTTTTAATTAATGTATAAGCTCTGCCGTGTTTTTTATAGGAGGAAAAAGTAATTACCAGTATTGCAAGTATAATGATTACCGGAATGACAATAAGAGGGTTTATAAGATTATCTTTTTCTGTCAGTGATGTGATCAGTATTGCAGGAATTGAAAATAAGAAGATTGAGGTGCAACTCGTGAACATGTATATGGATGATCCGAAAATTAATACGGGTCTGGATATATTTTGAGATTCTGTTTCCTTGGTTGAGAAAGCCAAAGATGTAACTCCACCAGCAGGTAGGATGACACTGATTAAGAATCGCTTTAAATAGAGTATGACCATGCTGAAATATCCTGGATAGCATCGTATGGTTCTGAAGCTGAAAAAGTATAATAGTCCCTGCAAAAGTACATAAACTACACTTGTTAATAATCCGGTAATGATCCAAAATGTATGAGCCTTTTCTAGTGCAGAAGATATTTCTTTGATCTCATTTCCGGATTTGGCAAAAAAAATGACAGCAAAGAAAAAGCAAAGAAGTCCTAATAGTATTTGCCAGTATGATCTTATCCAGGATTTGATTTTTTTTAACAAACTCATAACAAAAGAAAACCTGACTAAGAATAGAATGTTTTCTTTATGAGAATAAAAAATAATTGGAATTGAATAAGGTACTGCTTTAAGTTGTTGAATAACGTCAGTGTCTAAACTTTAACCTCTTGGGCTCCTGTCGGTTTTGTTGGTGTTTGAATTTAAATTATGTCGGGAAGTTTTTCAGTTTATTTTTCAATCTATTGAAAAATATAAAAAGTAGTGATTTTGAACAAGTTTAAACAACTTTTTTAATCATTTGATTAAAAAAGTTGTTTAAATGAGTGATTGTATTTTATTTGCAAAGAGGAATGATATGGCAAAAAAGAAAGAAAAAGAAATGGAAGCTGATTTTTCAGCTGAAGAGCGGTTGAAGGAAGCAGCCATAAAAGTCTTTACTCAGAAAGGTTATGCTGCAACCAGAACAAGAGACATTGCAAAGGAGGCCGGGCTCAACCTTGCTTTACTTAATTATTATTTCAGAAGCAAAGAAAAGTTATTTGAGATCATTATGATGGAAAAGCTGCAGCAGCTGTTTGAAATCATTATACCATTGGCAAATGACCCCTCCACAAGCCTAGATAAAAAGCTGACAGCAATCGCTTCGGAATATATAGATATGCTATCTGTAAACGAAAATTTGCCGTTGTTTATTCTTCATGAAATCAGAAGTAATCCTGAAAGATTTGTAAGTAAAATGCAGGTAACAAAAATATTTTCTGATTCTGTAATGATAAAGCAGATAAGGGAAAGAAGGTCTGATATAAACCCAATTCATTTTGTTATTAATATTCTTGGGATGGTTGTTTTTCCTTTCATTGCAAAGCCAATACTTTTTTCTTCTGGTCAGGTTGATGATAAAGCTTTTGGAGTACTTATCAACGAAAGAAAGAAACTGATCCCCTTATGGGTAAAGGCAATTTTGAAAGCAAAATAGTGAGATATGCATTACATTCGGATATGTTTCCTCTTTTGAGATTATAATAATGGATTTATGACAAGTAATATGAATACAGTAATCAAGTATTTTGGGGGATGTTTAATAGTTATTATCCTATTGTCCTGTTCCAAACAGACGTCCTATGATGCTACAGGTACTTTTGAAGCAGTTGAAACAATTATTTCTTCAGAAGGAAATGGAGTTATAAAGGAATTTGAGTTAGAGGAAGGACAGGATTTGAGCCAAGGTCAATATGTCGGATATATAGATACCATTCAGCTTTTCCTCAAAATGAAACAACTGGAAGCTCAGATTAAATCCACAATTAGTCAGAAACCTGATATAAGCAGGCAGATAGCTTCTCTGAAGGCCCAGATAAAGGCTGCTGAGAAAGATAAGGAAAGGTTTACGGACCTTGCAAAGGAAGATGCTATTCCTCAAAAGCAATTGGATGATATTACAGCTCAGGTTGATGTATTGCACAGGCAGCTGGATGCTTTGTATTCCTCTCTGAATATTACATCCAAAGGTATTACTCTGCAGGCAGATCCTATTACCATCCAGATAGCACAAGTCGAAGATCAGTTGCGAAAGAGTATTATTCTAAACCCTGTTAAGGGAACAGTGCTGAGTAAATATGTTGAAGCAAATGAAATCGCATCTGTTGGAAAACCTTTATATAAAATTGCAGATCTCTCAACTATTATTCTCAGAGCATATATTACAGGGAGTCAGTTGCCTATAGTAAAGCTGAATCAGAAAGTAAAGGTTCTTGTCTACGCAGATAAAGGTTCATACAAAGAATATTCTGGTATGATTGAGTGGATTAGTAGTACAGCAGAATTTACACCAAAGACAATTCAGACAAAGGACGAGCGTGCAAACCTGGTTTATGCCATAAAGATCAGGGTGAAAAATGACGGATATCTTAAAATAGGCATGTATGGTGAAGTAAAACTTTAGTGGGATCGTATGTCAGCCATAACAGTAAAAAATCTTACCAAAACCTATGAGAAAGGCAAAATCCTTGCCGTAGATAATATTTCATTTGAAGTAGGAAAGGGAGAGTTATTTGGCCTGATAGGTCCTGATGGAGCAGGAAAAACCAGTATTTTTAGGATGCTCACGACCTTATTGTTGCCTGATAAGGGAAAGGCTTCGGTTGATGGATTTGACGTTGTAAGGGATTTTAAAAAAATCAGAAATACGGTCGGATATATGCCTGGTAAATTCTCCTTATATCAGGATCTGACAATCGAAGAAAATCTGAATTTTTTTGCCACAGTTTTTAATACTACTGTTGAAGAAAATTATTCTTTAATAAAAGATATCTACATACAGATAGAAAAATTTAAAACAAGGAGAGCCGGTAAATTGTCAGGCGGGATGAAACAGAAGCTGGCTTTATGTTGTGCGCTTATTCATAAACCAACTACATTGTTTCTTGATGAACCCACAACTGGTGTAGATCCTGTATCCCGTAAAGAATTCTGGGATATGCTTAAACGCTTGAAGGAACAAGGAATAACAATATTGGTATCAACTCCTTATATGGATGAAGCCAATAGATGCGACAGAATAGCCTTGATTCAAAGCGGAAAGATTTTATCAATAGACACACCAGCTGCCATTATAAATTCTTTTTCAGAAAAATTATATGCCATAAAAGCAAACAAAATGTATCCTCTTCTTAAGCTATTGGAATTGTTTCCTCAAAGGAAATCCAGCTATGCTTTTGGAGAATTTGCTCATGCTGTTTTTGATCCGCAGATGGAAGATAATGAATTAATAAAATATCTTGAGGAGAGAGGATTAAAACAAATAGAAATAGAAATCATTGAGCCAACAATAGAAGATACTTTTATAAAGTTGTTAAGCCGATACAATCATGCACAAGAATAAATCTGATGCAATGGAAAAAGTAATAGTTTGCAAAGATCTTACAAAGCGCTTTGGAGATTTTATAGCTGCAAATGAGATTACATTTGATGTATATAAAGGAGAGATCTTCGGATTCCTTGGTGCAAACGGTGCTGGTAAAACCACTGCTATCAGGATGTTATGTGGTTTGTCGGTTCCGTCTTCAGGTCATGCGATGGTTGCCGGTTATGATGTTTATAAGCAAACTGAAGAGATCAAGAAAAACATCGGCTATATGAGTCAAAAATTTTCTTTATATGAAGATCTTACCATTCTTGAGAATATAGAATTTTTTGGAGGAATATATGGTCTTACAAGGAAGGAGATTAAAGATAAAGGGAGAAATCTTGTAGAAAAGCTTGATCTTGAGAATGAAGCTAGAAAGCTGGTTGCTTCTTTACCATTAGGATGGAAACAAAAGTTATCGTTCTCGGTGGCGGTGCTACATGACCCTAAAATCGTTTTTCTTGATGAACCTACGGGAGGTGTAGATCCTTTGACACGCAGACAGTTTTGGGATCTGATTTATGAGGCATCAGAGAGAGGCATAACTGTTTTTGTTACGACCCACTATATGGACGAGGCTGAGTATTGTGATCGTATCTCTATAATGGTTGACGGAAAAATGGAAGTACTGGACACTCCTTCCAATCTGAAGATAAATTTCAAGGCAACATCAATGGACGAAGTGTTTTATCAGCTGGCAAGAAGTGCAAAACGATCAGATTAGGAGATGAAACAATTTTTAGTATTTGTAAGAAAAGAATTCTATCATGTACTACGTGATAAGAAGACTTTATTGATTCTATTTGGAATGCCAGTTGTTCAGATACTTTTATTCGGATTTGCTTTGACCAATGAAGTGAAAGATTCTCCAATAGTAGTGGTGGACTATGCTCGTGATGAGGCTTCTCAGTCTATTATCACCAGATTAGGTGCCAGCCGATATTTTAAGCTTGAAAGAAATGTTTTGTCTCAAAAGGAATTAATTCAGAGTTTCAGAGATGGGAAGATTAAAGCTGCAGTAGTTTTTCCTGATCATTTTAATGAAAATCTGGAGCATATGAACAAAGCTCAGATACAGATTCTTGCCGATGCTTCTGATCCCAACACAGCAACTCTGGTTACTAATTACGTGTCAGCGATCGTCAGAGATTATCTATCCGATCGTATGGAGTTGATGGCGGTTCCATATCAGATTATACCTGAGGTGAGAATGTTATATAATCCTCAATTGCTGGGTGCTCCAAATTTTGTTCCAGGTGTAATGGCATTGGTCCTGATGCTGGTGTGTGTGATGATGACGGCTATTTCCATTGTGAAAGAAAAGGAAATGGGCACAATGGAGGTTTTGCTTGTTTCGCCCTTTCAGCCTTTTCTGGTGATTTTATCTAAAGCTATTCCATATATAGCGCTATCTTTGGTCAACCTCGGAGCTATCCTTACCTTAAGCACCTTTTTGCTGGAGCTACCAGTCAGAGGAAGCCTGATGTTATTAATAGGAGAAAGCACCCTTTTTATTATTTGCTGTTTGAGCCTTGGTATACTTATCTCTATTAAAGCCAAATCTCAGCAAGTGGCGATGATGATCTCTCTGGTGGGAATGTTTCTGCCTACCGTTTTATTCAGTGGATATATGTTTCCGATAGAGAATATGCCTCTACCTTTGCAGATTATATCAAATATTGTTCCTTCAAAGTGGTATTACATTATTGTAAAGTCAGTGATGATTAAAGGAGTAGGGTTTATGTATATCTGGAGAGAGACTTTAGTTCTTATAGGGATTACAATAGTGTTTCTGTTGATTAGTCTCAAAAGTTTTAAAATCAGATTGGAGTAAAAGATGATAGTCCGGTTATGAGAACATTGATCTTTTTATTAAGAAAAGAATTCAAACAAATATTCCGAGATAAGGCAATATTGGCCATTATATTTGTGATGCCTTCGGTTCAGCTTATAATTATGCCTCTGGCGGCTAATTATGAGGTGAAGAAGATTAATCTGGCTGTTGTTGATAATGATAAATCTACTTATACCCAAAAACTGATATCTCAGATCACTAGTTCTGGTTATTTTCGGTTGCAAAGTTATAATGCTTCTTATAATGATGCGTATGAATCAATTAAATCAGATAAAGCCGATCTTATATTGGAGATTCCTCATGGGTTTGAAAGGAATTTGGTAAGAGAAAATAAAGAGAAAATATTTGTTGCCATAAATGCTATTAATGGAACTAAAGCAAATCTTGGGGGAGCCTATCTTTCAACTATTATAGGTAATTTTAATAATGACCTCCGAATGAAGCTCACGGTAGGATCGAGATTTAGTCAGGCTACTACAATTGAAATAGCTTCTTCTAACTGGTTTAATATGTATATGAACTATCGGTTATTTTTTGTTCCAGGTATACTGGCAATATTGGTTACATTAGTGGGTAGCTTTCTTACCGCACTCAATATAGTCCGTGAGAAAGAAGTAGGTACAATTGAGCAAATAAATGTTACCCCGATAAAAAAGCATCATTTTATTCTTGGAAAGTTGATTCCTTTTTGGGTGCTTGCTAATGTGATATTCACGATAGGGCTGCTCCTCGGAAGGTTTGTATATGGTATCAGTCCTGTTGGAAATTTTGGACTATTATATCTGTTTGTAGGAGTCTATCTTCTGGCAGCCCTTGGTTTGGGATTACTTATATCCACCTTTGCAGACACTCAGCAGCAGGCCATGTTGATCATGTTCTTTTTTATGATGGTATTTATATTAATGGGAGGATTGTTCACTCCCATTGAAAGCATGCCTCAGTGGGCACAGATTATAACAAAATTTAACCCGGTAAGATATTTCATAGAAGTAATGCGTATGGTTATTCTTAAAGGTAGCACGCTGAGAGATGTGGCTTCTCAGTTTATTGCAGTGATTCTATTTGCTATTGTACTAAATAGTTGGGCAATATTAAATTATAAAAAGAGGAATTAGCGGACATTTAAGTAGTGTTATATCAGGGACAGTGAAGGAATTTGATATATATACATTATAGGATTTTTGATCTATAGTAAGTAATGGAAAATATTCTCAAGAAGATAAATCAATTGTATCCTCTTTCTGCAAAAGCTGTGGAACTGTTTCTGGATGGAATGAAGATTGTTTCTTTAGCAAAGGGAGCTATATTATTTAAGGAAGGAGCGATAAGCAGCAAAATATATTTTTTAGAAAAAGGAGCCGTAAGAGCATTGTATTATAAAGAAGACAAGGAGATTACATTTTGGTTTGGGTTTGAAGGAGAAATGATTATGACCCTTCATAGTTATATTGCAAATAAACCCGGGTATGAAACCATTGAATTGCTTGAGGAGTCTTTGTTGTATGAGATGGATCTTAACTATCTTCAGGATTTGTATAAAGAAAATATTGAGCTCGCTAACTGGGGAAGAAAAATGGCAGAGGAGGAGTTTTTAAAAGCTGAAAAAAGATTTTTGTCTCAGCAGTTTCAGACAGCAAGAGAAAAATACGAATCTCTTCAAATGCAATATCCTCGGATCACAGAGAGAGTTCAGTTAGGTTATATTGCATCATATTTAGGTATTAATCAGGTTACATTAAGCAGAATAAGGTCAGATCTGAGAAATTCTTAAATGATGAAAAATTATACTAAGAACGTTACCGTAAAACATTGATAAACCATTCATTGCTTATTTAATTATTTGTTTAATTGATGTTTTTTAAAACGTTTACAATATATAATGCAATTAAACTTATTATGAATTGTTTTATAGAATTGTGAAGGTGTCTTAAGTATTGTCGGATATGATGTCCATCAGTAATTTTAAGATATGTAAAATGCTTTTAGTGGTTAATTTTTGGAAAAGAGAGGGAATGTTTACCTTTTTAATAATTAGCATGTTTTGCGATTGAGATAGATGAAGGAAGAGTTTCTGTGTTTTAAAGACATTTTAGGGGAGTCCTGGATGTATAAGAAATTCTGAAATTTTTGAAATGAAGTACCATGAATTTACAAAATACCATTAAATAAGTGGCTCCTGCAGGACCTTACACCTGCAAGAGCCAAAAAAATAACCTTTAAAAAGTAACCCTAAAAAGAACTAAAAAAAAAGAGTTTTATTTTTTCAGTAGCTAGTATTCGTGCCCCGGAAATTCTTCTATTGCAGCTAAAGGTGCAATTTTCAGAACTGTTTCAATACCTTCCTCCCGGAGCCTTGGAGTAGGATACATTTCACTTTTACCTATGCGTTCCCCATTAGCAGATCTCAGGATAAAGTAGTACTCATTATTATTTGAAATTACTCTCTCGTATCTGGAACTCTTTGATGCACTGGATTTAACATGCTCTATTTTGTTGATGCATTCCAACCGTGTGGCATATCCCTCGCCGGTTAGAACTATGTCTCCTTTTGGAGATTTTAATCTGTAAAAATTAAGATAAATTTGGAATTTTGGATTGCTTTCCATATCTGTTTTAGCGTTTTGGTTATATCAAAAATATATTTTGCCAACGCAAATCATTTGCGTCCCCAAAAACTAATTTTACTTTTATAAAAGAATTGAAGAATTATGGCAGGAAGTAAAAATCAGATTTCAAGATATCAGGTAATTGACGAATGTCTTTCAGGAAAAAAGAAGTATTGGACTAAAAATGAATTGATACAGAGAATTGATGAGCGCGTTGATATTAAAATCAGTGCAAGGACTCTGGATAATGATATCCACAATATGCGTTATAATGCGCAGTTAAAATTTGAAGCACCTATTGAATTTTGTAAAGATCACAATGGGTATCATTATACAGAACCGAATTATTCTATTTATAGAATACCTCTTAACGAAGCACATTTAAAAGCTTTTGAATTCGCAACGGCTGTATTAGGGCAGTTTAAAAATTTTGGAATTCTGAATGAATTTGCAGGAGCTGTTGATAAAGTTGTAAAGGTGGTAAATAACCTGAAGAACAAAAATTTTGATATATCAGACACTATAGTTGATTTTGAAAAGGCTCCTTATTACAAAGGAGCTGATCATCTGGAAACCTTGATTGATTGTATAAAGGATAAAAGAGTTGTAGAGATTGTCTATAAAAAATTTAACTCAAAGACTGAGAAGAAACATATCATTCATCCTTATCTTTTAAAGGAGTATGCAAACCGCTGGTATTTGCTGGGCCTTGGTGAAAGCAGGAAGGAGGTTATCACACTCGGCCTCGATAGGATTGTAAGTATCAGTAATCATGAAGGGCTGATAAAATTCTCTATGCTGAAAGATTTCAGTGCAGAAGATTATTTTAAAAATACAATCGGAATAACTTATTCAAAGGGGCCGGTAGAGGATGTTATATTATCTTTTTCGCTCAACCAGGCAGAGTACCTGAAAACACAATATCTGCATAGTTCTCAGAAGATAATTAAACAGGATGATAAAGAGTTTATAATCAAGCTGAATCTGGTACCTAATTATGAACTTGTCTCCAAAATTTTAAGCTATGGAAAAGATGTGAAGGTGCTAGCTCCTGAATCTTTGAGAAAGCAGGTAGGAGAGGTGCTGAAAGAAGCATATGCGTATTATTGGGAGTAGAAAGCTTAAAGCGAAAAGTTAAAAGTATAAAGTTTAAAGTTGCTCAGACAACAAGCATTTTTACTCCTTCTTGCACTATTACATGACAGTTTAATCGACAGTAAGCACAATTTATTTTTTATTCATTCATAATTTTGAAAGTTCTTGCAGGTATTGTCCTGCAAGAACTTTTAGTTTAAAAAATGATTCCTTAAAAGTTAATTGCTTATGAGAAAAATAAGATTAAAAAGTATAGTCAAAAAGTTTAGAATATAAAATCTGCGTATTGTTCCACCATTGAGAATGGTGCTGTTCTGCTGACTTCGTCAATGGCTTCTTCTCTTGCTTCATGCGAGTAATACATTTCACTTCTGCCAAGTGAATCTCCGTTTGCTGATCTTAGTATAAAATAATACTGGTTGTTGTTTAATGAATTTTTTCTCTCATACCTGCTATCGTATGGTGCACTCGCTTTTACCTGTTCTATTCCTTTACGACACGCTTCCTGAGATATATAGCCTTGTCCGGATAAAATAACTTTTCCAGTTGTAGATTTTAATCTGTAATTAAACTGGTTATTAAACGTGATTTGAAACTTGGGTATAAATTCCATTTTTATTGCTTTTTGTTGATATATCAAAAGTAGAAGGAGGGGACGCAAGTGGTTTTCGTTGTGAAATATTTTTAAAAAAATGCTAGGAGCGTGTGGGATTAAAGAGAAAATAAGAGAGAAAGATAATGGGAGTGAAGTAGTTAATATTTAAAAAGAATGCTTGGAAATCGCATTGATCAATTTTTAAAATCATTAAAAATAAAAAATCCCTTCATTTATTTTGAATGAAGGGATCTTAATTCTGGTTGAAATTGATCTTATAATTTTACCAGTTTTACAATCTTTTTGTATTGATTATCGTGGTCTTCTATTTTTATAAAATAAATACCAGGAGTAAGGAATGAAAGATCTGCCTGACCTCCAGAAAGATTATTATAATCCTTTTCAAATTGAACAGTACCATTGATATCAGAAATAATAATTTTTGCATTTTCAATCTCCGGTCTTATTGTTACTTTATCAGCAACAGGGTTTGGATATATAAGTGCATCTGTTGAACTTAATGATGTTTCTTGAGCTGACTCACGTGCAGGGTAGTTCACAATCACTTCTACAGAAGAAGAGGTTATTGATTCTCCGTAAATGGTTTTAGCAACAGCTGTGATCTGGTAGTTTCCTGGATTTACATTTTCAAGAGTCACAGAGTATGGAGCGGTAGTATCTTCACCTAATTTTACAGATCCTTCATAAAATTCTACTCTGCTCACGTAATCCTGAGAAGTTGCAGGTATAAGAGAAGCATAGAGTTGGCCGCCTACAGCTCCGCCGTCAAATGCATTTTCAATTTTGGAATCTCCAAACCATAAGAATGGTGCAGAACCTCCTGTAAAGATGATCTTCTGTATACCTATTTTAAATGATCCCGCATTAGCACTGTATGGGAGCTCGAATACGTTTAGCTTTGTAAAGTCGATACTGGAGTCAAATGCTGATAATGGAATTGTAATAGTTACAAATTGATTCGTTGCGCCTCCTGCCTGACTGATATATGGAGCAAGAGCTACAGGATTGGCAATGCTTCCGTTTGGTCTTACCTGAATTTTTGTCCAGTCTGCGTTCCCGTCAAAATCTCTGAGGGTTATTTCAAGTTTATTGTTACCACCTGCAATTACGTTTTTAGTGGCATGGTAAATATTTACAGAATCATAACCCAATTTAAGCTTTCTATAGCCTGGAACACTTTTGATCAATAAATAAGCTTTCTGATCTGAAAGTTCAGCATCTACTTTAATGTCAGCAGGAGCTTCAAAGTTTGTACCTGTTGTAGGGTTTACAATAGTAATAGCTGGTTGGGAAATAAATTCAAATGCTCCAATGTCAGGCCTTGTTCTTAGATATCCCCTTTGATCAAAAGTAGCATCATTGGTAAATTTACCGCTATTAATGCATCTGCTTCCTTCCAGCAAAGAATGAGTAGTGGTAATGCCCCCATTATTTTGCAGGGGCCCTAAAAGTGGATTAATGGGTTTGGTTACATAACCTAGTTTGTTTGTTAATGCAGTCAGGTTGATCCCGTCATTTACGCCGATGAAGTTGTACCCTAAATCATTTACAGTGCCATATACTGATCCGTCTATTGAAAGAAGTTCTCCATATATTACAGGATCTCCTTCAATCTCATATAAGTTTAAAGGACCGTTCTGAGCGATGATTGTGTTTTTTATAGTTAGCGTTCCATAACTATACAGACCGCTATTTTGATGTCCGCCAAAAGAATAGCTTATATTAAAAGCAATAGTGGAGTTTTCTAAGCTGAGCACATTTAAGTTGTAAATTCCACCAGGAGAACCTCCTTTTGAAGAAGTTGAATTGCCGCTGATCGTGGAGTTGTAAATATTCAAATATCCGGAATTTTTAATTCCTCCTGCACCTGAGCTATATTGTCCGCTGGAAAGGTTGTTATTTATAGAGCTATTGTATATGCTCATTGTTCCCAGGTTAGATATACCGCCAGTGCCTGCATCTAGAAATATACCAAATCCGCTGTTGTTGCTGATTTCGCAGTCTGTAATCACTGCGGTACCTTCATTGAATAGCGCACCGGCGTCACCTTTGTATTGGCCAGTATATACAAAGTTGCCCGATATAATAACTTTATTGAGTGTAAGTGAACCGGTGTTGTAAATAGCACCGGCTGAATTTCCTTTCATCGTAACAAGCTCCATCGTAAGATTTCCCTCTGAATAGATGGCTCCGGAATGCAGATCATCACCTTCATAAGGAACATTTCCATCTGTTATTGTAATACCCGAAATAGAAACGTTTACAGCAGGTGCTATATTAAAAATCGCCCATCCATTGCTGCCACTAACAGATAGTTTATCTTGTCCGGGGCCTAGTATCACAAGATTTTGAGAAATCGTCAGTGAGCCTCCTGATAGAATAATTTTGGAGTTGTTAATAATTGGTGAAAAAATAATGGTATCACCTGGTGCTGAATTATTGACGATGTGGCGCAAAGAACCTGCACCATCGTCGTTGATATTAATAACAGTTAGTTTTGTTGCATGAGATTCTACAATCCTAAGAAAGCATAGCAATGCTAATGTAAAAATTAGTCTTCTTTTTTTCATGATTGAAATTGGTTGTTTTGGGTTAAAAAAAACAGTGCAATATACTGATAAATAATTGGTATACAACTTTTTAGCTGTAAAGTTGTTCGGTCTATTATGAGCAGGTTTGTATTATATAAAAAAGTAATGAGTTGGGATTAATATAACTCATTAGTAAAAAATAATAGGCAGAAAATTATTAAAAGTATATATGCAGTGGTATTATATCAGACCACTGCCTTTCCACGGATACTTTATCTTCAATGAATGTTACTTGAGAATAGTACAACTTCCTCCAATAATTTGCCACATGTCATGATTAAATTTCCATACTCGAAGGTATCTGTATTTTCCGTCTATGGTTACATCCATAAATTTACCCTTTAGTTCAATGGTGACTGCAACTACTGCGGTAGAATCGATAATATTAATTTTTCGATCGCTGGCGGAGATTTCAGTCACTTTCATTTTTCCTGTTCTGTATGCATCCAAATCCATAGACTTAGTACCGGTTTGTCCATCAGGCAGGTTGAAAAGTAAATTATCATGAATCAGTTCGTTTAAAGCGGATACATCACTTTTCATAACAGCTGATAAAAGTCTGTTTTCCTGTTCCTCAATTTCCTTGATTATTTTGGATTGATCAATGGTAGATTCCATATCGCCTTTTTTAGATTTATCAAGTTTTATATGTAAGTTGTGAAAATTATGATAAAAAAATATAAATGACAAAAGTATTATTGATCGGAGGAACAGGAAAACTAGGAAGGGCGATCATTATAGAATTAGTTAAGAATAAATGGGATATTGCTCTTTTAATAAGACATCCAAATCAAAGGGCAATTGAAAGTGAACATGGACTTACATTTTTTGAAGGAGATATTCTAAAACCTAATTCAATAGAGGTGGCGGTCTCCTGGTCTGATATTGTAATTAATGTAAGTGGATATGTTAGTTATAAAAAAGATCTAAATAAGCTCAGAGCAATTAATGTAGAAGGCACTGAAAATATCGTGAAAGCCTGTGAAAAGTTTAATAAGAAACTCCTTCATACCAGTTCTGTGGTTATATATGGAAGCACAATAAATCCTGATGTTTTGAATGAAGAATCTGTTCCGGTAGTGTCCTATAAATCTGCTTATGCATATTCCAAGATAGAGGGAGAAAAGATAGTTTTAGATGCCCGAATTCCAAGAATTATACTTCGCCCTTGCAGTCTTATTTCTAATGAAAAGTCTACAGTTAAAAACCTTTATAAATTTTATAGAAAGGGCTTTGTTGCCGGACTAAAAGGTGGAGCTGGTTTTGCTTTGATGGAAGATGTTGCTAAAGCTTATATTTTTGCTATTGAAAGACTTATTCTACAAACATCTCTGAAACCGCAGATTTATAATCTTGGAGGAAACAATCTTAAAATTAGTGAAGTTTTTGAGTGCTTTAAAAAGCTGGATAAGAGAAGTACAATTTACCTGCCTGCTGGTATTATGTTATTTTTAAGTTTGTTTAATGATAAAATTCTTTACCCGCTTTTTGGCAAATCTCTGATAACACATGAGAATTTTCTTACAGGGAATCATTTTATATATGTTGATTCATCAAAAGCCAGGAAGGAACTCAATTATGAAATAACTTCCATTGAAACCTCTATCAGGAGAATAATTCAATGCTCTGAAGAAGAAGAGCATTATTTTAACAAAGAAGAGTAGAACAGACAGAGTAATAATAAACTCTGTCTGTTCTTTTTACTTAAGCTTTTACCAATCCCTCATACGCATCTTTTAAATCCTGGATTATGATTTTGTCCATTTTTAACATGGCCTGCATAACTCTTTGAGATTTGGCTGGGTCCTTATCTCCCATAAGTTCTCCAAGAATTGGAGGAATAATTTGCCATGATAATCCGAATTTATCTTTTAACCACCCACATCTTCCCTTGGAACCTCCTTCAGATAATTTCTCCCACATGCTGTCTATTTCAGATTGTGTTTCGCATTTAACAAACAAGGAAATTGCTTCTGTAAATTTGAACATTGGACCTCCATTGAGTGCCATAAATTCTTGTCCGTTTAAGAGAAATGTTGCTGAAATAACCTTGCCATCAGGCATGCGGCTCATATTAACTACTTTTGAGTCTTTAAACATAGAAGTATAAAAGTTGACAGCTTCTTCTGCTTGTCCGTCAAACCAGAGAAATGGAGTAATCTTTTGCATATGATTGATTTTAGTCAATGAATAATTTAACGTAATTATTGCAAAGATAAATTAAGGAAAAGATTTGTTTGGATGTCATATTTGACAAAGAATATGGGGAAGTGCGACAGTTTAATTTTATTAACATGAATTATTATAAATTAAAGAAGCTGCAGATTGCATATCTGCAGCTTTCGATTACCTGGGGAACCCTTTAGCGGATTGGATGATGTATGTATTTAGTGATGGCTTATCCAGAACATTATTTTTTTTCAAATACGATTCTGTAATGATCCATCAGCTCTCTTTCAAAGCATACCATATTCGGACTTATTTTGAACACAGCTACTTTGTGTCTGAATTCTTTATCAGTAAGGTAACTTGGAATAAGGCTAAGGTAGTTAATGTATTTTTCCAGGTTAAATTGTCTGAATTTTTTTCTCCATTGTTTGATGGTTTCTATATAGTCTAATCTTCCGCTACTCATATCTACCAGACTAAAATAAGGATCTGCATTTTTTAAAATCATTTGAGATCCATATGGCAGCCAGGATCCAGGAAATTGTTTTTCCATTAAAGCCAGAATATAAGCATCTGAATTTTTATCTGCGTTGATATCAAATTTTTCATAAGGTATCATATTTTTACCGAACACCATTGTTTGAAGATAAAACCTTCCGCCTTTAGGTAGTAAGTCTGCGACAGATTTAAAGAAGCTCTGGTAGACTTCTTCTTGTTTGCCTGCTTTATATTCTTCTACAGAACAGAAATGCTCAAATGCACCCAAAGAAACCACTGCATCAAAAGTGTTGAAGTCTGTTGGTTTTACTTTTCTACAATCCTTAATGTGTACCTCAAATCCTTTGCTTTTGCAAGCTTGTGCCTGTCCGTCAGATAAGGTAAGTCCGATACATTTTGCACCTCTGTTATATGTTGCGTAGTTGATAAATGGTCCCCAACCACAGCCTAGGTCTAATACCCTTGATCCTTTTTTGATTCTTAACTGATCTGCTATATATTCATGTTTGGCTTTTTGTGCCTCTTCGAGAGTAAGAGAGAAGTCTCCATTGTACCTTGCTCCGCTGAAATCTCCGGTTTCCCCAATGCTGAGACGAAAAATTTTATCAAGTGTAGTATAAGTAAAATCCAGATCCTGTTTGGTTGCCATATATTAATATTGTTTCGGTTAAAATTGTTGTTTGACTTTTAATCAGATCGTGAGCACGGCCTGATTCTTAGGATAAGAAAAATTACCTTTTCCTGTTTAAAATAATTTTTTGAAGAAAATGTTTAATTATTTAGTATTTATTTTTCCTCAGGCATTGTTTTGAATACATAATCCCAGAAAGGTGACGATACACCAAATGCTTTTCCTGAATCTTTATAATGATGAATAGCATGGTGTTTCCAAAGTATTCTTAGTTTATTTCTAGGTGGAGGATAGGCATGTATGGAATAATGAATATAGAGATAAGTTGTATAGCCCATCACAAACCCTGGTAAGAAAGCAAATGCAAGGTCATTAATTAACATATAAGTGATTAATAAGAGCAGTAAGGCAACAAATAGTGAAAGGATAGGAGGCATTGCCAGCCTGCTTTTATCCTTTGGGTGATCATGATGAACACCGTGAATAAGATACTGTAATCTTTTAATTTTTTTGTTGTAAGTTGAATTGATATGATATAAAAATCTGTGCATTAGATATTCTGCCAGTGTGAATGCAATCATTCCTGTAAAAAATAATAAAAGGATGGGAAATGTCCTCAGATTTGTGTAGGCAAATGAGAAGCAAAGGAGAAAAGACGAAAATATAATAAATATACCTATCGGTACAGCAATATGTGTATGTGTTAGTTTCTCAAGATTACGATTCTCAAAAAGTTTGGGGGATCCAGCATTTTGTGAAGTTTTGGTTCTGATCATAGCGTTCAACTGGGTTTTCGGTTTGATTTATAAGGAAGACATTTAATCCTGTGAGAACCCCTATGAGGTATGAATATTTTTTTTAAAAAATAAAATATTGCAGTTGAATCTATCCGATAAACTTCACGGTGTGATATCCATTCAAACTAAATCAGATGTTCTGTTTCAGCTTATTTTTATACAATTCTCTGAAATTTTTAAGCTTTGGATCAATAACATTCTGACAATAGCCTCCTTCAGGGTTTTTGTTATAATAATTCTGATGGTATTCTTCTGCTTTATAAAATTGCTTATAAGCTGCAATTTCAGTGACAATTTTTTCATCAAGTAAATTTTGAATTTCTTCAATCACTTTAATTGCTGTAGAGTTTTCTTCTTCGTTTTTATAAAATATGATGCTTCTGTATTGTGTACCCCGGTCAGCTCCTTGTTTGTTAAAGATTGTGGGATTGTGCGTTGATAAGTGGATGCTTAATAAGTCTTCATAGCTGATTTCTGAAGGAATATAAGTAACTTCAATTACTTCAGCATGTCCAGTTTTTCCGCTTGATACTTCTCTGTAGGTAGGATTAACAGTAGTTCCGCCGCTGTATCCGCTTTCAACTTTTACTACACCTTTAAGCTGATGGAATAAAGCCTCCGTGCACCAGAAACACCCACCACCAAATACAGCTTTTCGTTCCTCTGATTTGATTTTCTCCAATGATACAGCATTGATACAGTAACGCAATCCGGAAGGAGGTGGGCCATCCTGGAATACATGTCCGAGGTGAGCATCGCAGGTATTGCATGTTACCTCTACTCTGTACATCCCAAAAGAAACATCTTTGTGGTATGCAATTGCATTTACCTTTATGGGTTGAGTAAATGAAGGCCATCCTGTACTACTCTGAAACTTTTCTTCACTATCAAACAACACGGTATGACAACATACACATGCATATTTCCCAGGTTCAAACAGATTGCACATTTCAGAACTATGAGCCCGTTCTGTCCCTTTTTTTCTGGTAATATAAAATTGTTCTTCGGTAAGTATCTGCTTCCATTCTTGTTCCGACTTATTTACCCGTTGGTCTGGTTCCGGATTACCTTGATTAATAAATTTTAGTACGTCGAGCCACTTTAGTATCATTTGAAGTTGGATGTTTTAGTTCACTTTTTTCTGAATGAACAAATTTAGATAGGAAAATTTAGTTAAAATATATAAAAAACAATCAATAACTAGAGTTTTTTCAAAATGACAGTCTTAAAAAAAAAAGAGACGCCTTATACGGCGTCTCTCCAATTAATATGAATAAATTTCTGTAAGGTATTATCGCCATCCACCTCCAAGAGCCTTGTAGATATTAGTCTTTGTAATATTTTGCCTTTTTCTTGCTTCCACGAGCAGGAGTTGAGCATCCAATGACTTCTGCTGGGAAATGATTACTTCCAGATAGTTAGCGCGTCCAGATTTAAACAATTCAGTGGAAATATCTACAGATTCACTCAGTGCCTGGGATTCCCTGGTTCTCAGGTCGTGAATCTCTTGAAGCCTTTTTAGTTTTGCCAGTTCATTATATACTTCAATATGTCCATTAATGACACTTTGCTGGTAATTGTATAATGCTTCTGTTTGTGCTGCGTTAGCATTCTGAAATTCTGCTTTGATCTGGCTTCTGTTTAACAGTGGAGCTGTAAGGCCTCCGAAAATCGTATAAGCTATAGATTCAGGACTTCTAAACAGAACCCCGGTTTTATATGCCTGATATCCATAGGCACCTGTAAGGTTCAGTGAAGGGTAAAAGGCAGCCTGTGCTGCTTTAACATCTGCTTTAGCTGCTTTTAATTGAAACTCTGATTGTCTTATGTCAGGGCGGTTTCCAAGCAAATCAGCAGGTGCGCCAACATTGACGATAAAATTAAGGGAATCTTTATATTGATCTTTATCTCGTCTAACGGACTGAGGAAATCTTCCAAGCAAAAAGTTTATTCTGTTTTCGGTTTCAAGTATTTCCTGAAGCGTTTCTTTCTCCAGGTTCTTTGAATTTAAAACTTGCCCTTCAAGTTGTTTTACTGCAAGTTCGTTGGTAATACCGGCCTCCTTTTGTGTTTGCACGATCAATAGTGCATTTTCCTGAAGCTTTATATTTTCTCTCAGAATTTCAAGTTTATTGTCGAGCGCTTGTAATTGATAGTAATGATTGGCTACATCAGCAATAATATTTGTCACAATAAGATTTTTGGCTTCAATGGAACCAAAAAATCTGGCAACAGCAGATTTTTTTCTGTTACGGAGCTTTCCCCAGATATCAATCTCCCAGCTGGTTTGAAGGCCGGTATAATAATCTCGTAAATTTATTGGTACAATTTCATCCGGGTTTATATATGTTGAAATATTACCGGCCCCATCCATAGTATAAAGTCCGTATCTTCTTTGTGCCACAGAACCGAACCCACTGACAGTCGGGAGCAAGGCTCCTATAGAGGCCCTGACACCTGCTCTGGAGGCCTCAATCCGCTGAAAAGATTTAAGTACGTCAAAGTTTTGGTTTAATGCGGTATCAATCAGATCTGTGAGAATAGGGTTATTAAAGTATTCTCTCCAATTGATCTTTGCAGCGTTCAGGGAGTCTTTCTCTCCGAGATAGGAGGAAGGTATTCTCTTACTAAATCCGGAACCTGGATCGGTGCTTTTGCACCCTGAAATAAGGATACACAAAGTTATATTTATAACTACTAATAAATTCTTCATTGGTTAAATCGACTCTGTTAATGAAAATTGTTCTTTCATGGCTTTCTTCTCTCTGCTTTCTACAATCTTTGCAAAGAATACATATAAGCCCGGTATGATGATCAAACCAAACACAGTTCCGAAAAACATTCCTCCGGCAGCTGCTGATCCTATGGTTCTGTTGCCAACTTCCCCTGCGCCGCTGGCAAACATAAGCGGAATAAGTCCGGCAACGAATGCGAATGAAGTCATTAATATTGGCCTTAATCTGATCTGTGAACCTTCTATAGCAGCTTGTAGAGGTGTTTTACCTTCTTTCTGCTTTTGCATTGCAAATTCAACTATAAGGATTGCATTTTTACCCAATAAGCCTATGAGCATCACCATAGAGATCTGAGCATAAATATTATTTTCAAGGCCAAGTATTGACAGCATGAAAAATGCTCCGAATACACCTACAGGAAGTGATAAGATTACAGATAAAGGAAGTATGAAGCTTTCATATTGTGCTGAAAGCAGGAGGTAAACGAAGAGTAGGCAGATAATAAATATATATATGGTCTGATTACCGGACATTACTTCGTCTTTAGTGATACCGGCCCAGTCTATTCCATACCCTGAAGGTAGTTTGGTTGCAGCAACTTCCTGTATAGCTTTAATGGCATCTCCGCTGCTGTAACCCTCTGCAGCTTCGCCATTGAGCTCAGCAGAGAGAAACATATTATACCTGGTAAGCTGTTCCGCTCCGAAAATTTTCTCAAGCCTTATAAATGCAGAAAGAGGAACCATTTCATCTTTATCATTTTTTACCGTCAGTTTCAATATATCATCAGGGTCGGCTCTGTATTCGGGTAAAGCCTGCACCATCACTTTATACATTTGTCCGAATTTGATAAAGTTAGTTGCATATTCACTACCCAATAATGTTTGCAATGAATTCATGGCTTTTCCTACCGTTACGCCTTTCTGAGCAGCCTTGTCATAGTCTACATGCAGCAGATACTGAGGGTAGCTGGCATCGAAGATGGTGAATGCAGTTGCTATTTCAGGTCTTGCTTTCAAATCTTCTATAAACTGATTTACCACACTTTCCATCTTTTTGATATCTCCTGTACCGGCCTTATCTAAAAGTCTGAGCTCATATCCGCTGGCATTACCATATCCGGGAACAGCAGGAGGAGGGAAGAACTCAATCTTAGCATCCTTTATATGAGAAGTTTTTTCTATTACAAGATCCATAATTTCATCAACAGACTCATCTCTTTTATCCCATGGTTTGAGGTTGATAAGGCAGGTGCCGAATGTAGCTCCCGTACCATCTGTAAGGATGTTCGTTCCTGCAAGTGTTGATACAGACTCAATAGCAGGAATATCTTTAGAAGATCTTTCTATTTCATCTACTATAGCTTTGGTCCTTTCCAGTGTAGAACCTGATGGTGTGGTAATACTGGCATAGAACATTCCCTGATCTTCTTCGGGAATGAATCCTGAAGGAAGCGTAGTACCTAATATTCCTGTTCCCGCTGAGAATGCCAGTAAGACAGCAAAGGTTACAACTTTTCTGTTTGCTATCATGCTTAGCAGTTTTTGATATCTTCCGGAGATCTTTTCGTACCAGAAGTTAAATATTCCGAAGAATCTGCCTAAGAAGTTTTTTTTGGGCTCGTCATGATGAACAGGCTTTAGAAATAACACACAAAGAGCAGGGGTAAGGGTAAGTGCACCAACACCAGAAAGAATAATGGCTATAGCCATAGTTATTGAAAACTGCTGATAAAAGATACCGACAGGCCCTGTCATAAATGAAGTTGGAATAAATACTGCTGACATAACAAGGGTAATGGCAAGTACTGCTCCGCTGATTTCTTTCATAGCCCTTTCCGTAGCTTTCTGAATAGTATATTTTCCTGTTTCCAGTTTTGCATGGACAGCTTCTACGACAACTATGGCATCATCAATTACAACACCAATTGCAAGTACTAAAGCAAATAAGGTTATCAGGTTCAGGGAAAAACCGAATAACTTCATGAAAAAGAAAGTACCTATCAAGGAGACAGGAACGGTGATAGCAGGAATGATAGTAGATCTGAAATCCTGAAGAAATATGAAAACTACCAGCGATACAAGTATAAATGCTTCAATAAGGGTTTTAATCACCTCATGTACGGAGGCATCAAGAAATCTTGAAACATCATAGCTGATCTCATAATCCATTCCTTTTAAAAAAGAAGCTTTCTTGATTTCTTCCATAGTGAGTTTTACATTTTTAATAACCTCACTGGCGTTAGAACCGGGTAGCTGCTTTAACATCAAAGATGCAGATGGTTTTCCGTTGAGCTTTGATTCTACGTCAAAGTACATAGTTCCGAACTCAATATCTGCTACATCCTTTATTCTAAGAATTTGTCCGTCTGAATTGGCTCTGATAGGTATATTGGCATACTGCTCCTCTGTGTTAAATCTCCCGGTATATTTTACAATATACTGCAATGCCTGAGCTGATTTGTCTGAACTTTCACCTATTTTACCCGGAGCAGCTTCTATGTTTTGTTCCTGCAGGACCCTGCTGATATCGTCTGTGTCAATATTATAAGCAAGCATCTTATCCGGCTTAAGCCATATCCTCATGGAATATTCTTTGGCTCCCAGGATATCTACATAACCCACACCCTGAATACGCTTAAGCTCGGCAAGGATATTTATATCTGTAAAGTTGTAAATGAATTTTTCCTGAAGATTCGGATCAGAGCTGAAAACATTTAGGTATAAAAGCATACTGTTTTCAACTTTAGCGATCTTTACACCGTTTTTGATAACCTCAGAAGGTAATTCCCCCATTACAGCAGAAACTCTGTTCTGCACATTTACAGCAGCAATATCAGGATCAGTACCGATATCGAAAATGATCTGAACGACACCGACACCATCGTTTCCAGCATCGGAGGACATGTATTTCATTCCCGGCACCCCATTGATAGCTCTTTCCAAAGGCACTATAGCGGCTTTGATCACTGTTTCTGCATTGGCTCCAGGGTATTCAATGGTTACGTTTACTTCCGGAGGAGCTATATTGGGAAACTGAGTCATTGGTAGCTGAGTCAGAGACAGCAATCCCAGCAAAGTGATAATCAGAGATATCACTATTGATAACACAGGCCTGTGTATAAATTTTGAAATCATAATGTACGCTATTTAAAAGCCTGTATTAATTATTTATTGAGTTAGCTGAATATAAATCAATGGAGGTAGGTTCTGGAATGATCTTATCTCCTTCACGAACTCTTTGCAATCCTTCATAGACTATTCTGTCTTTAGGAGAAAGACCAGATTCAAGCACAAACAGGTGAGGAAGCCTCAGCTTAGTTTTGATGTTCTGCAGCTTGACTTCATTGTTCTGATCCACAAGGAAAACAAAGGTTTTATCTTGTATGTCAAAGGTAGACTTCTGAGGAATGATCATCACCTTGTTTAGGTTAGTCTTCAAGAGTACTTTACCGCTTGCCCCATGCTTCAGAATTTTATCAGGGTTTGGAAAACGGGCTCTGAAAGAAATGTTTCCTGTTGCTTTATCAAACTCTCCTTCTATGGTTTCAATCTTGCCTTTATAAGGGTGTTCCGCTGAATTGGCAAGAAGTAAGCTTACCTCTCTTTTCTCTGCCTGTTGTTTTGCATGTGTTACAAAATTCAGGTATTCATTTTCAGAAACATTAAAGTATGCGAAAACTTCATTGTTATCAGATATGGTAGTTAATAGTGTTCCCTCATTTACAAGACTTCCCATCTTAAGAGGTATTCTGTCAATAAGACCATCAAATGGAGCTTTGATTTGTGTAAAGGATAGTTTCAAACTTGCATTGGATACCAGTGACCTTGCTTCTTCAATTTTTGCGTTAAGTGCTTCCAGCTTGGCTTCAGCTCTTGCCACTTCTGTTGAGGAAACAATATTTTTTTCAAGAAGGGTTTTGGCATTGACTAAATCAAGCTCCGCCGATTTAGCTTCTGCAACTGCATTTTTTAAATTAGAGTTAGCCTTGGAAAGTTCTTCCCTGTATGAATAATCTTCAATGCTGAAAAGCAGTTGTCCTTGCTTCACCGCCTGTCCTTCATCTATATGGATCTTTTTGATTTCTCCATATACTCTGGCTCTTATTTCGACATTTTTTACTGCATGCAGATCGGCAACATATTCTTTTATGTATGAAGTATCGAGTATAACTGGACTTGTTACTGGAAATGTCTCTATTTTGATTGGATTTTCTTTATGTGAAGAGCAAGCCATTATCAGTATGCACAAAAGCATACAAGCCGTCCCTGTATAATTTTTCATATTTAAGTCTTTTAAAAAGAATGGGAATACTTCAGACAGAATTTTTTTAAAGGAAATTCTGACTTAATGAAGTATCATTTAGATAATACTAAACAATCGTTCAATGCTATAATAAGCTATGAATTTGTTAAAATATGAATGAATTATGCCTGCTTTGGGGGAGGTGATGAATGTTCCAAAAAAGAAGAATAAGGCCTTAAAATTAATGGCGATTTTGGATCCTCTATCAAAAGGAAATGTTCTATCGAAATATCTATAATCTGACAATAATAAAAATCGTTGGTCTTCTTGACCCAGTCGGGATTGTCATCATCTTCATCTTCTGGAGTGTCGTCCGGCATTTCCAGGAAAACCTCCAGGATCAGCTCGACGATACTGTTATATTCTTCCTCCACTTCCTCAATATCATTGAAGGGGGTATCATCTTCATTTTCGCCAGGCAAAAGTGCAGTGTTGATAAAGAATAGTAATAGTATATATGTCAGCGCCTTTTTCCACATATGTTAGCCAATATAACGAAAAGATTTGCTTCGTTTGTACTTTTCGAATGGAAAAATAATTAAATAATTAAAAACGGCATAGGATATTGTATTATTGATAGAAATAATTGATTAAATTCATAGGCGGAAGGGGATGATGTAAAAGATTCAATTTCTTGCATCATATGTTTACAAAAAAACGAAGTTCTAAATAAAGTAAAAAGAGGAAGGTGATAGGGAAGATAATCAATCCTATAATAAATATGGCCTTTCCATGCTTTCGGTCATTTTGTATGTAAGCATAGATTTTTTGACCATTTGGAAGAGATTTTTTATAAGTTATTATATGCCAGTTGATAAATATTTCAATGAAGCCACCAAAAATAACCATTATATATCCCATTAATATCCAGGATTTTTGACTTTCTTCAGGTCTGGCTAGGTCCTCGATCCTCTGCGTCCTTAGGGCATTTAAAAGTTCAGGATCAAATTGTTTTCCTCTTTGTGTCAAGAGTTTGTGGGCGATCTTGTCATTAATATTGCTCCACGTCAGGTTTCATCAACATCTCATAAAGCTCTTCATCCGAAAAGCTGTGCAGGTAATGAGAGTCTTCTTCTGTCGTCAGTTGATCCGCTTCTTTGTCAAGAAAAGCATTGGCTTTTAGTTATGTTAAAGTGTAGATTTTGATAGTCAATGAAGTATAGGGCGATATTTAATTTCCGTTAATTTAAGGATATGATATCCGAAAAAAATATTTTTTCCCAGGTGACCTTTTATCAGATCTACCATTAATAATAAAAAACAATAATCATGAGTGACGAGCTTATTATTGAGTTGATTAAAACTAACAAAGAGGATAAAGCTTTTCGGGCCTTGTATAAGCATTTTCCAATGATCAGGAAAATGATCCTTTCTAATGGCGGAAAATTGGAGGATGCAGAAGATGTGTTTCAGGAGTCTCTTATTATTCTTTATAAGAAAGTAAGATACACTGAATTTAAGCTGACTTCCAAGCTAAGTACATATCTGTATAGCGTTTGTCGGTTCCTTTGGAAGGATATTTTAGTAAAAAATGGAAGGAGGGATTTCTCTGAAATAATTGATTTAAATGAAAGTAGTGAGGAGAGTATTTGGACAGAATTAACAGAGCCAGAGAGTGATCTGAAGATTTCGGAGAAAATCATAAATGAATTGGGGAATCGCTGTAAAGAACTATTAATCCTTTTCTATATAGAGGCAATGAAGCTAAAGGATATCGCATCAAGAATGGGATATAGTTCTGAGTCTACAGCTAAGAATCAAAAGTATAAATGTCTTGAGTCTGCAAAGAAAAGATTGAAAGAATTAAAACATTTAGGTTAAATATTATTGAATTTCAAATATAAAATCATGAGCAAGGCATTTGAAATAACAGAGATGATAGAGCGATATCTGACGAATAGACTTAGTGAAGTTGAAAAAAGGGAGTTTGAAAAGAACCTGTCGGAAAACACTGAATTAAAAGAAAGTGTAGAGCTTCAGATGGAAGTGATGAAAGGTGTGGAAAGTCTGGCATTGAAACAGAAAGTATCGAAAGCATATAAAAATTATAAGTTAACGAAATTACTTATTAAAGCTGGTATTATTAGTATTGGAGTTATAGCAGCCATTTTAGCCGTGCTTATCTTTAAATCAGTTAAGTCTGAATCTCATTCATCACATACCAATAAAGAAGAATTGTTTAATACAAAGGATATTCAGCCTGAAGAAACTAATGCACTCCCCAAGCAGCAATCCAAGCAAGGTACAGAAGAACAAAGAACTTTTAAGAAAAGCATATCAGAAGCAGGTCAATCTTTGCCAACGCAATTATTCATTTTAAATGCTGAAAGAGATACTATAATACAAACCAGAGCGGGTACTGTACTTGCAATCCCTGCACTGTGTTTTATTAATGAAAATGGTAAGCCTGCAAAAGGAAGAGTGCAACTGACGTTTAAAGAGGCCATGGATGCGGCTTCAATAATGAAAAGCGGGCTGACAAGTACTACCGACGGTGCTTTGCTGGAAAGTGCAGGTATGTTTTTTATCAGTGCCAGACAGAATGGCAAGGAGTTAACTGTTGATTCATTAAATAGCATTTATGCAGAAGTACCTACAAATAACAAAAGAGGTGATATGCAATTATATGATGGTGTACATACGAAGGATGGAACTATCAATTGGGTTAAGCCTAAACCTCTGAGTAATTATTTAACTCCTGTTGATATTCATTCTCTTAATTTTTATCCTCCTGCATACCTTGATTCTCTTGATAAGTGGGGGTATGATGAACGAAATAAAAAGTTTACAGATAGCCTTTATTATTCTTTTGCTGGTTTGTTTGTTAGGTCTGATGAATTAGACCAGGAAACTATTGAAGGTGGTGATGCGGTACAATATTCGCATACCAAGAAAAATTATAAACTGAATAAAAATGATATTCATGCGATAAACCCAGGCAAAATAAAGGCTATTTGGAGTGATCGTTTTCAGAATACTTTAATTGCAACACGTGAATTTCAGGAGCGGATACCATTCATCCATAAAACATGCAATAATAAAATACTGGACTTGTATGTGAAGAATATGAATAAGTCAATTTCTGCAATTGATCAAATGGCAGCTGAGCAGTTAAATGGAGAGTTAAAAGAAGTTTTTCTTGACTTTGCCTCCAGAAAAGAAGGAAAGGTAAATCTAGGCAATAGCCAGATGAAGAAGCTTGGTCAGTTCTATTCAATGCAAGCTAAAGCCGTCTCTGAAGCTGCATTTAAAACAGAACAGGCAATCAGAGAAGAACAGAAGAGGCTTGAACGAATGGCTCAAAAGAAAAAAGTAACCCATGATAGTGAAGATAAAGTAAGAGAAATTATGAATCTTCAACAGGAATATAGTCTTAATCTTAATGAGGCCTGTAGACAATTGGGGTTCGTAAAACCTGTTTTCGCATCTGCACAGGTTTATGGATTTCCAATACGATCTGGAGGTTGGAAAAATATAGATAGACTGGTCTGGGAGGCCACAGTGAATAGGACTACGTTCAAATACTCTGCAGGTGGAAAGAAAGCTGAAATTAAATATCTTCCATTCTCTGTGAGGTTCAAAGAGTATAAAAACTATGACAGGGTCTATGTTTATTTATTAGCAGATAAGCTGAACAGTTTTATGCGACTGAAGCAGGACAATAACCTGTTTATGGAACAACTTAATGAGTTAATGAAATACAAAATGGTTTGCCTTGGCTTTAAAGGTGATAAGCTTTATTTCTCTGAAGTTGAAAATGTAGAACCAAAAGTACATGAAGATATCATTTTGCAGGAGATAGATGAAAAGGTCTTAGATCAAAAGCTTAATACATTAAAGAATTTAAATCAATTGCAGGAGATAGTAAAAGAAGTGGATTATTGGAAAAGTGAACTTCAGGAGGAGAGAAGGAAGAAGAAGGAAATGAATAGATTGGAATTCAGAAAGAAGGTTATGAGGGTAATATTTCCGTGCGCCTTGATTACATTAAAGGAAGAGTCAGATTCGAAGAATTTTAAATTTTAGAATAAGGTGGGTGAATGAAACCCAAAAAAGATGCTCCAAGAACTTCAAGTTCTTGGAGCATCGTAATTAGATTTTCAGCATAGCAGATTTATTATCAAGAAACTCTTGAATTTCCTTTTCCAGACCTTCAAACAACTTTATCATATTTTCACCTTCCGATGTGAGTATTGCACCTTCACCCTCACCCTCTTCTCCGTCGATAATTTTTTCTACTAATGGCACCGAAGCTTTTTCATTCATAGACTGGATCAGGTGCAATGCTTGTTTATCGGCCATTTCCATGATGCAGCAGCTTTTGAAAAAGAGCCATTTTCTTTTCCTTTTTTAAAGTTCGACACGCCCTCGGCCCCAAAACGGCTGATCCAAAATCTGCCATCAATGCTATATTCAGAATTAGAAGCCTTGCTCATTTTTTTTTATTTTTGTCCGATAAAGATATATAAATGAATTTAATTAATGAATTGCCATTTTTAAAGCTTATTTTTTATTGTTAAGTTTTTGATTTAAAGTGTATTAATTGTAGGTGGTAATAATAGTAATATTTTTTTTGATCAACCTGTAACTTTTGAATTGAGTCGGTTGTCTTACGACTGATTTATCTGAACTGTGAGCATTTAAATGATTTGCACTAGGGAATATAATACTGCTGTAAAAGAGTATTCCAGAAATATTTTCAGGTATGTATACAAATGCATCAAGGACGAAGACGAAGCCAAGGATATCGTCCAGGATTGCTATTTGAAGCTGTGGACGCATAGAGCCAATGTTAATCCTGATAAAGTAAAATATTGGCTGTTCACCACTGCGCATAATACCATGCTCAATCATTTAAAAAAATCTTCAAAAGTTGTTCCAATGGAAGGCTTGTCTAACATAGATCCTTTTGTAGTGCCTAATGATGGCTTTGATTTGAAAGGGCTTATAGACAAATCTCTTGATTTACTTCCTCAGGTTCAAAAGACGATTATAATCTTACGGGATCTTGAGGGGTACAATTACAATGAAATAGGAGAAATGATGGAGTTATCAGAATCACAGGTAAAGGTGTATTTGTTCAGGGCGAGGCAGAAAATGAAGGAGTCGTTGAAAGAGTTTAATAAGTATTATGAGAACAATTGACCAAAGTAATTATGAAGAATGGATCTTCGAATATTACGAAGGTACATTGACTGCTGAAGAAGAAGTTCAGGTGTTGGACTTTGTGCAGCGGGATTCTATATATATGGAGGAGTTTGAAGCTTTCTCCAAAACTTATTTAAGAGAACCACTTCCTGATAAATTGTCTATAGAAAGTTCTTTGTTAAGAAAAGGAAGTTACTTTAATATAAATTATTCGATAGCTTCATTTCTTTTTATAATCGTCTCCGGATTATTTTTTATTAAAACATCTGAAGAGCAGTCTGAAGTTATCAATGCTTCTAAAGAACTCATTGTTCAGGAGGAATATCAGGAAAAGGAGGTAGTAATAAAGAGCTCTTCTATTCCAAAGCATAAATCTATAATTCCTCAGTTAAGCAGAAAGGAGAGGACAGAACAAAGTTATATGCATAACCAGAACTTGTATACAGATACAGGAAATACATTTATTCCCAGTATAGATAATGAGGCACATAAAGCTAATAATGATGTGATTAAAATTGATTACGATAGTCTACCAGCAGAACAACCCGTAATCATAAAAACAGAAAGGGCATCCGTCGGAACTACAAAAACAATTGTAAAGAAAACAAGACAGGAAAAGAAAGAAGAACGGAGAAAACAGAAGCAGATAGCCAGATTCAAAGAGAAGCAGAGAAGAAACAAAGAAGCTCAGCAATTGATGAAAGGGAATATGCCTTATGTTGTTCCGCTGGATCCTAATACTTTTTAATATAAAACAGATAGCATGGCTAAAGTGTAGTCTCCTGAAATATTGGAGAAGCAATGGCTACTAGTCTCAAAAAAATGGACTTAAATCATAGAGTCCAAAGAAGTAATTTATTGAAATATCAATCCATTTTGAGTTGAGCAAAGTCTTTTATAAAATTTTTTTAACAAGTATGAAAATGAAAAACATATATTTTTTATTCCTGATGATAGTGGTTGTCGGGATGTGTGAAAAGACTCATGCTCAATCTCGGTGGATTGGCATAATGCCTATGGAGTATAATCCTTCCTTTGCGGGGAATTCTGGTGGGCATAGGTCCGTTGCTTTTGCTGGATATACTTCCTCCGAAGGAGGAAGGAAATCATATAAAGGGGATGATCATCTTTTTCCAAAAACAAGTACTCCTGTTTTAGGGGTTTCATATGATAATTTTATTCCTAAAATTGCCAGTGGTGTTGGTTTTTTTGCCTCATGGATGCATTCACATGAAAGGAGATCGAGAGATGATCTTAAAGTTTCCGGATTAAAAACTGGAATTGTTATTTCTCCTAAAATCAGTTTGAAAGGAAAATATACAATAGCTCCTTCTTTAGGATTGACTTATAAATATTCGGAGGGTGAATATTGGGATCTGTATAAAAGTAAATATGAAGCATTTAATCTAAGTGTAGGACTGCTCTTTAATACTGAAAGGTTTTACCTGGGTTATGCCAATTATTATAACCCTTTTAAAGGGGAAGATATTCTCTTATTTTTTGAGGATTTTAAGCAAACTAAGGTGTATGGTTGGACTTATGGCCTTATACAAACCGGGTTTAAATATCAGAGAACTAAAATGTCAAAAACATCATACACATTACAAGCAGTATTTAGAATACGCGAGTATACTACATGGATTGGTTTGGTGAATAACATAAGTTTAACTGTTAAACATAATAAATTACTGTTTGGGGTTACAGCGGCAGAAGGAGTGATGGGACCAATTTTTTATACTCCCCCGCAAGATGAATTACATGTAGGTATTGGTTATCAGACATCCAAATTTAAGATCTTTTATTCACAGGATCTTATCAATTTAAAATTTCGCTATCGGAGTGAGATAACATGTCGTTTATTGTTACCTAAAAAAGGGAAAGTTATAAGTCAATTTTAATTAACAATATCATCAATCCAATTTGAGTTGAGCAAAGTCTTTTTCAAATTTTTTTTTAATGAAATTTAATATGAAAAACATTTACTTTTTATTCCTGATGATAGTGGTTGTCGGGATGAGTGAAAAGACTTTTGCTCAATCTCGGTGGATTGGCATAATGCCTATGGAATTTAATCCTTCTTTTGCCGGGAATACGGGAGGGCATAGGATTGTAGCATTGGGAGGATATGAGCATTCCGGAGGAAGAGCTAAGCAAACCAGTCCTAATTCTTCTATAGGTTTTATGAAACTGAATTCGCCTCTTGCTAGCATTTCTTATGATAATTTTATACCAAAAATTGGAAGTGGGATAGGCTTTTATATGTCCTCAAGAAAATATTCTTCAGGATCAAGAGAAGATGAGAATACTTATACTTCATTTGATGCTTTTAAAGCCGGCCTTATTATATCACCTAAGATCAGTATCCGAGGTAAATATACAATTGCCCCATCTATAGGATTAAATTATAAAAAACTAAGATATGATTATCAGCCAAGCGAGTTGTTAATAGATTTTGATTCTTTAAATTATAAGCCCGAACATTATAAGTCTGATATTTTTTATTTAACCGCGGGTTTATTGTTTAACACAGAAAACTTTTACATTGGCTATGCTCATTATTTGCCGACATTTAATGGAGCGCGACAAAAGAATTCTTTCTATGAAGAAAGGTACATTTCACATAATAAGCATAATTATTATTATTTGGACAAGCAATATGGTATCATACAGGCAGGTTATAAATTTCAAAAAAGTAAAGATTCCAAGACTTCATATTTACTGCAAAAAATGATTTGGACGAATCGCAAGCTGGATTTAATTACATTGTTCATAAGTAATTTATCATTTGTGTTTAAATATAGAAAAGTCCTTTTGGGAATTTCAACGACAGACCATTTTTTGGCTGGTGTAGGTTTTCAAACGAGCAAAATAAAGATATTCTATTCTCAGAATCTGGATTATATTAATTACCAGTACAGTGGAGAACTATCCTGTCGTGTTTTAATCCCAAACAAGAAAAGAACTTTTTATCAGTTTTAGCACCAACTTGTTATTAACCTTTAATTTTAATTGTTCAATTCAATTCCTTATTTTTATTACTTTTATAAGTAATGAAGGAATACGTAAAATCGTTTCATCTTCTTACTGAAGATGAAATAAATACATTTCTATCTAAGGCTGAGGTCTGTAATCTTGAAAGAGGGAAGTATTTCATCCGTGAGAGTAATATTTGTATTTCTCTACTATCAGGTATTTAACTTTTAAGTTGATCATGTGTCCTTCAGGAGTAGTAGGGTAAGTACCCTATCCATTATCGTGAATGGGACTTAAATAGCTAATCCAAAAAAAATATTTTATAAGTTTAATCGGAATGTTTTAATACTTCTGAACCTATTGGTATTAATTCTGCCTTAGCTATTTATATTCTTTAAAGGAGGCTTAACCCTCCTTTCTAATTACCTTTGCCATTGGTCTCATTTAGGATCCATATTGCATCATGTCTAATCATTGTGTCAAGAGGAAGATTTCTCTCAAGTGCCTTTTTAGCAACGGATGCTAACCATTCAGGAGAATTTTTGATGTTAGCTTCTACTTTTAATATTTGATATTCTCTGGGATTTAATTTAATTAATTCAGGATTGTTCAAAAGGTCGTAGGCTCTATCTCCAAAGTCAAATGAGAAATTTGAAAGATTTTGCTCTGTGGAAACTATAACAACAATATCTCTATTTTTTATTTCATTATAGAGATGAAATGTTCCGACATCTTGTCCATTTGCATGCTCTTCCGGCCAATATATGTATTTGTTGTAGCTCCAATATCTAGAGTCTGGAAGTAGTAATTCCTGAAAATAAGGATAAAATCCATAAAAGCTCTGAGTGAAACTATCACCGATAAAAAGACCATTTATTTTTTGTGTACTATCATTTTTTTCAAATTTAACAGTTGGATAATAAAGCGTGTCTGACGCTATAGGGAAGAGAAGGTTCATAGCATCTCCAATATCGTTATCCGTGTATTTTAAATTTATATTGGTTTTTTCTCCTGGTAGACAATGAAAGTTTATTAGGTTCTTATGACACAATCTTTCAATGGTTTTAAACATGGTATCAGCTGCAAGCGTAGTACCATATCCGCTCCAATGGATTCCGCATTTAGGGAAAAGAGGATAAGGAGATGAACTTTTCTGTTTGAGGAAAAACTGTTTCAGGTCAATATAGTTAACTCCATAGTTGTTAAATTCTCTTACTATAACATCATAATTTGATGTGCCTTTTTTGCTTTGCTCATATTGTTGAGGTAGATATTCCGGATAAAATGAGGCCTTCCCGGGTGCTATAACAAACAGAAACTGCACATTATTTTTTGCCAATTCATCCTGAACATATTTTAGTTTGGAAACCTTTGTTTTAATTGTTTCTTCACCAAGGAAGTCGTGTCCTAACAATGCTGAAATGTAAAAATCCTGAAATAGAACTTCATTTTTACCAACTATAACATTTGAAGCATTTACTTTATCAAAAGCGGAATATTCAATTTGATTTTTGATTTTTACAAACCAAGGTTTGAAACCTATTGCATCATTGATATATTCCTCAACACTGGATTGATAGCTGGACGCAAACCAGTCTTGGGTCTTAAACTCGGGTAAGTGTTTTTCTCTAAATGCGCCTTTAAGTGATTCTAAGGGAAATATGTTAAACTTATGTTGCAGTAATGGAAAAGTAAGAAATATAATAAATAGACTTACTAAGAATTTTTCTTTTTTCATTTTTATCTTAAAATCTGAAGTAAATGAAAGGATTAAAGCCTGTGGAAACTAATATGCTGGCGCTGATTACTAAAAGGACAGCTGTGGATATGTATCTTATAAAAGAGAACTCTTTAAGTGCTTCAGTTGGAGAAAAGAAATTTTCGATTTTCTGTTCCAGTTTTGGTATTGCACCGATAAATGAAAAGAATATTGCAATCAATAAGCTAATCCAAAAGCCTTTGTGAAGCTCCATAAATGTTAATCCTTCATCTTTAAATAGAAGCATTCTTCTTATGAAGGCAATAGCATGTTCCAAATCGTTAGCTCTGAATAATACCCATCCAAAGATTGTTATAGTAAAGGTTATGGGAAGCGCCATTTTAGTTCCTGTCTTTTGGTAAAACTCTAGCAAAAAGAGCCTGTCTATAATAAGGAAAAATCCATGGTATGCACCCCATAAGATAAAGGTCCATGCTGCACCGTGCCACAACCCTGAAATTAGAAAGACTATAAGTAAGTTCATTAAAACTTTGTTTGGAGTTACCCGGTTTCCTCCAAGTGGTATATAAAGATAGTCTCTCATCCATTGTCCTAGGGTGATGTGCCATCTTCTCCAGAATTCTGTTATACTTTTTGATATATATGGCAAATTAAAGTTTTCCGGAAATGTAAAGCCCATCATTTTTGCTAGTCCTATTGCCATATCTGAATATCCTGAGAAGTCGAAATAAATTTGGAACGTATAAGCCAATGCTCCAATCCATGCTGTAGATGAACTCATCATGTTAACATCTAAGGCAAAGATCTTATCTGCCTCCTCGGCAAGGACATTAGCAATCAAAACCTTTTTGGACAGCCCGATTGTAAATCTGAAAAATCCATATAACCTGTTGTTTGCATTATCTTCATTGTCTCTGTTACGAATCTGATCTGCGATTTCATGATACCTGACAATTGGGCCAGCAATCAGATGAGGAAATAAAAGTATATATAAAATGTAGTCAGAGATTTTTTCAAGAGGATTATTAAGTTTCCTGAATATATCTATTGAATAAGTAATTTTTTGAAAAGTGAAAAATGAAATTCCTATAGGTAAAACAACAGCAGTCCATTCTATTGAATTAAGTCCAAACTTTGTTAAAACCCAATTAAAGTTTTCAACAAAGAAATTAGAGTATTTAAAATAAGCCAAAAGCCCCACATTTAAAATAAGAGAGATGCCGAGTAGATATTTTCTGAAATCTCCTTCTACAGTCGCCATTTTTCTAACGATAAAATAGTCAACTATGATGGAAGCTAGAATCATAAATATAAATTTTGGCGCCCCCCAGGAATAGAAAAAAAGACTGGCTGCTACAATTACATAGTTTCTATATTTTCTAGGAGATAATATATAAACCAATAAAAAACAGGGAAGAAAATAAAAGAGAAATATTGTACTGCTAAATACCATTTTGTTTAAAAAAGTTTTCTGAAAATTAATGAAAAATTAGTTAACTAAGAATTGTAAAGTAATTATGTACTTGATTTTTTTTTACATGGTCAAATTGATTATGCTGAATTTAACTTTATATGTTATTGATTTTTAGTGTTATTTTTCTGTGTGTTCAAAAGGGAGGTATGCTGGAATAATTATTTTTTCTTTTAAAATACAAGCTTTAAATTTGAAATATTAATATCCTTAATAATATTCCATCAATAAGAGATTATTCAATGAAAAATTTTTTGAAATCGTTTAATCTTCTTACTGAAGATGAGATAAATTCTTTTCTATCTATTGCTGAAGTCTTTAATCTTGAAAGAGGAGAATATTTCATCCGTGAGGGTAATATTTGTAATACAGTTGCGTATGTTGATTCAGGCATATTGAGATCTTTTTATACTACACCTGAGGGAGAAGAAATGACATATTGCATTTCATTTCAAAATTCATTCATGACTGCTTATTCCTCTTTTATTACTGGGATTCCAACAATGGAAAACGTTCAGGCCATTACTCCTGTAAAACTTTTATTGCTTCAAAAAAAAGATATAGAACAAATTTCAGGAAACAGTGCGAACTGGCTCAGGTTTGCAAAAATAATGGCTGAAAATGAGTATCTGGAGCTGGAAAAAAGAGTGTTTTCCTATCAGCGTGAAAGTGCCAGGGAACGCTATAGAAATCTTTTACAGACGCGTCCTGAGTTTATAGAACAGATACCCTTGAAATTTCTCGCTTCTTATCTTGGTATTACTCCAAGACATTTAAGTCGCTTAAGAGCAGAGATGATTTAATAGACATTTGTCATTTCTGCCTTATCTTTCTTATTCTACTTTTACCGGAAATGATTTCGGTAAATATGAAAAATGTATTAATAATTAATGGTCATCCCTTCAGGGAAAGTTTTAATGCCTCTCTTGCCTACGCATATAAAAAGGGGGTACAGGAAGTAGGAGGTAGTGTAACAGAGATCTTTATCGGCGATCTTACTTTTAATCCGAATCTTCAGTACGGATATAGTAAAAGAATGGAACTTGAGCCTGATCTCCTGGCTGCCTGGAAAGCTATTCAACAGGCTGATCATCTTGTTTGGGTTCACCCGGTTTGGTGGGGAGGTTTACCATCGGTTATGAAAGGATTTATAGACAGATTGTTTCTTCCCGGAATGGTCTTCAGCTACAAGGAGAATTCAGTTTGGTGGAATAAATTACTCGCTGGTAAAACTGCAAGAATTATCACTACCATGGATCAGCCTGGATGGTATTACAGGCTTGTTTATGGCAGACCTAGCATCAATCAACTAAAAAAATGTACTCTTGAGTTTTGCGGGATTACGCCTGTGGCTGTTACCACTATAGGGATAATCAAGACTTCCGATAAGGCAAAAAGGGAGAAATGGATTAAAAAGGCTTATGACCTTGGATTAGCCTTAAGCTAAGTAAAGAGTAAATTTGTAATTTTCACAATTGGGAAAAAATTGGACTGTTTTTTAAAAACTTTTTGTGACCTTAAGGTTATTATTTAATCGATTTACTTCTATGGTTTCAAAAAAGCTTTTTGAGGCTCCATATTGTGAAATAAAAGAGCGCAATGATGGTATTATCTATGCTAAATGGAAAGGCTTTCTTAAGCCAGGACAAGTAAAGACAGGATGTCGGTTTATGACAGAATATGTCAGAAATAATAAGATTACTGTGCATTTGAGTGATCACAGGGATCTTAGAGTACTATCAAAAGATGTTCAGGATTATCTCATTACTGAATGGTTTCCTGAGATTGAAAATCAGGGGATGAGGAAAATTGCAGCCCTGGAAGCTCCTGATCCTTTTGCAAAAGTGACTGTGGATAAGGTAAATGTTGAAGCACATGTGGGAAATCTTATCATCCGTTCTTTTGAGACAGAAGAAGAATGTGTCAGCTGGTTACTTGAGTAATTTTAAATTTAAAGGAGATAATTTATGATATTAACTCCTTTAAATTTATTTATTTTTGAAGGCCTAATATCGGGTTACAAGCGCTAATCCCTGAAATTTTTCCAAGTCATTTTCTTCAACAAAAACGGTCTCTCCACCCTTGCATATGTTTTTCTCAATCATTTCATCAATTAGGTCATCAATGACATCAGGTTCATGGAGAGCACTATGATCTTTTAATTTTATACCATCACTTTCAACAATCCCTGGCTGAAAATGCCCCTTTTGTACATACAAGGTTTTACCCCTTCCCTGGTCAATAGCATTCCATATCTCGGTGATGTCACTAACGAATTTACCTGTTCCCACAGCAGATTTTAGTTCATTTATTCTTTCCCTCGCAGAATTTTTATGGAACTCATTTACTGCAGGCCATACCTTTGCTATAATCTGGTTTGTTTTTACTTCATTCCTGTCAATTGTTACATTTCCTATGATAGCAGATTTATTGTCTGCTACATTCATATAATGTACATAATTTCTTTCTTCAGTTGCCAGAATAAGTGGCTTGGGATTGTTTATAAGAATTTTCTGAACTTCTTTGTCCACTTTGTTGAAAAACTCCTCGGTGAGGTTTTCCTGCCCTTTTGGCATAGATGCAGCATGTCTGTCTTCAGGATAGGGTGAATCATTCATTATCGGAAATGGAGAAACATTATCCGTAATTTCCTGATCATTGAAAGCTTCTATCAATCGAGCTTCCTGAAGGCTCAATACCAGGATATAGTATGAAACTTGTTCATGAAGAGCTCTTATAAGATCTCTTGTGGCAAATGTATTGTCGATGATGACTCTGTCTTCTACATGAATAGGTAATCGTGTATATTCAAGTATGTCATCGTTAGCGAAAATGACCAGACTTTCTTTATTGTGATAGCTATGATTCAGGGTAACTGAAAGTTGGTTTAACTTATTTATTATATTTTTTGTTTGCTTTTTATCATTGTAGGCAGATAGCCTTTCCTCTGCTTCATTTATCAGGTTTTTAAGTTGAATAGGATCTTTTTTATTATCAGGGTGTGTTCGATGTGTATTTAAAATAATCGTGACACAGACGTCAGATCTGATATCTTTCAACTTTTCAAATAGCTCATTTATCATATCTCTTTCCTTTAGGTTCCTTCTTCATAAGAGGTAACAATGAATTCGAAGCTAAAAGTTTAGTGGTAAGTTTAAAGCTAAAAGTTTAAAGCTTAAAGTTTTGGAGAAACACTATTTAAAGTTATATGTGTTTAAGGAACATAAAAAGTCTGCTATCGTTCTTTCAGCATTGAATTGCAGATTCTCGCTTTATGTATTCTGCTTTACGAATTAATCTTTCATTTTCTGACTTTGAACTTTTTACTTATAACTTTCCAGTTTAAGCTTTAGCCTTTTGCTTTTCCCTTTAAGCATATTTAAAACTTAACAATTTTAAACTCCACTCTTCTGTTCAGTTTTCTTGTTTCCTCTTTAGTATTGTCGGCAATAGGTTTGGAACCTCCATAGCCTTTTCCAGATATTCTATCTCCTGATATTCCTTTGGATATAAGATAGTTTTTTACAGTTTCGACCCTTTGCTCTGAGAGCGTAACATTTTTTTCAGGATTACCCATATTGTCTGTATGTCCTGATAGTTCTATCTCTATTGTAGGGTTTTCAATAAGTAACTTTGCAAGTTTGTTTAATTCAGGGTAAGATATGGGCAATAATTTTGGTTCACTTCTTACAAAGAAGACGTTCTTCAATGGAATATCTTCTCCTACTTCAAGCGGAGTAAGATAGATATCACGCTCAATTTCCATGTATTCAGTTATGTTCGGAACACTGATGGTATCCCGAACGGAATAAAAACCGGGATGTTCAGCAAAGAAAGAATAAACCTGATTGTATGGTAATGCAATTTTATAATCTCCATTATGTGGATCTGAGCTTGCTATACCTGCCTCTTTATCATCATCAAGATCTCTGTAAGTAATACCTGTTTCAATAGGTTCCTTGGTCTTGCTATTAAGTACTTTTCCATAAATAAGTACTAGTGGATTAGGCTTAACAGGTCCTGGCAGCTTTATTCTGAATATATCACTTTTACCTGTTGCCTTTTCTTCAGAAATAAAATAAGCATACTCTCCGGAAGCAGGAATGCTGTAGTAGGCGTCCATACCTTTGGAATTTACAGGTAAACCTATATTTTGTGGAACGGACCAGTTGGTCCAGGTATTATCTAGTCTCCTTGAAACAAATATATCATTCTTTCCATATCCCGGATGTCCTGTGCTGCTAAAGTATAATGTAACACCGTCTGCTGCCAGGAACGGTGAAAGTTCAGTTCCTGGAGTATTAACAACTGGCCCTATGTTTTTAGGTACAGACCAGGTATTGTCATTTTCCAGAAATGAGACATAAATATCTCTTGAACCATAAGTTTCATCTCTTTGGAGCGCCATGAGCAATACTTTTTTATCACTGCTTAAAAAGTATTCGTTGAAGGTACTTTTATTGTAATAGTTCCTTACGTTAACCTTTGTCGGCATGCTCCATCCATTTTTGGTTTTATTAGACATGGATAATCCCATTCCCTGTGCAGCACCTTTAGAGTCATAGGTATTCATCAACAGGACTGTGTTGCCGTCAGGACTTACGGAAGATACAGCATTTGGTCCGTCATTATTGATAGGAGCTCCGATATTTACAGCTTTTCCCCATTTGCCATTCTGATAGCTTGAATAATACACATCCTGATAATCGCCAGTACCACCTTTGTTTTCCGGGGAATAATTTCTTGTGAAATATAATCCTTTTCCATCTGGTGTAACGACGGGTGTTAACTCTCCATACACAGTGTTTACACCAGCACCAAGGTTTTCAGCCGGGGAGCTGTAGTTCAAATTAGGAGCAGTATTAATTTTAAGTTTTGTTCCTTTGATAAAAAAATCATCTACGTCAAATGAAGAAGCGCCCCAGGCTGAAAAACCTACAGCTTTGCCTGTAAGAGCAGGGTAACTGATCTCTGTCAAAACATAATCATTGGCAAGAAAACGAACCGTAGATCCGCTCTTTTCTATTTTAAGGATATTATTGTCAACCTTTATTTTTAATGAAGTTGTAAAATCTTTGATCAAAGTGGGTTTTCCTTTTTTAATCTCAAGTACCCGGTATTGAAGATTTTTAACATTAAAGTATAAAGCATTCTCCTGATCTGCTCCAATCATCAGCCCATATTCGCTTCCGGGCTTGCGGATTCCGAATTTGGCCTCTGCTGAAAATGCGGCAGAGGTATTGAGTAAATTAAAGTAGTTGTTGATACTACCTCCCGCAGGATCGTTGTGTTGCCATACCAGTTTACCGCCTCTGATGTCTGATTGATCTGTAGGGCTATTGGGAAGCCGCCATCCTGTTTCGTTATTGTCAAAATGATCTTCTTCTACAATCCCTGCTGTTTGTGCATAAGAGGTAGCAGATAAAATAAAAAACAGCAAAATAAGGATGTTGGCTGATCTTGTCATATGTACATATTTAGGGAGTAACGAATGGCTTGAAGATAATATTTTGATGAAAAATATAAAATCAACTTCTCATTTAAATTGAAGAATCAATTCGGATAGTGTTATATGTCAGTCGTTTGTCGGGTTTTAATTTCTTTGATCATTTTATATGATATATATCCGATACCTGACATCAAAAGTAATATTGTAGCCCAGATTCAAAGCATTGATAAGAAAAGTGTTCGTTCATACTTTCCAGCTGTTGAGAAAGATCAATGATGGTTCAGGATTCTATATGACAGTTAAGTAATATACAAGTTGATAGCATATTGTACTTTTATCTTAAACCTTGTTGTCAGAATTTCAATGATAAGCTGGAAATTTTAAGTTAAAATGATCCAGGTCAGGAAGGATAGGGGGATGATAGTGTTATCCTTAATGAAACACCAATATTTTTTGTTTTCTTCTTTGCATCCGAATTTTTATGATCAGGCATATGTTGTCAATCTTGTTTTCTGTTGAATTCTGATTCTAATTGTAAATTTCTATTAAATGCTATAAAATAGATTTATTCTTATTAGTTTATTTTTAGGAATCCAAGGGAAACTTCTGGCCAGAATATCAGGTTCATTGCAGTCGCACTAATATATTGGTTATTATGTTTTTTATATAAGAATTTAAAAAAGGAGGGGAGCATGAAAAGTGCAGTAATTGCTAGGATTTACACGCTGGTATTTTTTGTACTATTTCTTTCAGGGTGTAAGGTGATAGAAGGTATTTTCAAGGCTGGTATGTGGACAGGAATCATTATTGTGGCATTGGTTATAGCCCTTATTATTTTCGTCCTCAGAAAAATATTTTGAGTAAGATTATTGAACATGGTTGTCTCTGTAGTTCTCTGAGAATAGTTTTAAATTAATTATCCGGAGAATACAGGGATGAATGATTTAAGGGAAATTATATACCTCTCAATCTTGAGTATGGTTAATGCTTTCTATAGCACTATCGACTACGAGAGAATTCCATCCGTTAAATTCTTTTTTATCGAGTACTTTAATTCGATCTTTGATTTTTTTCTTAAAGTTAGAGCAGGTTGATTTTCTTAGTGATAACATTTCGGATAATTCATCTGATGTGAGGTCTTGTTTATTTGAAACAAGGTACATCATGTAAAAGGCCTTTACTATCGGAAATTTAAGCTTATGAAAGATAGTATTTGCTGTTACAGATTCATTATATCCGCATTTGCTGCATCTTCTGTCAAATTGTTCCTTACCTTTTCCACAGCTGTTTGAATTGCATTTCTTACATTGAAATTTGTTTTGATTTTTAAGTTCTTCGAGGTATCTGAAACACGTGAGTTCATCGGGATAAACTTTAACAAACTCTTCAAAGTTTACCTGATTCTTCATAATTCTGGTCATGGCTATATCAGACATATCTTTCTTAAGAGCCCTGTTTGCAAGGTCCAATTGAAGATTCATTGCAGTGATTTCTTCAGTTTGGTTTATTAGTCTTTCATAAGCTTGTTTAAGCAGTTCTGTTCTCTCTGCTACTTTCTCCTCCAGTTCTTTGTTGATTTTATCCTTTAACAATTCTTTCTCCTTCATTTCTTCAATAGCTTTGTTCTGCGCTGCCTGTCTCATCTTAATTTCAGCGCCCATTCTGTCTGTCAGAGACATTGAGAGTAAAATTATATCAAGTATGATTCCAATATTCAGGCTGTATACTGTGAAGATATTTGACGTTATAAATCCATAGTTTTCTAATGCTGTTATTATAAATGCGGCCAAAAGACTTGTATATGCAACACATAAGAAAAAAGCTGTTTTATTTCCTTTTAAATAACTTCTAAGGGATATTTGATAGGCCAGGAAAAATGGTATAATATCAATGTATATAGCGAATAATACATTTCTGTTGAAGAATAAACCAAATAGTAATATCAGTCCTCTGATGACCACTATGAAGTTGATAACTTTGTTAAAAAATGGTTGAGTCTCCTTCAGGTTTAGAAATCCTTTTATGAATAACAGAGAAAAGGTAATGATGCCATACAAGGCAAGGCTGAATGCATAGAGATTCCATTCAGGATGATCTGGCCAAAGATACTGAAAAGCAAAGCCACTCTGACACATAGAATAAAGACTGAAGGAGAGTACATAAAATACATAGTACAGGTATATGGACATTTTAATGGATATGTACATTAAAAGATTGTACAAGGCCATCATGATTAAAATACCATAAAAAATTCCCAGTACATAATATTCTGCCAGGGCATAGGATATGAATTTTTTATAAGTTCTGATTTGTGGACTTAAATTGTTTTCGTTTTCTGAATTTATTCGAATGTAAAAAGTGTAGGTGTGATTATGAGGAATCTGTAATTCGAATTCTGGGTTTTTATGAAATAACATCCGTTTTTTAAATGAAATCAGGTTGCCCGATTGTGTCAACTGATATTGTCCGTTTTCATCTGGAGAATAAAATGAGATGTGGTTGATATTGTGATCAAACAATTCAATCAGCCAGTTTTTCTCATTTTTGGTCAAGTTTTTAATGGAAAATCTGAGCCAGTAAGCTGAAGCCTTATTATGGTTTACCGGATCAGAAGACTGATACATGAAACTGTCAGCATATGCAGGACTCAAAATCTCCTTAATACTAAGTTTGTTTGTCTTGTCTTCATACACGCCCAGATATTCTTTTCTTATTCCTTTTTCCTCAATGTCATTAGTCAATAAAAATATACTCTCAGCCTTTAAAGAGATGCTTGAAAAGTGTATTAGAAAAATGCAAAAAATACAATAATATGTTTTCATATTATTTTGTGGTTGTTAAAAACTTGTAAAGGCTAAATTAATAAGTTTTTTTTAATATGATGATGGATGGTCTGAAAAAAAATATAGATCAATATATGCCTACTTTAGATGAATGAAAAGTTTGTCTTTTAAATGTTTTTAAAAACAATAATCGTTGAAATTTGAATTTTTAGGCTTGTTTTTGTTGTCTTTTAAGCGAAAAATATAACTGATTTACTTGATATTAAATGGGTGTAAAACAAATTTTTCCTTCATTAAAATTTGACTTCTTCTCATCTTCTCGATAGTATGGTTTATAATCAGACCCGAATGTGAATAACAGTATTGTTAATGTCACTATTCTGGGAATATTCAAATTTATTAAATAAAAGAGTCATTAAATTTTATCTGAGATTTTGCCCAAACATTAAGTAATAAGACTTATGGAAAGAATTTTAAGTACACCTGTAATTGGATTAGAGGATCAGTTTAATTTCTTTGAACGGGACTTAAGAGTTGAACTGGCTGCTGCTAAAATTGAGAAATTTGAAAAGGGAAGTCGTATTCACAGGCAGAATGCCTTCCTGGTTTCTGTTCCTATACTATTAGATGGAAGTTTAAGAATTTTTCGTCAAACGGAAGACAGAGAAATTTTGCTCTATTATGTAAATAAAGGTGAAACCTGTATGATGTCTTTATTGTCGTGCTATGGCCAAAGACCAATGAATGCGGCTATGGAAGCGGCTGAGAAATCCGAACTGATTCTGGTTCCACGAATTAAAGTGTATGAGTGGCAAAGAAAATATTCCTCCTGGAACGATTATGTACTTAAAACTTTTGCCCAAAGGCAGGAACAATTGCTGGATTCCTTTGATTCGCTGGCTTTTTCAAGTATTGATAAAAGAATTAAGGATTACCTCATCAGGCTTTCTTCCAAAACAAAACAGCAGATTGTTTCAATAACACACCAGGAACTTGCCAATGAGCTAGGCACAACCAGAGTTGTAATTTCCAGAATCTTAAAATGTCTCGAAATAGAGGGAGCCATTGAATTGCTTCGTGGGGCAATAAAAGTAAAGGACTTGAAACTTAACTAAGGATTTAACTTTAATTTCTGCTTGTTTTGTAGCTATTGGTAATCCCAGGTATTATCAATAGCTTTTTTTTCAGTATACTTTTTATCGTTTTCTGTCTTCAGACTTTTTTTAAAAAAAAAATAAATAAAAGAACAAAGAATTCTTAGCTAAGTACAACTTAAACTAAGCTTAACTTTAAGTTATTGTATTATTTGTATATGTATTAGGATTTAAGGTTAAAATTGAAAATTGCTGGAAACTAATTTTAGGTAATTTCATCCTGGATATAAATTCTAAGAAGATGAATAAAACCATACTGTTTTTTTTAATGACTATATTGCTGGCTCCTCTGACAGCATCATCCCAATATGCTACACCCTGGTTGCATGTTGAGGGAAATCTAATAAAAGATCCAGCAGGAAACACTGTTATACTAAGAGGTGTCGATTTTCAGGATATCAAAGAACAAGCCACAGATAGAACCGTTGGCCTGAATGGCTTGATTGATGTAGTGACAAATCTTGATGATACATTATCCCAATCACCAGGATGGTATACGAGAGTAATTAGATTTACAGTAGAACCACCTATTTCAAATCTGGAGGAATATTATCAGCAGACTTTAAAACCTGCTGTGGACTACGCTACATCTAAAGGTCTTTATGTAATTATAGACTGGCATTACATTGCTGATGTAAACGGTAATATTGAGTCTACTAATGCTTTCTGGACTTATATGGCACCTAGGTTCAATAATTACTCCAATGTATTATATGAGGTATACAATGAACCTATTAATACTAATCTTACATGGGGGCAATTCAAACCATATATGCAGGCATGGGTAGATCTAATAAGAAAGTATGCGCCGCATAATCTTATTCTTGCCGGAAGTCCTGTATGGGATCAGAGAATGGGAGATGCCGCTACCAATCCGTTAACCGGAGGTAACATTGTGTATGTAGCCCATATCTATCCTGGTCATTGGACGGCAACAGGTGCTGGCTCAGTAAAATCACAGGTAGAGAGGGTGGTAAAGGTTCATCCTGTATTTTTATCGGAGTGGGGTTTTAGCGAGACCGTTTCTGCTACCAGTGCTTCTTTATTGAAGGGATCTATTGCAAGTTATGGAGATCCAATAGTTAAGTGGGCGGAAGACCTTGGCATAAGCTGGTCAGCTTGGGTTGCTGATAATGACTGGGAACCTGCGATGTTTACAAGAGACTGGAAGTTAAAAGTTGGTCCGGGAGAAATGGGAGGTTTTACCAAAGATAAGCTTTATGAATTCAGAGACGATCATCAGCCTTCTGATGTACCATGTTTCGCTCCTTACTTAGGTCTTCCTCAGACTTTATGCGGGAAAAACTCTGTTACAATCGGTCTTCAATCAACTTCCGATGATGTCTCGTTCAAGTGGTTTAAAGATGGAGTTGAACTAACTGATCAAACTGAAGCCTCAATTGAGGCTACTGAAACAGGAAGGTACAAGGTTGAAGCTACTTTAGGTTCTTGTACAATGGCTGATGAAGTGGAGGTTGTAAAAACTATGTTTCCTGTTAGCCTAGGAAAAGGAGCAGTCCTCAGTAAAGATCCCCTTATTATAAAGGTTGATAACGCGGAAGAAAAGTTTACTTACCAATGGTATCATAATAATAAACTGATTGAAGGAGCAGATTCAAGTTCTTTAGCGGTCTTCGATACTTGTGGCTCATTTTATTCTGTTCTTGTTACTTCCGAAGATTGCGGGTTTGTCTCAGATACATTTAAGATTTTATGTCCAAGAGGATATTTTAAAGGTAAACCTTTCGATATTCCTGGAATCATTCAGGCAGAGGATTATGATTTTCAAAATATTGCCAATACAACCTATTTTGACTCGGAGCCTGCAAATCAAGGTGGTGCATATAGAAATGATGAAGTTGACATAGAAGTAACTAAAGATATAAACGGAGCTTATAACGTGGGCTGGACAGAAACAGGGGAATGGTTGGAATATTCAATTTCAGTAAAAGAAAACGGGGAATATCCGGTATATCTCAGAGTTGCAGGAAATCCGACACCGGCAGTTGGAGGAAAAGTTCATATAAAGCTGAATGGTAAAAAAGCATCTTCTACGCTTACTCTTCCTGTAACTGGTGACTGGCAAAAATGGGAAACGGTATCTTTAGGTATTGTTAATTTCAATACTACTGATACTTTATTAAGATTATTCATTGAAGCCCCAGGTTTTAATATTAACTATATAGAAGTTGGGGCGAGGGTAGAGACTAGTATTTTCGGTAAAAGCAATACATCTTCATTAAAGGTTTATCCAAATCCGGTAAATGATCTCGTATTCTTCTCAGAGGAAATTCCATATGATTGGACAATTACTACGATTTTAGGAAATGTGCTACTTAGCGGGAACGGCATTAGTGCAGATGTGAGCAGCTTAAACAGAGGTACCTATCTGTTGAATGTGAATAGCAATGTCGTGAAAATAATTAAATAAATAAATAGTTAAGTGAATAAAGCAGAGTAACAAAGAAGGCCGATTGTCGGCCTTCTTTGTTTGTCAGATAAAAGTATAATTGCATTGCAATTTAATTCTTAATTGGATTATCAATAGTGTTGGAAACCTCCGGTACCTGAATGCCAGTATCTCAGCTTATCCATAGATTCTTATTCTGTCGATATAAACTCCAGAACAAAAAAACTAATTTTAATAAGATTTAGCCAGTTCAGGATGTTTTTGCTGATTATTGGACAACTAAAACGATCTTCAGTGTATGCGGGAATATTAATGGGGAGGTAACTGAACTTTTAATAGAAATTTCACTAAAGCAGTGATAAAAAGATATAAAAACAAAAGGGGCATTTGCATGCCCCTTATTGTCTGTCAAAAAAAGTAACCAACTTTTTTTACACCTTGTGAATTATAAAATTCACGACACCCCAAATTGTGAAATCCATTGTATCTGTAATTTCGACTGGCTTTTCAGCATTGTCAGAAAAAAGGTACAGTTTATTTTGATGTTTTCCAACCCTTTTTAAAACCATTTCTCCGTTAATTATCGCAATTACCATAGAGTTCTGGCCAGGTTCTTCTTTTCGGTCTACCACTAAAAGATCACCATCTGTGATCCCGGGCAGCTGAAGTTTGTTACCCTTTATACGGACATAAAACGTCGAGGACGGATTTTTGATGATAAGATTCTCCAGATTTTTTTCTTTTTCATTTTCGGATACTCTTGTTGACTGATTTACAGTGTTTTCATTAAAAATAGCCTCCTCGATTTTTAATGAAATTCTCTGGTCATTTGCAGATACTCTTAGCATTTCCGTTAATAATTTTAGCAAATATATATACGATATGCTAAATAATTTAGTTTTTGTGAAAATATTTTTTTTAACTTTGAGCCGTTAATCAGGAAGCTTTAATAAGAGAAAAAACGCATTCCTCCTGTTTAACTGTTCAAAATTTTTATAATCCATATGGTCACTTGCCGGATATAAAATAAATTTAATTTAACAAAGATTTAATGCTTTTTGCAATCGTCGATATTGAAACAACGGGGGGCTATTCCGAAGGTAACAGGATTACCGAAATTGCTATAATAATAACAGATGGCTATAAGGTTATAGACAGATTTGAGTCTCTGATTAATCCAGGTGTGCCAATTCCACCTTTCATTACGGGCCTCACAGGCATAGATAATTCAATGACTGATGGTGCTCCTCATTTTAGTGAAGTGGCCGAGGAAATTTATGATTATCTTAAAGACTGTATTTTTGTAGCACATAATGTTAGTTTCGATTTCAGTTTTGTGAAGTCAGAACTTGCTGAAGCTGGCATTGAATTAAAGGTAAAAAAACTCTGTACGGTAAGGTTATGCAGGAAAATATTTCCCGGATTTCCATCTTACAGCCTCGGTAACTTATGCAGATTTTTAAATGTGGAAATTGAAAACAGGCATAGGGCAGGTGGTGATGCCGAAGCTACCTACGAAGTGTTCACTAAATTGGTGGCCAGTGATTCGGAAGGTTTTATTATTACTTCTTTAAAAGCCAATTCAAAGGAAACTACGCTTCCTCCAAACCTTGACAAGGAACAGTTTAATAGCTTACCATCTTTTCCGGGGGTGTATTATTTTCATGATGAAAATGGCAAAACCATTTATGTTGGCAAAGCAATAGATATAAAAAAGCGCATTGCCGGACACTTTAGCTCCAGAAATTCAGCTGAAGAAAAACTTAGATTTTTTAACAATATTTACAGTATCTCATTTGAACTTGCTGGCAATGAGTTAGTGGCATTTCTCATGGAATCTCATGAAATAAAAAGACTATGGCCTCCTTACAATAAAATACAGAAATTTCCGGAAGCTCAGTTTGGTATTTTTTCCTATTATGATCAGAATGGTTATCAAAGGCTCAGTATAGGAAAGGTCCAGAAGACACCCCCCTTGTTTTCCTTTAACTATTTGACTGATGCCAGAGACTTTCTGTATGCTGCTGTCAGGGATTTTGATCTTTGTCCCAGATTGTCAGGGCTTCAAACTACCAAAAAAGCCTGCGTGGATTACAGTCTGAAAGCTTGCAAAGGAGCTTGTGTAATGGAGGAGTCTCCAGAAGACTATAATAAAAAGGTCGAGTATGCATTGGATGGAATGAAACAGGAAAAACCAACTTTTGCTATTATCGGTAAAGGTAGATCTCGGTATGAAAATTCGATAGTTCTTATTGAAGACGGGAAGTACCAGGGCTTTGGTTTTGTTGAAGACAATACCCTTAATCACATCGATGATTTCAGAAATGTCATCACAAAACAAAAGGAAAGTAAGGATATTCAGAAGATTATAAGTCAGTTTGTTGCAAAGCAGGAAAAAGGAAAACTGAAAGGATATAAATTTATTACCCTTACATCAGATAAAATCGTTGTTGAATAATAAGAACTCAGTCTTACATTTTTAATTAAAAGGGTCCCGGTGGAGGGACTCTTTTTTATTGAATGCATTCATTCAAATTTTTTATAAATTCTATAGAATTCTTTTATCTACTCTTGTTTTATGCCATTTGATATAAGTCTTATAAACTTTGGAACCTGGGTAGATTCATATGTTATATTAAAATCTTCTTTAGTTCCTGCTGTTATGAGGTAAGCAGAGCTTTAACGCAGCCATGAATAGTTATAATATTATTCTGCACCTTTTATCTTTTCTCTTAGTAAATCATTCTCCTGGTTTAATACTTTTAACTGCTGGCTCATTTCCATCTCTCTTCTCATCATATCTTCTTGCGTTGCACCTAGTTCTTCAAGGTTTTGTCTCATCTGCTCTTCCTGCTCTCTTAATTGCTGCGATTTTATCTGAGTTTCATCAAGAAGTTTTTTCATTTTCTCTGCTGTCATTGAATTTGAAAGAGAAGCAGCGATATTTTCAGATATCTTTAACAAAAAGTCAATTTCATGCCCTGCAAATATTTTAAAGGAAGCCAATTCTATGACTCCGTATATTTCTTCATTGTATTTAAGTGGAAATACAATAACTGATCTAGGCATTGCCAATCCTATACCGGACCTGATCTGCACATAATCCTCCGGTACATCGGACATGAAGATAGGCTCTTGCTCTACCCATGCTTGTCCAGCCAGCCCTTCTCCTTTTAAATAACGGGTTTTTCCGAATTTTCTTCTATTCCATGCATAAGACGCAATCTCTTCTATATATTCTTCCTCATTTTCTACCTGACAGACAAGGAACATTCCCTGGTTTACATCAAGGTATTTTACCAGAGAAGAAAGAATAGTATAAGCAAACTCTGTTCTGTCATTATAGTTATTCCTTAACAGGTCATTAAACTTCGCATTACCTTCGTTAGCCCAATTCCTGATCTTATCTTCCTCTGAAACTTTTTTAAGGTTGTTCCTCATTTCTAATAATGAATTTCCAAGAACATCCTGGTTACTTAAGGGACTAAAATCTGCTTCAAAATTTCCTTTCCCGATATTCTCTGCAAACTCAGAGGTTGCTTTTAATCCCTCAATTAAAGTGTTGATTCCTTTAGCCATTTTACCAACCTCATCGTTTTTAATGTTCTGAAGAGGTTGCGGATGCAAACCTTTGCTAAGATCTTCTGTGACTTCTCCGATCTTTTTAATCTGATTGAGAACCGTATTTGATGTATAAACTGATATTACCACACAGACTACTATGATTAAAATACCGGATATGAATAATCCATTTTTAAGAGACCCGAAAAACTCTGTCATCATCAATTCATCCTTTTCTTTTTCGGTTTCTTTTATCTTGATTATTATATCAGTCTGTTCTATAATCTTGTTTGCAATAGGGATAACTGTTGCCTCAAAAGCTTCACTTTCCAAAGAATCAGATGAACTTGCTTTGTAATTATTTATAATTGTAGTTTCAAGAGCGATAAGTTTATCTACATTATTCATTACTCCCTTCAATAGTTCTTTTGATTCATCTTCTTCCCAGAATACTCTGTTGGCAAGTAAATCTTTTTTCAACCTGTGTAAATTACTTATATAATTTATGTCGGATGTTTTATCAGCTTGTACAGGAGGATAGCCATAAACAAGACCGGAGATGTTATGTACACTTTGCAGTACTTCAAATCTGAACTGATTAAGATTTTGCAAAGAAGGATCTTTCTCTTTTAAAATCGCCCAAAGGGCTCTTTGAGAGTTGTTAATAGCAGAAAGGTTAAATACACCATTTAAACCAAAAATGATTATTAGAATGAGGAAACCTCCAATGATTTTCTCTCTTATTCCGAAGTTTTTTATTTCCATTGCAATAAGCTTCTATTCAACTATCTCAGAATGTTTTTGAAAGTATCTGCCGTAAAAAGCTATATAAACGTAACAGATAAAAGCTATAATTAGCGCTGCTTTAAGTCCTGAAAACGAACTTAAAGATTTATAGATTAAAGGAATAATTGCTCCTCCTGCAATACCCATAATAAGTAATGAGGCTCCTCTGCCTGTGTATTCACCCAACTTGTGCAATCCAGATGCAAATATTCCAGGAAACATAATTGAATTGAAAAAACCAATTGCAGCAAGAGCATAAATGCTAAATTCCTCAATTCCTGCAATCCCGACTGTTAGTAAACATAAGGTGCTCAAGGCAAAAATAAAAAGAAGCTTACCTCCATTAACATACTGTAAAATAAATCCTCCCGCAAACCTTCCTGCCATTGCCAAAGCCCAATAAGCGTATATAACTGTAGCTTTATCACTTGTCAGTTCCGGGCAATATTGATCTATGATGGCTCCTAGGTTCGATCCTATAGTCACTTCTGCACCAACATACATAAATATCCCAAGTGCTGCAAGGTACAGGTTTTGTTTAGAGATGTTTTCATTATTATGTTGTGTAGTTTGATTATTCTTTACAAGATCGGGCATGGGAAGAAAGAATATCAGAGAGCCAAGGATTATCAGCCATATGGCAACTGTCCAGTAGGGAGATTGAACAGCTATAGCCTGAATTTTTCTGAAAGACAGTAATTGGTCAGGTTGAAGTAGAGAAATCTCTTCATGGGTAAGGCTTGCCGTTTTCATTATCAGGAAAGTTCCAAGTATTGGTCCAAGTGTAGCTCCCAGAGAGTTTAATGCCTGAACTACTGTAAGTCTTGAAAATGAATTTTGAGAAGATCCAAGGTTTACAATATATGTATTTGCGGATATTTGTAGTAAAGTTATGCCTGAGGCGAGCACAAATAATCCTCCCATAAACAGAGGAAATGAGAGAAGCGTTGAAGCTGGATAGAACAGATAAGCTCCTGCAGCTGCTATTCCCAGTCCGGTTACCGTTAAATATTTATAACCAAAAAAACTTAGTAGATCTTTTTTGTATTCGGAGAAAAGAAAAAAAGCCAGTGCTACAAAGAAGTATGTTCCGAAGAACGTGAGATTTATAAGACTCTTTTTAAAATCGTCAAGCTCGAATATATAATCAAGCTGGGCTATAAGAGTACCATTTAATGAGGTCAGTAATCCCCATCCGAAAAATATTATGCTGAATGCCAGTAATGTAGTGTTTTGAAATGGCGGCGGTTGTATTTTCATTTTATAGTTTACATCGACAATATAATAATTTTCATATTCAACCCTCAACGGAAAGTATTCTAATTGGTTGTGCTAAGGGCTTGATTCAGTTAGATTTCCTAAGACTTTTATGCCTATTTTAAATTCATTTTTTGTTCAGAATAGCGTAAGAAAAAATAAGCTAATTTTTTTGAATGGTATTTTTAAATAAAGTCTTGATAATGTTTTATTAAGGCCATAGAATATGTGGTGCAGAACCATTTATATGAGATTCTGTTAATAATGAAGAAGGTAAATTCAAGAAGGTATATTCAGACAAAGAAGGAGGAGAAGTATGGAACTGATATCAAAGATTATTTGTCCTACAGATTTTTCAATTAATTCGAGTAATTCGGTACGCTACGGATATGAGCTGGCTAAAGTTTTAAAAGCAGAGCTTGTTTTATTTCATTGTATTGAATCAAAATATAAAGATGCATTTGATGAAAGCATTTACCGCGAAAAGGAAAAGGCTTTAAAAGAGTTGAATTCTATTGCTGAAGGGCATCGAATAAGGGATAAATATGGTAACGTAACCATTTCATCTTTAGTATCGGCAGGAAATCCAGCCAATGAGATCATCAAGACTATAAAAGCTGGGGAAGGAAATCTGGTAGTGATGGCTACAAAAGGAGTATCAGAAAGGTATGCCCCTTATAGTCGTATTACTTCAGAGGTAATTGAAAGAACATGCTGTCCTGTATTGGAAGTACCTCCGGGAACTACCTATACTCCTATTCAGAAAATAGTATATACAAGTGAGCTTTCAGGTGAGGATGAAAAGACAGTAGTCGATTTTGTTATAGGTCTTGGAGAATGCCTTCATGCGCATATCGATTTTCTCACTATTCAGGACAAGGAAGATTCACCTAATGCAGATGACCTTATTAGTTATGGTTATAATAATTTCCTGTTGAAAAGTGATACTAGCGATGTAGCCTTTTTTGTTCTTGAGAAAAAAGACATCATAAAAGGGATTAATGAATTTACAGAAAGGCATGAGGCTGATCTGATCATTATTTCACCAGGTCATGATAAAATGTACGACAATTTTATGGAAGCTAGTAGTACTCATCAGCTAGTTAATAAAACAAGTTTTCCTGTTTTGGTAATGCATAAGAATAAAGAATGTCTGGCTACTGCTTAATAAAATTCACAAATCATAAAATCCATAATTATGGAACAATCAGGGTTGAAGTCATTGGTTGGGGAAATTGAGCGTATAGGAATAACCAAAGCTAAGAATATATACTGGAATCTTTCTCCGGCAGAACTTGTTGAACATGCCATCCGAAACGGAGAGGGCATATTGACCAATGAGGGATCTCTTGCATGTGACACCGGAAGGTTTACCGGAAGAAGCCCGGATGATAAATATTTTGTTAAGGATGAATTAACAAAAGGAACCATTCATTGGGGAGAGATCAATCATCCCATAGATGGAAAATTCTTTGATGTTGTCTTCAAAAAAATGCTCGAATTCTCTGAGGGTAAAGAGCTATATGTAAGGGATGCATTTGTCTGTGCTGATTTTAATTACAGAAAATCACTTAGGATAATTACAACCAAAGCATACCATAATCTATTTAGTTATAATATGTTTATAAGGCCTGAATTATCAGAGCTTCAATATATAGACCCTGAATATACTATTTTATGCTTTCCTGAGTTTGAAGCCAATCCTGAGACAGATGGAGTGAGAAGCAATAATTTTTCTATAACGGATCTTACAAGGAAAGTAATGCTTATTGGTGGAACTGCATATACAGGAGAAATCAAGAAATCGATATTTTCAGTATTGAATTTTGTCCTTCCTCATCAGCATCAGGTTTTATCCATGCATGCTTCTGCCAATATAGGAAAGGAGGGTAGGGTAGCGGTGTTTTTTGGTCTTTCAGGAACCGGAAAAACAACTTTGTCTGCAGACCCTGATAAATTTCTTATCGGAGATGATGAACATGGTTGGGATGATAAAGGAGTATTTAACTTTGAAGGTGGGTGTTATGCTAAAGTCGCTAATCTTGATGCTAAAGCTGAACCTGAGATTTACGGTGCAATCAAATTCGGTTCAGTACTGGAAAACGTCAGATGTTTTCCTCATTCAAGAGAGGTCGACTACACTGATACGCGTGTAACTCAGAATACAAGGGTTTCATATCCTATTGATTATATTCCCAATGCTGTGCACTCTTCCAAAGGTGGCTTACCTTCTAATATTTTCTTTCTGACTGCTGATGCTTTCGGGGTTTTGCCTCCGATATCAAAGCTTACTCCTGCTCAGGCCATGTATCATTTTATATCCGGATACACAGCTAAAGTAGCCGGTACTGAGGAAGGGGTAGATGAACCTAAACCTGTGTTTTCAGCATGTTTTGGTGCGCCGTTTATGCCTCTGCACCCAACAGTATATGCTAACTTGCTCGGGGAAAAAATGAAAAAGAATAAGGTGAATATATGGCTTATTAATACTGGATGGACAGGAGGGGCATATGGCACGGGGACAAGAATTAAGCTAAAGTTTACAAGGGCAATGATTACAGCAGCTCTTGAAGGAAAGCTTGAACATGTTAACTTTAAAAAAGAACCGTTCTTTGGCTTGATGGTACCTGATACTTGCCCGGGAGTACCTAATGATATTCTTTTACCTTATAGTACCTGGCAGGATAAGGAAGGTTATAAATTGACTGCAGAGAAACTTTCAGATGCATTTGTAAAAAATTTTGAATCATTTGAAACATTTGCCAATGAAGAGATCCGTGCAGGAGCTCCGGTGGTAACAATCTAAGTTATTCAGAAAGCTTCTGTAAGATAGAGATAAAAGCCGGAGGAATTTTTTCCTATAGCGAAATCGACCCTAAGGTTGATTTTCTCTTTAGGTAAAATAGCAAAGCGTATGCCTGTTCCCAATGAATATTTCAAGCCATCTATGGAATAGTCTTTCAAACGTTCGCTTACTTCTCCTAATCCGGCAAATGCAACCGCACCAAACCTTCTCCATATATGCATTCGATACTCGCTTTGCACTGCTATAGCATTGTTATCTCTGTACCTTCCCAGATAGTAACCTCTCATAATAAATGGCCCTCCAATGTATGAAAGGTTTCTGACAGGAACGTCACCTGCTGTGATCTGTGAAAACAGCTGTAGAGCTAGTACATTCTGACTGCCTAATTTTATAAATTTTCTAAAATCAAAAAAGTTGGTTTGAAACTTAAAATTACTGCCGGTGATTTTTCTGTATAATACATAGGATACCTGAAGATATGCTCCTTTGGTAGGATAAAATGCATTGTTACGGTTGTCCCAGGCAATAAGTGGTCCAAGACCAGAGGCAGTGCCACCATTTCTACCTAAGATATTCTCCTGATCGAATAAACCTCCCGGTTCGTAATCAAGACTAATGACATCCTGTAGTTCATAATCAAATCCAGTATATAGCTTTTTATATATTTTCCTCATGTATTGAGAGGTAAGATATATTTGCCTGTATGTATATGTTTCCAAATTACTTTTAGGTGTGTTATTTCCCAGACCATAGAATCTGTCAGGGAAGTAACTATAAGTTCCAAACCATTTAACTATGTAGTTTTCTTTATTAAAAAATAATCCTCCTCCACTTTCTATGATGATTTGTTTCCTCTGAGTATAGATGATAAATGACTGCACATTGGAAGATCTTACAATTGTGTCTTTACCTATCTTAAAAATTACAGTGCCAAGCGCACCTCCTCCAAATTTTGTCTCAGGAGTGTTTATTACAAGCGGAAGAACAAGAAACGCTCTTTTCTTTCTGAGAATAGTAATGCTGTCCTGCACAGAGGATATTGCAATAAGAGATCTTGTGAGAAATAAGAGTAAAAAATATATTTTGATAGATCTCATATTTGAATTCTTCAGGTCAATTTTATAATTATCAGCGCAGCTTTTTGTTATTGAATCTTTATATTTATATGTCAAAACATTGAATGAGATAATTTTGACATTATCTAAGTTTAAACAGGATTTATTCATTTAGTTTCAATAAAATCCTGTGGAAAAATAGTTCTGGATTAGATTATCTTTTATTTTTATATTTCGTAAACAGGCTTGGAATGGAGGATATGGAAATCTAAATATAGTCGGAATTGAATGTAGGTAGCCGGAAGACAAAATCCGCTAAAAGTAAATATGAAGCTCTTAATTATTAATGAGTTATATATAATCCAAGTTTAGTACTCACAACAGGAGCAACCTGGAATAAAAATTACTTAACCTAATTCAATACTGCTATGAAAAAGATCCGTTACTATACTTTACCTTTCTTTTTTTGTGCAATATTTATTTCATGCGACTCGCTGGAAAAAAACGTATTTTTTAATCCTTCTTATCTTAAAAACTCAGCTTCTATTAATGTTAATAACCATGAACCTAGGGAATGTATTGCGTCTGTTGAGTTGTTCGATACTTTGACTAACTGGCAGAATAGAAAGTTTGATCCTTCCCGGGAGTTGGAAGGTTATATACAATATTCAGCTCAGGTATCGCATGGGATTGGGGAATATGGACTTCTTACTTATCTTAATAAGAAGGATTCTTCTTTTGTTATGATCTTCGCAAAAACTGCTGGTGATATGGTTTGTGAAGTAAAAGGTGTAAAAAGAATTATGGTTCAGGACAAGCAAGTTTTGTTTGAAACTTTATGCAGAACCCAGTGCGATTTTGAACAACCTGCTACAAGCATGATTAAAATCGATAAAGACGGAAACGTGAGAACAATAAAATCATGGGTGGTAGATAAATCAGTGGGAAAAGTTTATAAACTGAAAATTTCAAAAGTTGATTGTGTAGAAGCTTATTATACTGACTATGATTAATGAGGCTATATTTAAAATACATTTGGTGCAATAGTTATTAAATTATTTCAAAAGCCTGATTTTAGTTGTACCTTTGCATTCAGATAGAAGAGTAATCCAGTATGAATTTCAGTAAGTTGCAAAGAGTAGTTGTTATTCTTGCCGTTTTATCGTCAATTTTTATCCTTACCATTTTTTTACTAAGGGCTTCCATTGCCAATTGGGCTCTAGGTAAAGTCAAAGAAAAATTCAGAACCGATTATCATGCGACTCTTTCATTCAATAATATTTCTGTTCATGGCCTTTCCGGTATTAGCGGAAAAGAATTTTATATCGTTCAGGATAATAAAGATACTCTAACTAAGGCTGAAGCCCTTTCATTTGAATTGGACCTGTTTCATGCATTAACCGGCGATTTTAGATTTAAATCTTTTTCTATCAGAGACGGATATTTTCATCCTGTAAAAAAAGGGAAGGAAGATAATTACTCTTTCTTATTGAATAAGGGTACAAATCATGAAAGTTCCGATACATCCAAAGGGTATGGGTATATGCTTAACAGGCTTTTAAGATCATCCTTTAAAGCACTGCCTCCCAAATTAAAGATTTCTGGATTTAACTGTGTTTTTATAAAAGACCAAAAGGAGTTTGTTTTCATAATAAAGAAATTTTTTCTGTATGACCAAAATTATAGGTCATCTATAGAAATTCCGGATACCCATCAGGTTGTATTATCAGAGGGGCAAATTAATAAGCGCAAAAGACTGATCAGTGGAAATTTGTATGGTGAAGTCTCATCGATGGAAGTCCCATTCCTGAATGATCTTTTTCAGTTGGATTTCAGGTTTGATACACTCACATTTAATCTTGCAGAAAATAGATTTAGTGATGAAAAGCTAAATCTTAAAGGGAAAATTAAATTTGATGCTTTAAAAATTAAACATCCCAAACTTGATTCCAATGAATTGGCTTTTAAAAAAATAGCTGTGAATTATTTCATTTCCCTTGAAAAATCTTCAGTTACTTTTGAAAGCGATAGTGCCTATTTGAATGATATCTGTCTTAATGGTAAAGCCACTATTGACAGGAAGAATCAAGGCATATACTCTTTAAATCTGAACATGCCTGAAATGGAGGCTCAGAAGTTTTTTTCGTCATTACCGGTGGGATTATTTTCCTCTCTGGAAGGAATTAAGGTAGAAGGTAAACTTTCTTATCAACTCAACTTTTATCTAGATAGAAGCATGATTGATTCTTTAAAGTTCAGTAGCAACTTTAGCGAAAGCGGATTTAAGGTGATCAGTTATGGTAAAACGGATTTTTCTAAAATGAATAATCCCTTTGTTCATACCGCATTTGAGAAAGGGGTGGCTGTAAAATCTTTTACTGTAGGTATTGATAATTCAGAGTTTACGCCCATTGATCAGATATCTCCTTATCTTAAAAATGCCGTATTGTGCTCCGAAGATGGTAGCTTTTACTGGCATAAAGGCTTTAGAGAGGATGCTTTTGTAATGGCAATGAAAGATAATATTCGTAAGGGAAAATTTGCAAGAGGTGGTAGTACTATATCTATGCAATTGGTAAAGAATGTATTTCTTACCAGAGAAAAAACGATAGCCAGAAAGGTAGAAGAAGCTTTAATCGTATGGATTATAGAAAATAAAAGACTTACGGGAAAGGAAAGAATGTATGAGGTTTACCTTAATATCATTGAATGGGGGCCAGGTATCTATGGTATCGGTAATGCTTCAAAGTTTTATTTTAATAAGAAGCCATCTGATCTTACAATAGAAGAAAGTATTTTCCTGGCAAGTATAGTTCCTCAACCAAAAGCGTTTAAATATTATTTTGATGGAGGAGGTAAGCTGAAGCCCTTTCTTAATCAGTATTTCAAGAAGATAGGAACATTGTTACTGAGAAAGGAAATTATTACAGAAGAGGAAAATAATAAAATCGTTCCTTTGGTAAAACTCACTGGCGGAGCAGCTCAGTATGTATTCCAGGATAGCCTTGCTATTGATTCTTCTTTTTTTCAGCAAGATGAAACTTTGCCTTCGTATTTTATAAAAGAATAACAAAATTATCATACTCAGGTTAAGGTTGAAAAATCTTATAAACATGGGAAATAAAAATCAGCCTAAGGAAAGAGACAAGGCAAAAGAGAATCCATCTGAAAAAGATAAACTTCCAAACAAAGGACCATCTCAGCCAAATCCAAAGGAAAGAAATCGTTAAAGAAAAAGGGAGCTAGCTCCCTTTTTCTTTTAAAATCAATAGCTTATTTCTTTCTTTTCTTTAGGGTGTCAGGTTTGGCTACTGGCATATTATCTTTTGATTTTGGTTTCAGTACAGTTTCGGTATCACTATTTTTAGGGGGAAGTTTGGTGGGAATTGTATCTTCCTGAAGGGAGGAATCTCGCTCTAAGAGTGTCGTATCGACCATGTCAGTCCCTGTATCGACAGTTGTAGAAAAAATTTTTTCAGTTTTTCTCTCATTACATCCCAGAATAATAAGGCTTAATATAAAAGTGAATAGTCTGATATACTTCATAACCTTTTATTTTAAGAACAATAGGGATATCAGATTGTTTTGATCATTATAAACACATTCCATATTAAATTTCTGTTGGCATGGATAAATTGTTAAATCAGCTCAGATATATTAAAGCTGGCGCTATTTGCATGTTCTTTGCATTGTGTGGTAATCTTTTCAAAGGGGATGCTCTCAATAACTGGTATACTCAACTCACGCTTCCGGCATTTACTCTACCTATCTTATATTTCTTTGCTATGGGATTTATCTTCTATTTCATTTGTGGTGTATTGCTATACAAATTATTCTCTGAAGAAAATAATAAAAAAGAAACGATTTCTCTGATTACTCTGGTTGTCATTATGATGGCATATTACACGACTTGGGATCTTGTGTTTTTTGGATTAAGAAGTCCAATGGCAGGTTTTTTTGCTTATATACCATTTACCTTGTTTGTGTTTTATATCTTTTACAGATTTGCCAGATTGTATCCTGCCATATCAATCGTTTTCCTGCCATTCATTGGATGGCTTGCCTACGCATTCTTTTGGCTTATCAACTTATGGACATTAAATTAATAATAAAAAATCCTGATGTTTGTGCATCAGGATTTTTTAAATTCTGCTTTCCTAAGCCTGATATAATTTCTGATAATATTCTGTAGCCATTCTGTCTGAATCAAACTGTGGGTATACATCACACATAGCTTGTTTCATTATTGTCGTCCATCTGTTTGGATCCCTGTAGTAGGTAGGTATAATCTCTTCTTCTAATACTCTGAGTAGCTCTTTGTTATCCTGATCATCCCTTTGTACCCAGGAATCAGTTGGCTTACTGTTGATTATAAAACTATTTACTCCATGTTTGGCAAATTCAGGAAACCACCCGTCCGGAATTGAGAAGTTAATAGATGCATTCATTGAGGCTGTCATTCCGCTGGTTCCTGATGCTTCCCTTGGGGGAATCGGATTGTTAAGCCATACATCGGATCCTTTTTTCAACATGGCGGAAAGTTTCATTTCATGGCCTGTAAGGATTGCACAACGATCAAATTGCTCTACTGTGTGATTGATATAATTAAATATATCAATTCCCAGCTTGTCTTCAGGATATGGCTTTCCTGCCCATATGACCTGGATTGGTTCGTGCTTTCTGCTTATGAGGCCAAGGAATTTTTCATAGTTATGGAGTAAAAGCTGTGCTCTCTTGTATCCTGCAAATCTCCTCGCCCATACAAGAGTTAGTACATTCGGATCGAAAATCTTTCCGGTCTGGTCTGCAACCTCTTTAAATAGCTCTTGCTTTAATTCTTTCTTGCGCCTTACCAATAGTTCATCATTATTGGTATTGAGAGCATCTTCCAATACCTCATCTTTCCAGAATTTTTTATTTTGTGCATTTGTAATATGTATGATAGGACAAACTCCTTCATTGCCCTGCCACATAGATTGAGATACTTTAGAATGTATTTCCGATACTCCATTAGCTATTTTAGATAGTCTTAATGCTGTAAGAGTATAATTCAATGTATCACCACTGATTTTGGCGATTCTTTTCACTTCATCAAGAGGTATGCAGTGAAGAAAACTCATTTCTTCAAGCAGTTCCAGAGAATGTTCTTCATTACCTGCAAGTTCCGGAGTATGGGTAGTAAATACCATTCGGTTTCTGACTGCTTCTTCACTTCTGAATTTGGAATAAAGGTAAAATACCAGTGGAAGCGCGTGACCTTCATTCATATGGTATACCTCTGGTTCTGATCCAATAATATCCAGAAGCTTGGCACCGCCCACACCTAGTACAATAGACTGAGCTATCTTGGCTGCAAGGTTAGAATCATATAATTTATGAGTGATAGTCCTTGATAAATAATCGTTCTCAGGTATGTCAGTAGAAAGCAAAAATAAAGGTGCTGTACCGAATACATCTGGGGGAAGAAAATAGGCTTTTACGTTTACCTTTGAATCGTGAATTGTGACCGGAAATATTATTCCAGTATCTTCCAGAAAGGAATATTCCTTTTTCACAAATTTAGCCTCCATATAATGATCCTGATTCCACACCTGATCATAATATCCGTATTTCCATAAAATCCCGATACCAATCAGGTTTTGCTTTAGATCATAAGCACTTCTTAAATGTGACCCGGCAAGAAAACCCAGTCCTCCTGAATATATTTTCAGTGATTGATCAACAGCAAACTCCATTGAGAAATAAGCGGCCCTTTTGCTGAATTTAGGGTTTATATCATAAGTATGAAGTCTGTTTAGAAAAGTCCCATGCATAGAATTTTGCTTTATATAAGTATTCATCTTAATAATTCGATAGTCTTGATTTTGTTTCTTCCGATTAAAAGTAATTGAAGGAAAGATATGAAATTAATCCAATAAATTATGAATAGGCAGATGTCCTTATTGTCGGATTTATGCATCGCTATAATTAGGTTTTACATGTTTCTTTTTCCCTTTCTGTAATCTTTCTTTCAGATAAAGGGCGTTAAAGGGTGCGTAAGCATTTTGGTCATTATCAAAATATATAAAAACATCTTTTCCATCGGCCAACCAGTTTTTACAGCTTTCAGCCCATTCATTAAGTTGCTTTTTGGAATAATCCCCGGAGTATTTTTCTTCCGGACCATGCAATCTTATATAAACAAAATCGGCCGTTGTAATCACAGGAGACATATGATGATTTAGCTCATAAATACAAAAGGCACAATTGTTCTTTTTCAATAGTTCATATACTTCTTCATTATACCACGAAGGGTGGCGAAACTCAAATGTATATCTGAACCCTGAAGGAAGGTAACTGATGAATTCTTCTAACCTTTCAATATTCAATTTCATATTCGGAGGAAGTTGAAATAGAATAGGGCCAAGTTTTTCTTCCAGAGCTGAAATGCTGTCAATAAGTTTCTTTATACCTTCAGTGGGCATATTGAGACGTTTGATATGAGTAATGTATCTGCTTGCTTTAATACTGAATAAAAATCCCTTAGGCGTGTTATTATACCAGACTGAAAATTGCTCTGATGTGGGAAGTTTGTAAAAGGAATTATTTAATTCCAGGGTCTCAAAAAAACTGTCGTAATAAGCCAACAAATCTTTAGATGCCATTTTTTCCGGATAAAATTTTCCTATCCAATGTTTATAGTGCCAGCCTGAAGTACCTACAAAAATTTTCCCTTTTTTTTCTAACATAACCTTTTTTCTATAAAACATTATACAATAAGATTTTAATTCATTTAACTGATTGCAATGAGCTTTCTTCCTTTCTGCATCTGATGGAAAGTCCTAAACAATACATTGTTCTGAGGGTTTAGGCATTTATGAGAAAGAACAATTTAACAGGGACTATCCCTTCATTATGGGGGTTCCTATTCATCGGTTTTGCCATTGTTCAGTTAAATGATCAGGATCCTTTTATATGGATTTCTATCTACTCATTCGCAGCTTTAATATGTTTCTATTCTGGAATAAAAAGAATTCATTCACTGATATTAATGTTATTCGCCTCTTTATTTGCTGCTGGTTGCATTTATTTATGGCCTCCTGTATATGAAGGCATAGCAATGCCTATGGACTACAGCTCCAATATAGAATTGGCAAGGGAAGCTATGGGTCTTCTGATTTGTGCGGTAGCCATGATAAACCTCATTGTCCTTAACTGGATTTTCATGAGAAGAATAAAGATGGCTAAAAAAAGAGTTCACTAAAATCCGAAGAAACACTTATATGGAAAAAACTTTTTCTATACAGGAAGTAAAGGCCGCCAGGTACTTTATAGAAAAAAAAATTGCTCTTTTTATTACCGAAGATCAATATAAATGGTACATAGAGCAGATTGAAAAGGTAAGATCAGGAGTTTACAGAAATATTTATTTTGCTTTCAGTAAAGTATCAACAGTCTTTGGTAAACGCATACTTGATTTAAATGAGAATGATCTGATAGAAGCGGTTATAATTCGAAAAGGCTGGAATCCTTCTTTCTGGACTGTTTCTGAGTTTATAAGGATAAACATGCTGATGGAACTTACTTTTCTGAGTGGGGAAGAATTTCTTAATCTGATTAAAAATATTTTTGGTACTGCTGATCTTGATGAGCGGGTAGCAATATTAAAAGGCTTGCCTATTATGCCTTATCAAAGCAGATTGACTGAAATTGCTTCCGAAGGAGTGCGTTCAAATTCCAAACTGCTATTTGAAGCTATCGCCCTGAACAATCCCTATCCTTGTGACTTCTTTACTGAATCACAATGGAATCAGATGGTACTAAAGGCAGCTTTCATAGATAGTCCAATCAGCGATGTATTTGGTTTGGAAAGACGTGCCAATGCTGCTCTTTCTGATATGTCAATCGATCTCGTACATGAAAGAAAAGCGGCAGGAAGGGAAATCACTCCTGAGATCTGGAGAATCATAGCTCCATTCCTTTCAATAGATCATCTTGACGATGTAAAGGCTTTGTTTAATGATAACAATGTATTAAATCAGGAGACTGCAGCATTGGCTTGCTATATAAGCAATACAGAGGAAGCTATTCTAATGTTGCTTGAGTACAGACCTGATCTGCATACAAAGATGATGGATAATGAATTGTCCTGGCAGGATATCACCAATAAGTGGAATAAAAAGAAATTACAGGAGTTGTAAAATTTTAAATATGAGAAGATTTATTGATCCCCATGTCCACATGGTTTCAAGGACTACCGATGATTATCAGAGAATGGCTGAAGCAGGAATAGTTGCTGTCATTGAACCTTCTTTCTGGGTAGGACAGCCACGTACTGAAGCAGGTTCTTTTAAAGATTATTTTAGTGGACTTATTGGCTGGGAAAGATTTCGCGCAAGTCAATTCGGGATCATGCACTATTGCACAATAGGTCTTAATTCAAAGGAAGCCAATAATCAGCAGTTGGCTGAATCTGTTATGAACATTCTACCTTTGTTCTTGTGTAAAGAAAGGGTTGTGGGAGTGGGGGAAATCGGATATGATGAACAAACTCCATTGGAAGAAAAATATTTCAGACAACAGTTGATTTTATCTAAAGAGACTTTGTTGCCTGTACAAATTCACACCCCTCACAGAAATAAAAAAAGAGGTACTTTAAGAAGTATGCAGGTTTGTCTTGAACATAAAATTGATCCTTCATGGGTCCTGATTGATCATAACAATGAGGAGACAATAAAGGATGTATTGGATCATGGATTCTGGGCTGCTTTTACCATTTATCCGAATACGAAAATGGGAAATGAAAGAATGGTGGAAATTGTAAAAAAATATGGCAGTGAAAGAATCATTATTAACAGCGCAGCGGATTGGGGGATAAGCGATCCATTAGCTGTTCCCAAAACTGCCTTGTTAATGGAAGAAAAAGGTATTTCTTCAACAGACATCGATAAAGTCTGTTATCTCAATGCTCTCCGTTTTTTTGCTCTGAGCGGAAAAATTAGGGAGTCCGATTGGTTAAATACTGAAGAAAATATTGAGAATACTTACAATGGTAATTCAGTATTGAGGGGAGATCAGAAGCTGAAAAAAGTTGATCGAAGGTCTTTGCCAAAAAATGATAGTTCAAATACAATTGTCTGATGGGAAAGTTACAGGCATATTTAACAATCGCGAGACCTGCCAATCTGTTGTCGTCTGCTGCCGATGTTATGAACGGTGCATTCATTGCGACCTCTTCATTAGCTTTGTTTGACGATAATTCTTTGTTGTGGAAGGCTTTGATGCTTGTGTTATCCACAGCATGCCTTTATGCTGGAGGAATTGTATTTAACGATGTCTATGATTATGACATAGACAGAATAGAACGTCCTGAAAGAATGATTCCGAGCGGAAAACTTACAATTACCGAAGCAAAAAGGTTTGGCATTTGTCTTTTCTTTTTTGGTGTTTTCTTTGCATTGATGGTTTCGTTCTCCAGTGCTGCTTTGGCCCTTTGTATCGTGATTTCAGCCTTTACTTATAATGCCAAAGCTAAGCATTCTATTGTCTATGGTCCTTTAATGATGGGCATCTGCCGAGGTTTAAATATGTTGCTGGGAATTTCGATTGTGAGCAACAGCATTATTCAACATCTTTATCTGGCATTAGTACCCTTGTTTTATATCATTGGTATTACATTAATAAGTAAATGTGAAGCAGGAAGAATTAAGAAACGTATTCTGGATGCAGGATTCTTTTTTTATCTCCTTGCCTGTTCAGGTTTGATTACAATACTCTTTATAAAAGAATTTTCATTACTAAGTATATTGCCATTTTTGTTCGGCTTTCTGCTGCTTACTTCCATACCAATTATAAAAATGCAGGTGAAAGTCAACTATGGAGTAATCAGACAGGCAGTTAAAAACGGTATAATCGGAATAATCCTTTTGGATGCTACTCTGACCGCAGGATATGCCGGACCAGAGTTTGCTCTTGCCATATTGGCGCTGCTGCCAATGTCTATTGCTCTATCCAGATACTTTGCTGTTACCTGACTATTGTAAAGATAGATCTTTAGTTAGATCGGGTTTCCGTTTGTTTGATTACTAATAGTTGATTGAATATTTATGAAAAGTTTGCAGCAATCATTCTTAGTCCCTTTTACCTATAGTGTATTTTTTACAGAAGATATATTCGAGGAAAGAAATCATATTCTGAAAGGATTAATTAATAAGTCCCCAGACGAAAAGGTATTAGTGATATATGATGAAAATGTTCTTTGTAAAAGCGATAATTTATTAGCAGATACTAATCAATATTTTGAAAAAAACCTTCCCGGACAGCTTACGGAAGTTATGATTCTTCCCGGTGGTGAGGCAATAAAAAATGAAACAGGGAGAGTTAATGAAATCCTTGAAGCGATTGAGAGGGGAAAGTTATCAAGACATTCTTACATAATTGTAGTTGGTGGTGGTGCCTTACTGGACCTTGCTGGATATGCTGCTTCAATTGCCCATAGAGGCATTCGTCTGATAAGAATTCCAACTACCGTTCTTGCTCAGAACGATTCGGGTGTGGGAGTGAAGAACAGTGTGAATTATTTTAATAAGAAAAATTTTCTCGGATGTTTTGCTCCACCTTACGCTGTCATCAATGATAGAAAGTTTCTCATGACATTGGAACAACGTGACTGGATTGCCGGTATTGCTGAGGCTATTAAAGTCTCATTAATAAAAGATGAAGAGTTTTTTTATTTCATATTGAGTAATGCTTCTTCTCTTGTTGCAAAGGATCAGGATATAATGCAGGAGTTAATATACAGGTGTGCGGAACTTCATATGCAGCACATTGGTGGAGATGATCCCTTTGAGAGAGGCTCTTCTCGCCCATTAGACTTTGGACATTGGGCTGCTCATAAGCTTGAACAGATGGATATGTATCAGATAAGACATGGAGAAGCAGTAGCAGTAGGTATAGTTCTGGATGTGACAATCTCTTATCTCAGAAACTATATATCTCAGAAAAGCTGGTATCAAATATTTGACTGTATCAATCAATGCGGGTTTAAAGATATAATAGCTACTTACCTTCCGTTTCTAATCACCAATTATCTTGAATTGGAAAAAGGATTACATGAGTTTAGAGAACACCTTGGGGGAAAGCTGACGATTATGCTACTTGCCGCTATTGGAAAAGGAATTGAGGTAGGGACGATTGAAGGTGAAGAAATTTTACGAAGCTTAAAATATGCAAATTCATATTACCCAAAAAATGAAATAAGCCAGTTATGACTTTTAAGAAAGGCTTTCATCTTACATATTGCACCAATATACATCCTGGAGAAACCTGGGAAGAGACTTTCGGAAATCTGAAAGAATATCTTCCTTCAATCAAAGAGAAGGTTAATCCTGGAAGGCCATTTGGGATCGGTTTGCGTCTGTCTGATATAGCGGCAAGAGAATTGTTAGCAAATGATAATCTCTTCAGATTTCGTCAGTGGCTGGAAGTTAACGGCTTCTATGTATTTACTATTAATGGCTTTCCCTATGGAGGCTTTCATAGAACCATTGTGAAAGATAAAGTACATCTGCCTGATTGGAATTCTCGTGAACGTATTGAGTATACAGTCCGCTTGATTAAAATTCTGAACTTTCTTCTACCTCAAGGAATAGAAGGAGGAATCTCAACTTCTCCCGTTTCTTACAGGCATTGGTTTAAAACCAATGAGCAAATGGACCACATATTCAGAAAGGCAAGCTTTCATTTTGCGGTAATAACGGAATACCTGATACAGTTGAAGAGTGAAAGTGGAAAAATAATTCACCTCGATATAGAACCTGAGCCAGATGGTATTATTGAAGATACCAGAGGGATGATTAATTTTTACAACAACTGGCTCCTTCCTGGAGCAATAAAGTATTTTTCTGAAGTGAAAAATATGAGTGCCCACGAGGCAGAGGCTGCAATCAGAGAACACATTAAGGTTTGTTTTGATGTATGTCATTCTTCAGTGCTCTTTGAAAGCCCCGCTGAAATGCTCGCTTTATATAAGAAAGAAAAAATAGGTATTGGTAAGATCCAGATAAGTGCTGCATTAAAGTTCCGTCCTTCAGGATTAGATCATAAAGAACTAACCAATAAGCTCAAATCTATAAGTGATAAGATTTACCTTCATCAGGTCGTGGGAAGACATCAAAAGGAAATGAAGAGATATAAGGATTTACCCGATATGATTAATGACAATAATTATGGATCATGCGAAGAATGGAGAATCCATTATCATGTACCTCTTTTTGTATCCAATTATGGAATACTTGAATCAACTCAGAGTGATATATTAGATGTATTTCAATTACTGCAACATCAATCTGTCACTAATGTACTTGAGATAGAAACATATACCTGGAGTGTTTTGCCTGAAGAAGTTAAAATTGATTTGACGGAATCAATTGTAGGTGAATTTAAGTGGGTACTTGACAATTTGAAAGTTCAATATCAGAATTTATGGATAAAGTAGTTGTAATTAACCTTGTAGCTTTGTCTTCAAAGTTGCTTGGAGATTCTACTCCTTTTTTGAAGGAGTGGTCCTCCGGAAAAAAAGCAGTGCCTGTTAGACCAGCATTTCCTGCAGTTACATGTACCGCTCAAAGTAATTATTTAACAGGTAAAACTCCCTCGGAGCATGGTATTGTCGGGAATGGGTGGTATAGTCATGATGATTGCGAAATAAAGTTCTGGAAACAATCCAATAAACTTGTCCAGTCTGAAAAGATTTGGGATGTAGCAAAAAAGATTGATCCTAATTTTACATGTGCCAATATGTTCTGGTGGTACAATATGTATTCATCTGCTGACATTTCCGTAACTCCGAGACCACAGTATCATGCCGATGGAAAAAAACTACCTGATATTTACTCTAATCCTTCAAACCTGAGAGATTACCTGCAAAAGAAACTGGGTACATTTCCTCTTTTTAATTTCTGGGGGCCTAATACTTCTATAAAGTCGAGTAATTGGATTGCTGAAGCTTCCATGCTTGTTGATGGTATATTTAATCCAACCCTTACCTTAATATATCTGCCTCATTTGGACTATTGCCTTCAGCAATATGGACCTGACGATTCCAGGTGTAAAGCAAACCTAAAGGAAATAGACGAATTATGTAAAAGGCTGATTAATTTCTATGAAAGAAGAGGAGCGAAAGTGAATGTTGTTTCTGAATATTCCATTACGAATGTTTCCAATCCTATTCATATTAATAGAATTTTAAGGGAAAATGGATATCTGAAATTGAGAGAGGAGAGTGGTCGGGAGCTCTTGGATGCGGGAGCTTCCAAAGCTTTTGCAGTAGCGGATCATCAGATTGCACATGTTTATATTAACGATTTATCCATTAAAGAAGGTGTTAAAAAGTTACTTACATCATTCAAAGGTATTGATGTTGTTTTAAACGGACTGGATAAGGAACTTTTAAATATCGATCATGTAAGAGCTGGGGATTTAATTGCAGTTGCAGATAAGGACTCGTGGTTTTCATATTACTATTGGATGGAAGATCAAAAAGCACCTGACTTTGCCAGAACTGTAGAAATACATAAAAAACCAGGTTATGATCCTGTTGAATTGTTTTTTAATCCTGAAACAAAATTTATTAAAACCAAGGCAGCGTTTAAATTACTGAAGAAAAAAATGGGCTTCAGAACACTTATGGATTTTATTCCACTTGACGCAAGATTAATTAAAGGGTCACATGGAAGAGTTCCTGAGTCTAAGAGCGAATGGCCCTTGCTGATAACCAGAGAAGATTATAAATGTCCTGAAATTATTGAAAGTACGGGAGTGTATAGGGTATTATTAGATCAGGTTTTTTCTGAGGTTCCTTATCTATAGTTTATCTGGATTTAAAGAGAGCTCACTATCATTAGGATTTAGGAGGTGGCTACTCTAAATAAATGATTAAATTAACTTCTTTCTGAGTGATATTCCTGTATCTGCATGTTTAAGAACTTTTTAATTTTAATGTTATTTTTTTCAGTCATTATTCCGCAGATATTTTATTATTCTGCGGGATCAGGCACGACTTTGAAGAAAAAAGTTTCATCTGTTAAGATAACTATGGATGAAGAAGAGTCTGAAGATGATAATGAAAATGAGGAACAGAGAAAGGGTAAAGGAAAAATGTGTCTTGCATTAAAAACATTTGTATTGGAATTTCTTATTTTCAATATACAGTTTACCTATTCAAATTCCATCCATCTTCTTGGTCAGTCTCGGAAAATGATCAGCCCACCACCTGAAGTAGCTTAGAAACATTACCTGTAATTCAGGTTATTATCATTTCATAATTTATCCTGCCCAATATCATTGCCAGGGGATAATAGTTTCAATCTATTTAAAATTTTTAACATGAGTTTATTACATAATCTTTCAAAACAAATATCTGCTAATGCAAAATATGATATTCCATCTGGTATAGTGGTTTTTGTAGTTGCATTACCTCTTTGTCTTGGTATTGCTTTGGCTTCAAAAGCACCACTTTTTGCAGGTATCATAGCAGGTATAGTAGGAGGGCTTGTAGTTGCGTTGCTGAGCGGCTCTCCTCTAAGTGTAAGCGGGCCAGCAGCAGGACTTACTGTTATAGTTCTTAATGCTATCACGGAGGTGGGGTACAACGCTTTTCTGGTAGGAGTATTAATTGCGGGTTCAGTACAGATTATTTTAGGATTTATAAAAGCAGGTTCAATCAGTCTTTTATTCCCATCATCAGTGATTAGAGGAATGTTGGCTGCAATAGGTATTATACTTATCCTTAAACAAATTCCGCATGCAATTGGCTATGATGTGGATTATGAAGGCGATCTGTCATTTGAGCAGTTTGATAAGGAAAATACTTTTTCAGAACTTTTAAGGGCTTATCAGTCTTTGAATAAAGGTGCCATTATCATATCTGTTCTGTCGCTTCTTGTGATGGTTTTCTGGAATAAAATCACCAAGGGCTTTTTAAAATCAATTCCAGCTCCTTTAATAGTGGTAGTAATAGGCTCTTTATTAAATATCCTGTTTGTAGAAAAAATTCCTACCCTGGCTTTAAGTAAAGAACATCTTGTCTTAATTCCGGAAATAAAAGGTTTGGATTCTCTTAAAGAACTTTTAATATTTCCTGATTTCGGCGAGGTTACAAATTTTAAAGTATGGAAAATTGGACTAACTCTGGCTGTGGTAGCAAGTATTGAAACACTACTTAGTATTGAGGCTGTCGATAAACTGGATCCCTTAAAAAGACATACACCAACGAATAGGGAGCTCAAAGCGCAGGGAGTAGGAAATATCCTTTCAGGTATCATGGGTGGTTTACCTATGACAGCCGTTATTGTAAGAGGAACAGCCAACGTATCAGCCGGTGCTAGATCAAAGCTCTCCTCTTTTTACCATGGTTTATTCCTTTTGCTGTGTGTTATATTTTTTCATGAAATCTTAAACAGGATCCCACTGGCAGCACTGGCTGCGATACTTCTTGTAATTGGATATAAGCTTACTAATATAGGGTTGTACAAAGCTATTTTTAAAAATGGTGTAGAACAGTTTGTTCCTTTTATATCGACAATCCTTGCAATAGTAGTAACAGACCTTTTAAAAGGTATAATAGTAGGCATCATTGTCGCTATTGTATTTATACTTAGACGGAATTTGAAACTTGCTTATTCCTGTTCTATGAAGGAGGATGAACATACAAAAGTTATGAGACTTGATCTCGCAGAAGAAGTTTCTTTCCTGAATAAAGCAAGTATTATGACTATGCTCCGAAATATTCCTGATTATTCAAAAGTTATTATTGATGGTTCGAAGGCGAAGTATATCGATTATGATGTGATCGAGATATTGAATGACTTTAAAATAACTGCTAAAACCAGAGGGGTGGACTTGCAGATAGAAAATATTAAAGAGAGTTATGATATAGGATATAAAAACGAAAAGTAGTCAGATCGGAAGATGCTCATAACTTTTGAAATTCTTTTATAGTTCTTTTTATGGATGTGTATGTGAAAGGAGAGAATTATATGAGAAAAATAAAAAACCTGTTATTCCTTCTGATAGGAGGAATGTTATCCTCTTGTGCTTATGAGGAAATAGGTGGGCATCAGCAGTTTACAACATCTTCTTTGCCTGGTCAGAAAGTAAGCTCTGCTGATAATCAGAATTCAGGACACCATAGCCCTAGTTATTTTCATGAGTGGTTTGAAGATGAAAAAATAACCTCAGAGCAAAATACTCTTAAGCTTAACTCTTTCGGGAACCATGTAATTTATGAAAATATGGATTATGAATATAACAGATTCAACGATTACCTGGGGGGAAGTAATCCTCACAGATATCCTGAAGGTGATGAAAACCCTATAAGGTGGGAAGATTGGATTGGTTTGGAGGTTTATTATGCTCAGCGAGACTCTTCGTACCTGCAAAAAGGATATATATATCCTGAAACCGCATTTATTCCCCCAGGATTTTATCAATATCTTCAAAGTCAGGACTCAGCAGATGCGGAAGTACGCACTTGTTGCCCTGGAAGAAAAAAAGTAAGTGAAGCTCCTGAGGAAATTAAGAATGAAGTACTTCATGGTGAATCATGTTCTAAAATGAACAAATCATTATAGGAAGCGGTTGTATTAATAGAAGGTATGAGAGAGAGAGAAAGAAAAGTGGAGACTGGAAACCTTCGAATATCTTAAATAGCTAAACGTTATTTAAATATATGAGCTGCCTGTAAAAAGGCAGCTTTTTTTATGTGTAATTGTTTTTCTAATGCTTAAACTGTTACCGCTTTCTTTTTAACTGATTTTGTGAGGAGGCTAATGCTTTAAAATAAGCTCATATCAATATCCAATCCGTCATAAGCTAAATGAACATTTGCTGGCAGTTCACTCTCTACACTTTTGTGTAATCCCATTTTATGGGCTATATGAGTAAAGTATGCTTTTTGAGGTCTTATTTTAGCAACTACTTGTAAAGCCTGCTCAAGGTTAAAGTGGGATATATGTTCCTGTTTCTGAAGAGCATTCAGAATTAAAACCTTGGTCCCCTTTACTTTTTCAAGTTCCGGATCGGAAATATAATTAGCATCGGTAATATAAGTAAAGTCCTTTATTCGAAAACCAAAGACTGGCATTTTGTAATGCATTACCTCTATTGGCATAATTTCTGTTTTCCCGATGCTGAATGGTTTATTTTCTATTTCAATAAGCGTTAATTCAGGTACACCCGGGTATTTAAATTCGGTGAAGGCATAAGAAAATTCCTTTTTCAACTGCTCCAGAGTGGCCATTCTGCCATATACCGGCATGTCCCTTTTCTGAAAGTAATTGTAAGCCCTGATATCGTCAAGACCTGCTGTATGGTCTTTATGTGCGTGGGTTATTAAAACTGCATCCAGTTTCTTTATTCTTTGTCTTAAAGCCTGTGTTCTGAAATCCGGGCCGGTATCTACTACAATGCTTTGATCCTCCGTTTGAATATGAATTGAAGATCTGAATCTTTTGTCTCTGAAATCAAGAGAAGAGCATACCTCGCAATCGCAGCCAATTACAGGTATGCCCTGAGATGTACCGGTACCCAGAAATGAAATGATCAAAGGGATAATTCAGTTTGATTGATTTCCAGATAAAACTTTTTGTTTTTTTCACTCAATCTTGATACATCAAGCTTAATAGAACGAAGGATTTCAATTAAGCAGTTGATTTTACCTTCAACCGGAAAATATTTGTTGACAACCGCTACTTTGGTGTCTTTCAGAATGCAATAACCAGAATGAAAATTGCCCTTTTCATATCTGAGCATATATTCTGACTCTGCGAAAATATCTTCCAGTTTATTTAAAAACTGATTGGTGTATTTTATTTGCATCGTTTTATAAAGTCCATTTTTTCACGGTTTCGACCAGTTTGTCGAAATCGAGTGGTTTCTGAAGATACTCATTTATTCCGGCATCAACAAAATCTTTATCACTATAGTTTTTAGCATTCCCTGTTATAGCCACAATCGGCACTTTTGCTTTTATAGCATCAGGGTTTTTCCTGATTTCTTTAGCGCAAGTCATACCATCCATAAGTGGCATGTTTATATCCATCAAAATTATGTCGTAATTCTCTGATTCAACAGCTTTTAATACGTCTTTTCCGTTTTTTACGCTTGAAATTTTGTAATTCTGAAATTCCAGGATTTTTTTGGTCAGGTTTTGAATGACCGAACTGTCCTCGGCAATAAGAACTTTCTTGTAAGTGCTCATAATCTCTATTCTTTAAAAAATATTTTTGTAATAATCTCTGAATTCTTGAAAGGCGGCTTCTAATTCATTCAGACCTTCTTCCAGATTTGTCAAATTGTTTTGTTTTAGTCTTCCCTCTATTTCTCTTGCCAGCTCCTCTACCTTTGCAATTCCGAGGGTGCCGGATGTCCCTTTTAAGGTATGCAAATTATTTAAAATATTCTTAATATCTTCTGTTTTAAAAGAATTTTTACATGCCTCTATTTGCTCAATAGCCTCTGTTTCAAAGTCATTATAAATGGTAAACAAAGTGGCGGAATCGGCAAAAGCTTTCAGTTTTTCCAAAACCTCCTGATTAAGAATTGCATTGTTGGTCTTTAATGTTTCCTGACTGACATTTGTAACTGATTTTGTCTCAGACTTGCTCCATTCTCTCAGTTTGCCGATTAGATTTTCTGGTTTTATAGGTTTGGACAGATAATCGTCCATTCCGTCTTTTATAAACTTCTCCCTATCTTCCTTCATGGAATAGGCAGTCATGGCGATGATGGGAGGTGTTTTTGCAAGATTCAGCTTTCGTATTTCCTTTGTCGCTGTTACCCCATCCATCTGGGGCATCTGGATGTCCATGAAAATCAGGTCGTAGGAATTTGACTTTACTTTTTCAATTGCCTCAATGCCATTTTCGGCTATATCCACTTTGCAGCCAGCTTTCTTCAGTATCTCATTGGCCACAAACTGATTAATTTGATTATCATCTACCAGCAGCACATTTAATGGATTGTCAGAGTATGATTTGGTCTCTGACAGGTTCTCTGAAAGACTAGCTTTGGGCGATACCCGTTTACTCTCCTGGGCTTCGAATGTAAACCAGAAGGTACTACCCAGGCCTAGCTCAGATTCCACTCCAATCTGTCCATTCATCATTTTGGAAAGCTCTTTAGATATAGCCAACCCTAAACCTGTACCTGCATAGGCTTTGGTGGATGATGTATCTACCTGACTGAAAGATTCGAATAACTTTTTCTTATTTTCCTCAGAAATACCAATTCCTGTATCTTTTATCAATACTTTAATCCTGTAAGTACTTCCTTTTTTCTCGTCAAGCACTAATTCGATATTTACACTTCCATGATCTGTAAATTTGATTGAATTACTGGTAAGGTTAGACATGATCTGTAATAACCTTATTTCATCTGCAAGGATATATTTGGGAATATTATCGTCAATAGTATAGGCAAAATCAATTTTTTTGGAAGCTGCCTGCTGATAGAATAATGAAAATAATTTTTCAACAGTAGACTCTATAGAAACTGAAGTCAGACGAAGCTGCATCTTACCTGCTTCAATTTTCGAAAGGTCAAGTATGTCATTCAGAATGGTCAGAAGTGTTTCTGAAGACTTCTTAATGGTCTGAACATACTTTCTTTGTTCTTCATTAAGATGGGAATCAAATAATAGATCAATCACCCCAATGATTCCATTCATTGGTGTCCTGATTTCATGACTCATGTTGGCAAGGAAACTTTCTTTTACTTTCAGTGACCTTTCGGCAATTTCCTTGGCTTTAAGTAATTCTTCTGAAGCCTTTTTCAGATATGTAATATCTCTGGCTACACCATCTACCGCAATAGGCTTGCCTTCTTTGTTATAGATAAGCCTGATATTCGAAATGGATTGAATTACAGTTCCGTCTTTGAGCACCAGGTTGTTTTCGTAGTTTCTGATCGTTCCGGTACGTAGCAATTGTTTTACAAGCGCTGTTTGTTTTTTAGGACTAACGTAGAACTCTGTTATGTGTCTCCCAATGATCTGATCCTGGCTGTACCCGCTTAATTCACATCCTGACGGACTTACCATATTGATTCTGCCATGAACGTCTGTTCTGTAATAAATGTCCTGAAAGGATTCAAATATATTACGGAACTTTTCCTCACTTTCCTGCAGTGCAATTTCCCAATGTTTCTTTTCTGTAATATCATGTGAAATACCTGAAACTTCTTCTATTCTTCCATCAGGAAGAAATATGGGATTCAGGAAGGTTTCTCTCCATGTTTCCCTTCCATCAATGATTGTGCGGGCTTCAAAATGCTGTTGTTTGCCTTCAAATGCTTCTTTATATCTTGCATTGACAAAATCATGATAAATCTCATCCGAAAGCATTAATATTTTAGGCTTTTCAGAAGCTTGGTCCAATTCAGGGTAAGAACCAAATTTTCTCTTTATAGCTTCAGCATAGTTTCTGTTGAATGAGGTAAGGCCTCTTTGTCTGTTAACGGACCATATAAGGTGAGAACTACTTTCAAAAATTGAATTTAATCTGGCAGTTTGTTCAAGAATCTTTTCTTCATTTCTCTTCCTTTCAATTGCAATTGCAATCTGGCCTGATATAAAGTCGAGAAGATCCAGATGTCTTCTCTTGAATTTATTTCTGTCACTATGACTTTTTACTGCAATGACTCCAATGGTCCGGTTTTCCAGTCGCAAAGGAACTCCCAACCAAATTTTGGGTACTGGACCCATTAATTCTACTTTTCCCGAAGCTGCCAGTTCGTGAATGTCTTCCTCATAAAGAAATGTAGGTTTGTCGTTAAACAGAGAATATTCAGTTAAACCTTTTCCTACAATCCTTTTTTGAGTAGTGATTCTATCTCCGAAATTTTCATCAACATAGTAAGGAAAATTAAGATAGTTTTTATCCTTGTCATAAAGCGCAACGTGGAAGTTGTTTACTGCTATGATAGTCTTAAGTTCCTGATGGATATTGTATAGGAGAGATTCAAGGTTGTTGCTGCTTATTGTAAGATTGGCAATTTTGTAATAAAGAGTAACTCCTCTTTCAGCTCTTATTCTTTCAGTATTGTCGTGGAAAATACCTCTGAATGCTATAGGCTTTTCCTTCTCGTATCGAACGTTTACGCTACCTATTACATGAATAGATTTACCAGCTTTTGTAGTGAAAACAGTTTCGATTTTGTCTCCTTTTTCTCCGCTTAATATTTTTTGTAAATGATCAAAAGTAGCTTGCTGGTAGTCTTTGTGGACAATTTCTTTGAAATTAAGATTGGTAATATCGTCGTCTACATAACCAAGGGTATTCTTCCATGCATTGTTTACAAAAATAATATCGCCTTCAAGAGAAAATACCTGAATAAGATCATTGGCATTTTCAAAAAGATCATGAAGTTGCTCATTACTTTCCTTTAATGCTTTTATAACCCTCTTTTTTTCTGTTACATCTTCCCCCACGAGGGTAGTTTCAGAAAGCTTTCCATCCGTATTATTTTGAATCAAAACCTGAAATCTCACTGTTCTAACCTGTCCATCTTTGGCTATGATTTTTCTCTTGATGTTATTAAAAAGCTGGCCATTTTCAATAAGACTGAAAATTCCCCTATCTTCCTGGCCTTTACCTTTATGAATAATACTAGTCCATTCCTTTCCTAGAAGTGCTTCTTTGGAAAAACCAAGAAAGTCAGCAAATGTCTGGTTGCAATAAGCAATTTTCCCATCCTGATTGATTGTAAGAGCGAATAGGGTAATTTTTTCCAGGGCATTACGAAAATTCAGGTCAATCTCTGGTAATTTTTTTTCTGATTGTCTTTCAATTAAATTAATTTTATCCTGAAGCTTCAGGATCTCCGCAGCTAATTCTTCTCTCGATTTATTTTCTAATTCCATGGATACTCAGAGGATAAATGGACTTAAACAAATATAATCAATTTGATCTATAAAATCTTTTTACGCTAAAAAGCCCTTGTTTGTAATAGGTTGGTTTTTAGAATGTTTTTCGTGAACTCCTTAAAAAATAATTTTGAACTCCTTAAAAAATAATTTTCATTTAATTTATCTTACAAGAATTAGGTTACAATTTTTAAGTCAAATAATCATGAACCATTGAAAAATCCTGTTAATCATTATAATGAATAATTTATTGTGAATTCTAAATGAATTGATTAACAATGATATTTTTTTAAATGATTAATCCCGGTTTAATTTGCAAAAAAAATAGGCAATGGCCAGAATTATTTTTACGGTAACAAACGATCTTTCCTATGATCAAAGAATGCAAAGGATTTCAGCCACTTTGGCTAAAGCCGGGCATTCTGTTCTACTGGTAGGCAGGAAAAGAAAGAAATCTATAAGGTTGAAACAGGAACTGTTTGAACAAAAGAGGCTTAATTGTTTTTTTGAAAACGGAAAGCTTTTTTATCTGGAGTATAATTTTCGTCTCTTATTATTCCTTATGTTCAGAAAGGCGGATATAATCTGTGCTATAGATCTCGATACAATTCTTCCCTGTTATGTTGTTTCGAAGATAAAAAATAAGCCTTTGGTGTATGACGCCCATGAGTTATTTACTGAGGTAATTGAAGTTGTCAGAAGACCTGTTGTAAAGTCTATGTGGCTGAAGCTCGAAAGTTATATAGTGCCAAGAGTAAAGTATTCATATACAGTGAGTGAAGGGGTGAAGAGAATTTTTGAAGAAAGGTATCCCGGGGTTGGTTTTTCCTTGATCAGAAATCTTCCTTTTTACATGCCTCTTGAGCCTGAAACATCAAAAGAAAAATATATCGTATATGCAGGAGCAGTAAATGAAGGAAGAGGAATAGAACAAATGCTCAATGCAATGCCTGAAATCAATTGCAGTCTTTATATCTGTGGAGATGGTGAAATGTTAGAGAAGATGAAGGCTAAAACAAAGGATATGAATCTGGATGATAAAGTAAAATTTTTAGGCTATGTGGAACCGGAAAAGTTAAAAGAAATTATTCGTGGAGCATATGCAGGTGTGTTGCTATTGGAAAATAAAGGAGCTAGTTACTATTATTCACTTGCTAATAAATTTTTTGATTACATGATGGCTGGAATACCGCAGGTAACTATAAATTTTCCGGAATACAAACATTTAAATGACGAATATTCCTTTGCTTTACTGGTAGACCTTAAACATGAAGAAATAGTAAACGCTTTCAATAGATTGCTTAACGAGCCGGAACTTTATAATGAAATTAAGCAGAATGCTTTGAAAGCAAGAAAAGTTTTCAATTGGGAAAAAGAATCAGAAGTGCTTGCTGATTTTTATAATAGGGTTGAAAGTGGAAGGTAAATATCTGATCGTAATTGCAGGCCCGACGGCAGTAGGTAAAACTGATCTTTGTGTTGAACTGGCACAGCATTTTGGAGTTCCGGTGATATCAGCTGATTCAAGACAGTTCTTCAAAGAAATGAACATTGGAACAGCTAAACCTACCACTGCTGAGATGCAAGGCGTTACGCATTATTTTATTGATAGTCATTCCATTGCAGAGCCATTCAATGCAGGATTATATTCAGAGGAAGCTTTGAGGTTAATTGATCATTTGTTTATTGAAAAAGATTTATTAATTCTTACAGGTGGTTCGGGGTTATATATAAAGGCTGTTTGTGAAGGATTTGACGAAATGCCGGAGGTGGAGGAGGAGACGAGAAATAAGCTGGTTTCAGAATTCAATGATAAAGGACTCTCGCCTTTTTTGGAAGAATTGAAAATTTCTGATCCCGTTTACTACGAGCAGGTAGATAAAGCAAATCACCAAAGAATTCTCAGAGCTCTTGAAGTAATCAGAACTACAGGAGTTCCATTTTCTTTTTACAGAAAAAATGAAAAAACATCAAGAAATTTTCACATCATCAAAATTGCTCTTGAGCGGCCAAGAGAAGAATTATATGAAAGGATAAATCGACGGATGGATCTAATGCTGGAAGCCGGACTGGAAGCGGAGGTGAAGGCATTAATCCAATATAAAAATACGAATGCATTACAAACGGTGGGATATAAAGAGGTTTTTGATTTTTTAGATGGAGTGTATGATCGTGAAGAAATGATTCGTTTGTTGAAGCGGAATTCCAGGAGGTATGCAAAACGTCAGTTAACCTGGTTTAAAAAGGATAAAGAATATCACTGGTTTAATCCGGTCCAGAAAGCTGAGATTATTAATTTTATTAAAGCTGAAAGCGAAAGGCGGAAAGCTTAAAGTCAACAAAAAAGCCCCCGACACGTCGGGGGCTTTTTTTATTATAAAATTTCTCTTTCAATGTTGTGGTATTTTCTACCGTTCAATATCTCAACAATACGGATTAGCTCTTTATTAATTGGCTTTTTCTTCGTAATTGTATCTTTGAATGGTGTATAACACAATGTTCTGTTGATTACACCAGCCATCACATTCGTTTTACCCTTTATTAAACCTTCAACAGCGCCAAGTCCTAATCTGCTGGCAAGTACTCTGTCTGCAGCTGTAGGAGCTCCTCCTCTTTGTACATGGCCTAAAGTAGTTACCTTAGCGTCAAGTTCCGGAAGTTCTTTTTTCACTTTATCAGCGATACTTTGAGCTCTTCCTACTTCATGCCCTTCTGCAACTATAATAATGTGAGAAGATTTAGACTGGCTTGTTCCGTGTTTTAATTTTTGGATTACTTCTTTAATAGAGTTTTTACTTTCAGGCATTACAGACATTTCAGCTCCACCTGCAATAGCAGATCTTACAGCAATATAGCCAGTATCGCGACCCATTACTTCAATAAAAAATATTCTTTCATGAGCATCCGCTGTATCTCGGATTCTGTCTATTGCTGAAAGAGCAGTATTTACTGCAGTATCATAACCAATAGTGAAATCCGTACCATAAAGGTCGTTATCTATTGTTCCAGGAGCTCCAACGCAAGGTATCTGAAATTCATTGTAAAAAACTTCAGCACCGGTAAATGTTCCGTTTCCTCCAATCCCAACTAATCCGTCAATTCCAAATTTTTTAATATTTTCGTAGGCTTTCTTTCTTCCCTCCATAGTTCTGAATTCCTCACTTCTGGCTGACTTTAAGATCGTTCCACCTCTTTGAATGATGTTACTTACCGATCTGTCATCCATTTCGATAAGGTTACCATGAATCATTCCGTCATAACCTTTCAAAATTCCATATACTTCTAAACCAAAGTAATGCGCTGACCTAACTACAGCTCTTATACAAGCGTTCATACCTGGTGCATCACCACCGGAAGTGAAAACCGCAATTCTCTTCATACTTTATAACCTATATTTTCTGGGTCAATTTTAAGAAAAAATTTTATGTTTTTAAAATCCTTGTAATATAACAATCGATAAATCTGAAATTTCATCACAATTATATATACATAAGGTTTAATTTTTAAGCCTAAACGAATGTGTTTAAATAAAATTGAAAAATCAAGCTATTCATAAAAAATAAGATAAGTGAGTGATTTTATGGATTTAAGTATGTTTTTCTTTTGAAGTTTATTTTTCGACAAAGGTTGTTTGCGCTATAGAAGTTTTATAACCAGCTTCAAAATCTTTCTAAAATTGAAAAGTAAGGATACTTCAATAGTGAATGAATTGATAAAAAGTAACTTTGAGAGTTTTGTTTTATAGATTTTTTAATTGAGAATTATTTTATATGGGTTTTATTTATACTTTTTGCTAATTGGCGTTTAATGACTAAAACAACTTTAAACTGTGATTAAAATGCAAAATATATATTATATTTCGAGATAAAATAAATTGATTTTTTGTTGTAATAAGGTTCCTGATCGTGTAAATCAGAATTATCTGGTTATGAAATATCAGAGCTTTAATTGATTTGGCAGGACTAATCATAAGATGTTAAAAGGTTATATAGTATTGATTGTTTGATTCATTTAAAAATACTAATAACTTGGGATCTAATGTATTATAAAAAAAACGTGTTCTTCCTTCTAAACACATATGCAGAACACTAAAAGAAATAGCAAATAGAATACGAATATGAATATAGCGGTGATTACTGGCTCGGCCGGATTGATAGGAAGTGAAGCAGTAGGTTTTTTTAGTGATAAGTTTGATTTGATATTAGGTGTAGACAATGACATGAGGCAGTATTTTTTCGGAAAAAATGCTTCAACAGATTGGAATAGGCAAAGACTCGAATCTTCTTATAAAAATTATATTCACCACGCTCTTGATATCAGAAATCAGTCAGAATTAGATAAGCTATTCTCTCAATATGGCAAGGATATCAAACTTGTTTTGCACACTGCTGCTCAACCAAGTCATGATTGGGCTGCTAAAGAGCCATTTACTGATTTTACAGTAAATGCCAATGGTACTTTGAATATGCTGGAAATGACCAGGAAGTATTGTGATGAAGCCGTTTTTGTTTTTACTTCCACCAATAAGGTATATGGAGATACACCTAATTTTCTTCCTTTAGTGGAATTAGAAAACAGGTGGGAAATAAGTGAAGATCATGCATACTTCAAAAATGGAATAGATGAACATATGACTATTGATCAGTCTACTCATTCGGTTTTTGGAGCGTCTAAAGTAGCCGCAGATATATTGGTACAGGAATATGGTAGATATTTTGGACTGAAAACCGGCGTATTCAGAGGGGGATGTCTTACAGGGCCAAACCATTCAGGTACACAATTACATGGTTTTCTTTCTTATTTGATGAAATGTGCAATTACAGGAGAACATTATACTATCTTTGGCTATAAGGGAAAGCAAGTCAGAGATAATATACATAGCTATGATTTGATTAATATGTTCTGGCATTTTTATCAAGCTCCTCGTCAGGGTGAAGTATACAATGCAGGAGGAGGGAGATTTGCCAATTGCTCCATGAAAGAAGCTATTCTGGTTTGTGAAGAAATTACAGGGAAGAAAATGAATTATTCATATTCTGAAAACTCTCGTGTTGGCGATCATATCTGGTATATAAGTGATTTAACAAAATTTAAAAATCATTATCCTGGCTGGAATTATAAATATGATCTCACGACTACCTTAGAAGAAATTTTCAATGGTTTGAAAAGTAGAGTTTAGATTATTTTTGGTAATAGCGGATTATATAATCCGCTATTACTTCATATGATGATATTTCCATCGTATGTAATTGGTCAGCAAGTACGGCAGATTGTTTTTTCTTATTTTCTACCTGCTCTCTGGAAATATTTTTAGTAAATGTGTCCAATTGATTTTTTAAACTTTTATTGATATCAATGAGCCAGGATGCATTCTGAAGCATGAACCAAGTATCGGCTTCCTCATTTCCATAAAATAAAACAGTTCCACCGGTACATATAGAACTAATTGCTTTTGACGGAACGGCAATATGATTAAATTGAGGAAGTAAACTTACAAGGTGGATGTCTATATAGTGAAGTTGACTTCTTGGAACGTTTTTAAGGAGTGTAATTCCTGGTTTACCTTTTGCATATTCCAGGATATCATTAGCCTTAGGACCATACACGGCAAGTACTAAATGTTGAATATCCGGATTGAAGGAGTCTATAAATATTTTGAGGAATTCATGAGAATGAGGGGCACCCAGATTACCACAATATCCAAAGTATATTTTCCCGTCATTCTCTTTCCATTCCGGAATTCGTGTGTCTTTTTCGTAGTCTGTGAATACCCCGCAAGGTAAAATTGTTGTAGGTGGATTCGTTTTGTAATTTTCTAAAATATGTTCCGCCTGTTTAGGGCCTAATGAAATAAGTAGTTCTGGTTTGTTTCGATAAGTAATGGATTTGATGATCCTGTAAAGCAGAGAATTGTTGTTTATTTTTCCATTTGCTACAAAAGCTTCAGGGAATAAATCCATCGACCAGAAATACCACCTGATGCGAAATAATCCAAAGAAGATGGATGCCCAAAAAGGAAGGAGAGGTGGGCTGGTCATACAAATCACAGGTCCTTTTTTTACAAAAAGGGTTTTTATAATCAGAAATAATCCGTCAAGAAAGCCCGCAAGGGATTTGAGACTTTCATTTTTACCTTTGTATAAAGTGGGTACTGAAATTGTTTTCCCAATCGGACGTCTCACAGCTCCCCCGCCATCATCATTTCGAAGCACATGAATTATTTGTACCTGAATATTATATTTCTCTATAAGGTATTTGCTTAGATCCCAGGCAGATTCGCCAGTTATTCCAGGATTAGGTGGATAATGCCTGTTTACAATTGTTACCCACTTCTCTTTTTTATAATTATTAGGCATTATTAATTTAATTTACTTTTGGAAATTACCATCAGAGATTGATGTAAAGTTAATACTTTTATTTCAATGAATAGAAGTAATGGAGGTCAATGAAAGTTCTTTACTATTTCACTTTTATTGCAATCCAGGCAGAAATAGAGAAATAAGTAAACTGTTTAATTTGATATCAGAAAGAGAATTATTAAAATCATGAATTGAGCTATAATTTTAATCAAAATTTGTAAGTTTGTTTGATAAGGAAAAAGTACCAATCAGTCTGTAGCTCTTTCTGTTCAGACCTAAATTTATTTCTGAACTAATATAGAATAGCTTTATGTTGGAAATTCAGACAGAAGATTAAATTAAGTTAATTGCAAGTGATTGGTCAAAATTTATTTTCATACATATTTCTTTTGAATCCCTAAAAAGAGAATTTCTTTAGCAATGAATAATATCCCATACGGAAGACAACATATAACAGAGGAAGACATCGCAGCAGTAACAAAGGTCCTTAAATCTGATTTTTTAACTCAGGGACCAAGTATTGAAGAATTTGAAAAGAAGTTCGCTGAATATATAGGCGTTAAATATGCAATCGCAGTTGCAAACGGAACAGCAGCCTTGCATCTTTGTACAATGGCTTTAGGTGTGAAAGAGGGGGATAAGGTTTTAACAACACCCATTACTTTTGCAGCTTCTGCCAATTGTGTGAAATATTGCGGAGGAGATGTGGATTTTTCGGATATTGATTCAAAGAGTTACTTACTCGATTTGAATAAGATTGAAGACAAATTAAAGAAGTCTCCGGATAAATATAAAGGAATTATACCTGTAGATTTCGCAGGAGCAGCAGTAAATCTTGAATCATTAAAATATATTGCCGATAAATATAACCTTTGGATCATTGAGGATGCCTGTCACGCTCCGGGTGGATTTTTTACGGATAGCAAAGGAATCCAGCAAAACTGTGGAAATGGTAATTTTGCCGATTTAGCAATCTTTTCATTTCATCCTGTAAAACATATTGCAACAGGAGAAGGAGGAATGATTACAACAAACCGAAAAGATTTGTATGAGAAGATATTATTACTAAGAACTCATGGCATAACTAAAAATCCATCTCAAATGTCAAAAGTTGATGGAGGATGGTATTATGAAATGACTGAACTTGGATATAACTATCGCTTATCAGATATACAGGCAGCTCTGGGAGTTTCCCAATTATCCAGGGCCGGTTTAGGGTTAGCCAGGAGAAAAGAAATTGCTTCCGAGTATGAAAGAGCATTTAAAAATCTTAATTTAATTACTCCTATTAATGATAAGGGGCATGCCTATCATCTTTATGTGATTCAGATTGAAGACAGAAAGGGATTGTATGATTATCTTCGTACTAAAAATATCTTTTGTCAGGTTCATTATATTCCTGTTCATACAATGCCATATTATCAAAGTTTAGGATGGAAAAAAGGAGCTATGCCAATTGCAGAAAATTATTATGAAAAATGCCTGAGCATCCCGATGTATCCTACTTTGACGAAAGAAGAACAACAAAGAGTCATCGATGCTGTGACTGAATATGTTAAGTAGTTAACCTCAATACTTCATATAAATGGATTCTCCAGTTGAATCTTCGTTTTCAAATATTCTTTTTAGTTTTGACTTGTTAACATTAGCATTTTAAACATATTTGCTGAGACTAAATATCTCCATCTCACAACTTTTCAAATGGTCCGTACCTGATTGTTTTGATTTTTAATAAAAGTATTTGATTAGGAATCAGTTGTTTGTCTGATTTATTTCTATTAGTTGTATTAGTTTGAAGCATCTTCTAGTTATAATGCTGAGTTTAATATTTTTTTCTTAAAGATATTTAGAGCACTGGTAGTCAATGAAAGCATTCTTTATCTTTTACTTTAGGTGTGGTCCGTCAGAATTGGGGAATGAGAATGCAGAATAATTTAGCAATGATCAGCAGTCAGGAATTATTAAAATCAGGAATGAGGCAATAATTTTAATCAAAATTTGTAAGTTTGTTTGATAAGATAAAAAATACAAGCATGTTAGATTTGAATAATGCCTCGATTTTGATAACAGGAGGTACGGGTTCTTTCGGGAAAAAATTTATCGAAATCCTGCTTAAAAAATATCCTAATATTAAAAGACTGGTAGTTTTTTCCAGAGATGAGTTAAAACAGTTTGAGATGTCTCAGATATTTCCAACAGAGAAATATAAATGTTTAAGATATTTTATCGGGGATGTAAGAGATAGAGACAGGTTGATGCGGGCTTTTGAAGGTGTAGATATAGTTATACATGCCGCTGCATTAAAACAAGTACCGGCAGCAGAGTATAATCCAATGGAATGTATAAAAACAAACGTTCTTGGCGCTGAAAATATAATAGAAGCAGCTTTGGATAAAGGAGTAAAAAGGGTTGTTGCATTATCTACAGATAAAGCAGCAGCGCCCATTAATCTATACGGAGCTACCAAATTATGTTCTGATAAATTATTTGTAGCAGCAAATAATATGAAAGGGAGCAGAGATATTAAATTTTCCGTAGTAAGATATGGAAATGTAATTGGGTCGAGAGGTTCAGTCGTTCCTTTTTTTCTAAATCAAAAAAAGAAGGGCTTATTGCCGATCACAGATCCTAATATGACTCGTTTCAATATATCTCTGGAAGAGGGAGTGGATCTTGTTCTTTATGCATTAGAAAATTCCTGGGGCGGTGAAATTTTTGTGCCTAAATTACCTTCATTTAAAGTAACAGATCTTGCTGAAGCTGTGGGACCGGAATGTGAGAAAAAAATTGTAGGTATCCGACCAGGCGAAAAAATACATGAAGAAATGATTACAGAAACAGATTCATTTAGTACTGTTGAATTTGATAAATATTATGTAATCAAACCATCTACTCCATTGTGGGATGAAAATGAATGGATGAAGACATTTAATGGAAAACCGGTTGAGCAAGGTTTTAAATACAGTTCAGGAAATAACAACTGGTGGTTGAATGTCGAAGAACTCAGAGGTCAGATTCGTCAACACGTGGATCCGAATTTTACAGTATAGTTTTGGATCTAAAAACGGGATATGACAGTTATAAAAAAGTATTATGAAGAATGCCGGAACTTACCTGATTTTAATGTTAGGTGAAGAGCTGGATTATAACTGAAAGGATCAGACATTATTTCAAATGAAAAAGGTTGGAATTGTTACTCAAGCGAGGATGACCAGCACCAGACTGCCTGGGAAAATTCTTAAAGAAATAAATGGAAAGTCCCTTCTTCTTTATCATCTTGAAAGACTTGCCACTACCGGCCTCCCGGTCATAATTGCCACAACAGAAAATGTTACTGATGATCCAGTTGTGGAATTTTCGAAAAAAAATTGTATACCCTATCACAGGGGATCGGAAAATAACGTATTAAGTCGGTATTATAACGCAGCTGTGGAAAACAGCCTGGATGTGATTGTAAGGGTAACCAGCGATTGTCCTCTAATTGATGGACAGCTTATTCGTGCTGGAATAAACAGATATTTGGAAGAAGGTAATGAAAGTACATATCTGTCCAATGTATTAAAAAGGTACTTTCCCCGCGGATTTGATTTCGAAATATTTTCGTTTTCTTTATTAAAAGATGCTTTTATGAATGCTCAGACAACTTCAGATCTGGAGCATGTAACTCCCTATATCAATCAGAACAAATCAGGCAAAGTCAACTTTCTGGATGTAGTGGATTCAGAAGATAATTCGGATATCCGAATTACAGTTGATACTCCTGAAGATTTTTTGTTGCTTGATAAATTAATAAAAAATTATTCGGCAGATGTTTTGTCAGGTAAGGAGATAACAAAATTATTTAGAAAATTTCCTGAACTGATGCAAATAAATGCTCACATAGAACAAAAGAAGCTTTGAAATATCAGCGTGCCATAGCTAAACTATCAATAAAAGGCTGCCCCCAACCTAATTTTCGAACTATATGACCATTCACTTCAGGGCAGACGGTGATTCAAATATTGGCTTAGGGCATATTATAAGATCAGTAGCTTTGGCAGATATGCTGAAAGCTGATTTTAATTGTCAGTTTCTGATTCAGGATCCCTCTGATAAAATTTCCTTATTAATATTAAATGCCGGTTATGGCTTGCAGAAGCTTCCAATAACAAAGGATTATGCAGCAGAAGCCGAAGCAATTGCTGAGACTTATATTAATAATGGAGACATTGTTGTTCTGGATGGATATCATTTTGATATTAATTATCACAGGAAAATACGAAAGAAAGGGGCAAAGCTTGTTTGTATAGATGATCTCCATGAACAGGGGTTTGACGCTGATGCGATCATTAACCACTCTGAAGGAATTTTTCCTGCTGACTATCGGGCTCCATTTTATACCAGATTTTTTTTAGGAAGCAAATATGCTTTGTTGAGGAGACCCTTTGTTGTCGCTTCTAAAAGCCAACGAAAAATAGACAATATAAATACAATTTTTGTAAATCTTGGAGGAGCGGATCCTGATAATATTACTCTGGGTGTACTGAAAAAGTTGGATAAGGTAGCCTCAGCTAAGAAAATACATGTTGTACTGGGAGGTGCTTATCTTCATAGGAATACATTGGACTCTTATCAGACTAATTCAAAAGTCAAGCTACATCATGACCTTACGGCAGAAAAGATGTGCGAACTGATGCAAGATTCTCAAGCTGCAGTTTGTTCAGCAAGTACAGTTGCTTGTGAATATTCATCTGTAGGAGGAATTTTACTTGTAATCAAAACAGTAGAAAATCAAAAGTTAATGTATGATTTTCTATTAAAAAAAGGACTCGCAGCCGATTTTAAAGATCTTCAAAATGTGCTTTCCCAGCCTGATTTTGATATGGTCAAAAATCAAAGAAAATATTTTGATGGAAATTCTCCTTTGAGATTAAAACAAGTATTTGATAGCCTTTTGCTTGAAGAATCAATTACAATTCGAAGTGCAGAAGAAAAAGATGTCATGACTTATTTTGAATGGGCAAACGATAAAGAGGTAAGGCAAAATTCAATTAATAAAGAAAATATTAAACTGGAGGACCATTTAAACTGGTTTAACAGTAAAATAAAAAGCGAAAATCACTTTTTTTGTATAGCTGAAAATAGCAAAGGAGAAGCGCTGGGGCAGGTTAGATTCGACAAGAAGGAAAATGAAACCTGGTTAATCAACTTTTCAATAGATCGGGATGAAAGAGGCAAAGGTATAGGAGAGATCATGCTGCATAAAAGTATGGCAATGATTAGAAAAGATATAAATGCTTCATTATTTATGGCTTATGTTAGTATTCATAATACTTCTTCCCTTTCCATTTTTAATAAACTAGGATTCATAAAACTTCGACAGGAGAGGATAGGTAATGAAGACTATTTTTATTTTGAAAAGGAATAGTGCAGCTCCCTTCATCTTTTCTTTCGTCTCTCTCCTCTTTTATTTTTTCCATAAAGTAGTTAAGATTTTAGTAATTTAGCTTTCACAAAGAATTATTTTAACTTAATCTTAGTTCTCATTTAATTGATGGAGATAAAAATTGCAAATAAGGAAATAGGTGACAGTTCTCCGGTATTTATCATTGCAGAACTTTCTGCAAATCATGGACAACAATTAAATGTAGCACTGGATACGGTTAAAGCTGCCAGAGATACCGGGGCAGATGCAATAAAGCTTCAGCATTATTTGCCTGATACGATTACGCTAAATTGCGACAATCAGTATTTCCAGATAAAACAGGGAACAATCTGGGATGGAACAACGCTACATAAATTATATCAGGAAGCATACATGCCTTGGGAATGGACTGAAGCTATAATGAAAACGGCAGAAGAATGTGGTCTTATTTGTTTCTCCTCTCCATTTGATTCAACAGCAGTAGATCTTTTGGAAACGTTTGATGTTCCGGCTTATAAGATTGCAAGCTTTGAGATAAATGATATTCCATTAATAAAATTAGTAGCATCCAAAGGCAAACCTGTTATTATTTCCACAGGTATTGCAACTCTCGCAGACATTGAGTTAGCTGTCAAAACGTGCAGAGATGCAGGAAATAATCAGATTGCCCTGCTAAAATGTACTTCTGCTTATCCAGCCTTGCCTGAAGAAATGAATCTAAGAACAATTCCTAATCTGAAAGAAACATTTAACGTTGTTACAGGCCTTTCAGATCATACTCTAGGGATTGGTGTACCAGTGGCTTCAGTAGCTCTTGGAGCTAAAATTATTGAGAAGCATTTTATATTGGATAAATCATTAGGAGGGCCTGATGCTTCATTTTCACTAAATCCAGTGCAATTTACAGAGATGGTGAACGCTGTCAGGGAAGTTGAAAAGGCTTTAGGAACTGTGAATTATGATCTTTCTGCAAAGTCTATAAAAAACAAAGAGTTCTCCCGGTCTTTGTTTATTGTGAAAGATGTTAAAGAAGGAGAATTGGTGAGTAAAGAAAATGTCAAATCAATTCGTCCTGGATTCGGTATGCATACTAAGCATTATGAAACTGTTTTAGGCATGCGATTTCGAAAAGATCTATCCAAAGGAACACCACTGAGTTTTGATCAATTAAGTTAAATCATGATTTTTTTCTTAAAGAGGATTTTTGAGAATACAGAAGAACTGTTACTGAATATATATCATACAGTAATATCAATTATGAAGTTATTGCTGTTAAGTAAGTTTGGAATCAAAAATCCTAAAGCTACAAGTGAGAATTGTATCATATTGGGCAACGGACCATCTTTAAAGACATCATTCGAAGATAACTTTGAGTTCTTTAAAAAACACCCGCTTTTTTGTGTCAACCACTTTGCTCAGTCTAAGGAATATGATGAGTTAAAGCCGCAAAATTATGTCTTTCTGGATCCTAATTTTTTCTCAGAATATGGAATGAAAAGAGACCCAAACGTTTCAGGCACTATTAAAAAGTTGAGCACTGAAACCAATTGGGATATGAACCTATACATTCCTTTTATATCAAGGAAATCAAAGATTATTCGACAAATATTAAAACAGAATCCGAGAATTAAGTTGATATATTATAACTACACTATAGTTAAAGGTTTTAAGTCAGTCATCTTTTATCTTTTTAAAAGCAATTTAGGAATGCCTCTTTGCCAGAATGTCCTGGGAGCTTGTATATTTTTATCTCTTAATGCCGGGTATAAAAAGGTTTATCTATTTGGTGCCGAACATTCCTGGATACAAAATCTTAGAGTAAGTGATGATAATCATTTGTACATGAATCATGTTCATTTTTATTCGAATGAGACGAAACCTATGGTGACAAAAATATACAGATCTCAAGAGAGCGAAGAAAAGATGCCTATCAGTGAATACTTCTATGCATGTTTTAAAACCTTTAATGTTTATTATATTTTAGAAGCATATTCAAAAAAGATAGGAGCAAAAGTATTTAATTGTACCAAAGATTCTTACATAGATGCTTTTGAAAAAAAGACATTTGACAAAAACTTTAACGCTTAATGAAATCCATTCTTCAGATAATTTTTAGAAATCAGGTTTATTTAACCAAAGGAAAAGGAATATCTATTCTGGATAAACTTAAGTTGAAAGCTCAGGCCAGGTATAAATCAACTGAAATAAAATTTTTTGGAACCCCATTTTATATTAGTGATGCTTCTTCTTTTGTGTCAATGTATGAAGAGATATTTATAAAAAAAATTTATGAGTTTAAATCCATTTCATCCCAACCTCTTATTATAGACTGTGGGTCCAATATTGGCGTAAGTATTCTTTACTTTAAGAGGCTATATCCTAATGCAGAGATAATAGGTTTTGAACCGGATCCGACCATATTTAAACTTTTAAAATCTAACATTGAAAATCAGGAATTAGACAAGGTTGATCTAAGACAGCAGGCTGTCTGGAAGAATAGTGAACCACTGATCTTCCAAAGTCAGGGAGGTTTGTCTGGGCATATTTCTCAGGAAGGAGAATTTAATAATGTTACTAAAATAGATGCTTTCAGATTGAAGGATTTACTTGAATCAAAAGCTGCTATAGACTTTCTAAAAATTGACATAGAGGGAGCAGAATATGAGGTTCTGAAGGATTGTAAAGATGTCTTACGGAGTGTTAAAAATATTTTTGTTGAATACCATTCATTGGAAAAAGAGAACCAAAAGCTAGATGAAGTTCTTAAGATTCTTTCTGATTCTGGTTTCAGGTATCACATTCAAGAGGCATTTACTTCCTCTCAACCATATATGCATGTTAATACAATGTGTGAGATGGATCTGCAGTTAAATATTTTTGGGTTTAGAAATTAAAATTTTGACTGGGAAAGAAAATATTGTAGTTATAATTCCTGTATATAAAGAGGAACTTTCGGACGGAGAAAAAATTTCTTTTATGCAGGGATGTAGAATACTGGGAGATTATGATATCATTTTAGTCGCTCCCTTATCGCTTGACTTAAACAATTATTTTTCAATAGCCGGAAACACTCCTCTTAAAATAGAGAGGTTTCCATCAGAGTATTTTAAGGGAATAAAAGGATATAACCGCCTGCTACTGGGGAGCGAATTTTATAAAAGATTTTTATCATATGAATATATGCTCATCTATCAGTTGGATGCCTTTGTGTTCAATAATTCTTTAATAGATTGGTGCAAAAAAGACTTTGACTATATTGGAGCTCCATTTATGGATCCCGATTGGATAAAGAAATTGGAAATAAAGCTACATTTTCCCGTTGGAAGATGGATTAATAGGGTAGGGAATGGAGGCCTTTCATTGAGAAGAGTAAGTAAGTTTTATAGAGGAGCAAGGCTGTTGTTTCCACTTGCATATCTCTGGAAATACAATGAAGATTTTTTTTGGACCTCAGTAGCTGCCAGAATTTTACCTTCATTTAAAATCCCTGATTTTTCTACAGCCCTTCAATTCGCTTTTGAAGAGCGTCCTTCAGCAGCCTTCCGGATGAACAATTCTAATTTGCCATTCGGTGTGCATGCTTGGGAAAAATATGAACCTGAATTCTGGAAGGATTATATCGAAAGTTTTGGCTATCAGATCAAAGACTAAATTGATAGCCAAAACTTGGATTAATATTCTCAATCTAAAAATGTAAGAGAACTTGAATTTTTTATGATCTCTCTTTATTATTCTTTCTTACCTGAATGATCTGGAATCCTAACAGGGAGATAATCGAAACTAAGAATAGTATGGAACCAATTCTTGAAATTTTTTCTCCAACTATATAAGATCTAGGTTCGAATTTGAATAAAATTTCATGTTTCCCTGTGGGAATCTTCAACGCTCTCAATATATAATTGACTCTGATATGTTCTACAGGTTTTCCGTCTATATAGGCATTCCATCCGGGTTGGTAATATACATCAGAGAACACAGCAAGTTGATCACTATTGGTTTCTGCTTCAAATTTCAAATGATTTGGATGATAATCAATCAACTCTATAGTTGCGGTGGTGTCTTTTTTAGGGTTAATCCCTTTTACATATTCTTCAAACCTTTTATCCACAATAGCAGTTTCGGCTGGGTTAAAATTTTTCAACCCAATTAATTCTTCATCTGGTCCGGGTACTATTCTTATATTATCTACAAACCAGGCATTGCCCAGAGCGCCTGGGTTATTTTGAACCATAGGCTGATTAGTTTGCTTATCAGGAAAAATAAAATATTTTGTATTGAGCATATTCAGCACAGACATGTTGTTTTTGCTTAAGCAGGAATCAATCAGGTCCTGATACCTTGCCAGTTTGATTGCGCTGTACCCACCAATTGATTTGTGAAAATATGATGTTATGGCATCTGAAAATGGATTAGCAGTTACATTAAAGACTCTGAAATATGTGTCAGGATCTTTTTGAATAATTTCATCCGCTTGAGTTGGAACAAAGATTGACTCTTCATAATTTTCTTTTTTCCTAAAATCGCTATTGTCTAAGTACCTTTTATCTATACTCCATAAATCGATGAGTACAAGAGCAGATATTGCAAGGTAACATACGGTGGATTTTAGTTTATCATTGATGTAAAGCCAAATAACAGCCGCTGCTGCAACCACGAAGAATAAGGACCTGAAAGCATCCATTCTTAAATTTGACGCTCTGTCTTCTTTTAAAGATTCAGAAAGCCATTGAGGTACTTGCGCATCTGTAGCGCTTGAAAAATCAAAAAATGCACCTCCAAGAATTGCAAAAAATAATGCTATCCCTCCTGTAATACCCAAAGAAATTTTAAGTCCTTTTTGTATTTCATCTTTACTTAGCTCTCCATCAAATATCTTTTTTAATACAATAAATCCCAGCAGAGGAAATGTTATTTCCGCCATAGTAAGAATCATTGTTACACTTCGGAATTTATTATAAAGTGGAACATAATCAAAAAATAAATTAGTTAGGAGTTCAAAATTCTTACCCCATGAAAGAGTAATAGATAAAACTGTTATTGGAATAATCCACCATTTAATTGGCCCTTTTATAAGTACAAGGCCTAATACAAAGAGGAAGCAAACTATTGCACCAAAATAAATTGGTCCCGAAGTAAAAGGCTGATCGCCCCAATATAAAGGCATCCCTGAGATATATTCCTTAGCCTGGCGCTTATCTACACCATTTGAAATGAGGGTTTTATAGGTTGCAGAGCTAGTGCTTAACGGTTCATGAGAACTTCCACCATAAAATGATGGGATGAATAAAGTCATAGTTTCCATTACTCCGTTACTCCAGCTCAGAGCATAATCTTTATCGAGACCATCCCCTTGTGATTTTTTGGCTTGCAAATCAGATCCTCCTCTTGGAGTAGCTTTGGAATATTCAGACATAGTCCACAATCTTGAAAAGTTGGGTCCTATGCTGATGATGGCGCAAACTGCCAATATAAATGATGCAATAAAGAATCTTTTAAGTTGTTTTTCCTTTAGTGATCTTATAAACTCAGCAATGACTATAAATATGATCATTATCAGAAGGTAATAATTGATCTGTACGTGGCTGTAAAAAATTTGAAGGGCAAGGAACAGAATAGTAAGAGCAGCACCTGACACCATATTTCTCCTGTAGGTAAGAATAACCCCTGCCAGAACCGGAGCCATCAACATCATGTCAAATACCTTGTTTATATGACCTGCTTCAATGCTTATTAAGTTATAGGATGAAAATGTATATGCAAGACCACCGGCAAAGCACAGCCAGTAATTAAGTCCATATATATGTAATAGAATGTAAAATCCAAGAAACCCGAGAATGCAAAGTAAAACAGGGGTAGGAATGATGTTATTTATAAAATGATTTGCTTTGATGAATATATTTGTACCATAACCTCTCCACACTGGCATACCACTAAATGTACTGTTTGACCATAATATTTCTTCTCCTGTTTTCTTTTCAAAATCAACAGATTCTTTTAGAGCACCGATAGTTTGAATCATGTCATTCTGAGCCAGACTTTTATTGCTAAAGACGGGGGAGAAATAAATAAAAATAATAACTAAAAAAGCTGCAAAGGCAAGCAGATGTGGTAAAACGTTTTCTTTAAAATAATTAGTTTGCATATTCGAATTTAATGAATATTTAAATTTAAAAACTCAATCTAGTGCGGCAAATATATGGGAATTCTCCTATTACTAGTATATTTAACAAAGATTTCATTCAAATAGAAGTATGGGGATAGTTGTTCGGCAGGGAGTCAAAGGTACAGTTGTTACTTATCTTGGGGTTTTAATAGGAGCGATAAATCTTTTATGGATATTTCCCAAATTTTTGAAGCCCGAAGAAATAGGATTGATAAGGGTCTTATTGGATATTGGAATGGTTGTCGCAGCTCTTTCTCAAGTAGGTGCCGGAAATATTGCTGATCGCTTTTTCAGTCATTTCAGGGATGAAGAGAAATTCCACCATGGTTTCCTGGTTTTTTTGCTCCTTTTCCCATTGCTTGGCTATCTTTTCATAGGCGGAATTCTTTTAATCGGAGAAACTTATTTTATTGAATTCTATCAACAGAAATCTGCTTTAGTTTCTCATTACTTCTATTCCATTTTTCCTCTTGCATTCTTCCTGGTCTATGTTGGAGTTTTTGAGGCTTATTCTCGAATACACATGCGAATAGCAATTCCGGCCTTTTTCAGGGAAGTCCTTCTGAGATTATTGCTCGCAGGCATTGTTATTGTTTATTATTTCAAATTAATAGACCTGGATGGATTAGTTTTTCTGCTCATCTCTACCTATGCCATTAATTTTATTCTTCTGTGTTTCTATATTAAATTTCTGGGAAGGTGGTATCTGAATGCAGGCTATCTGAGGGCTAAAGTTGGATTGATAAAGGAGATAATTTACTATGGACTGTTTATTTTTCTGGCTGGTGCATTTGGCTTAATTGCAACAAAAATTGACATAATCATTTTAAGTGCTTACACAGGGCTAAAATTAACAGGAGTGTATACCATTGCATTTTTTATGGGAACAATAATTGAAATCCCAAGAAGATCTTTAAGTCAGATTGTAAGCCCTTTAATTGGAGAGGCCTGGAGAAATAATGACTTTGTCAAGATTGATGAGTTATATAAAAAGACAAGTTTAAATCAGCTTATTTTAGGAGTTCTTTTATTGTTACTGATCTGGGGGAATATTAATGAACTATTTTTTATGATCCCAAATTCAGAAATTTATATTGCCGGGAAATATATAGTTTTGATTATTGCTATATCAAGACTATCAGATATGGTTACGGGAAGCAACGCAGAAATCATCCTGAATTCCCCATTTTATAAAATAAATTTCATAATAGTTATAATTTCCGGAGTTTTAACAATCGCTGCCAATTTTATTCTCATTCCTAAATATGATATGTATGGTGCGGCTTTTGCAACCTTTATCAGCTTTGGAATTATGAATTTTATTAAATCATATATTATTTACAAAAAGATAGGATTACATCCTTTTACAAAGGAAACCCTTCATATTATCCTAATTGGCGGTGGAATTTTCTTACTCCTGGAGTGCGTGCCCGAAATAGGTAATAATAATATTTATTGGGTTCTGTTTTCGATAGGTTTAAAATCCTTCCTGACTATAATGATTTTTATATTTCTTGTATATTATCTCAAATTTTCAGCTGAACTAAATAATATTATTGATATGATATTACAATTTATCAAAAGTAAACTTTCAAAAAGGTAAAGGGGGGAAAACCTTATCTTTGTGTTTAGTTTTTAAAGTAGAATCTTGATCTTTTTTTAAGTTTTCCTTTAAAGAGGATGGCGGATTCAAAATACGTGGGGAGTAAAGTATAGAAAAAATAAAAATTGAAATTAAAGAAACAGCAATGGTAAGATTATTAAAGCGGTTTAGTTTTAAATAAACTGGCTTTTTATGAAGTGCATCATAAATTTTATCCCAAGCATACGGATCCGGAGAGGTTTCTAACACCTCTAGCTTATTTTTTATCAGCTCATATTTTGGATCTTGCTTTTCCATTCCCGTTCAGGGATAATTTTATTAAAAATAATTTTTTTAAAAAAAGTGAACAATCAAAAAAGATGTCAGGTTCTCTTTTAATTAAAACTCCTTATTACTAGATGCTTTTTTTTAGAAAAAGGTTGTATCGGCCAGTTAAAGATTTTTCTAAAAAATGAAAAAGAGCCTAAAATGCAATTAATCAATTGAAAATTACTCCTTAAATTCTGACAGAATTCAAGGTATTTCTTAATTTTGTGTTTTATTACTGATAATAATATGTTCGAAAGTTTAAGTTCAAAAATTGATAAAGCCTTAAAGACTCTTAAAGGGCAGGGAAAAATTACTGAAATTAACGTAGCTTCTACGGTTAAGGAAATCAGAAAGGCGCTTATCGATGCCGACGTAAATTATAAAGTTGCAAAATCTGTAACAGATAGTATCAGAGAAAAAGCTTTGGGCCGTGAGGTGCTTATCGCAGTTTCTCCAGGTCAGCTTCTTGTTAAAATTGTCAGTGAAGAGCTTACTGAACTGATGGGGGGGACCAAAGAGGATATCAATACCAAAGGAGATCCTGCTGTTATTTTAATTGCAGGTTTGCAAGGTTCAGGTAAAACTACTTTTTCTGCAAAACTTGCAAGTTTTCTTAAAAAGCAAAATAAAAATGTATTGCTGGCAGCCTGCGATATTTATAGACCTGCGGCAATTGACCAGCTTAAAGTTCTTGGTGAGCAGGTAGGGGTCGAGGTTTATTCAGAACCTGAAAATAAAAATGCAGTTCAGATCGCTAAAAATGCTATTGAACATGCTAAAAAGAATAATAAAAAAATTGTAATAGTCGATACTGCCGGACGTCTTGCGATAGATGAGCAGATGATGAAGGAAATTGAAGAGGTAAAAGCCTCAGTTAAACCTTCTGAAACGCTCTTTGTCGTTGATTCAATGACTGGTCAGGATGCTGTAAACACAGCTAAAACCTTCAACGAACGACTGAATTTTGATGGCGTAGTTCTAACCAAATTAGATGGTGATACCAGAGGTGGTGCTGCTTTGTCAATCAGGGCAGTCGTGGACAAGCCTATAAAGTTCATTAGTACAGGTGAGAAAATGGAGGCATTAGACCTTTTCTACCCTGATCGTATGGCTCAAAGAATCCTGGGAATGGGAGACGTTATTTCGCTTGTTGAAAGAGCGCAGCAGGTTTTTGATGAAGAAGAAGCAAAAAAGCTAAATCAGAAAATAAGAAAAAATCAGTTTAGCTTTGATGACTTTTTAGCCCAAATTCAGCAGATTAAGAAGATGGGAAGTATTAAGGACCTGGTTGGGATGATTCCTGGTATGAATAAAATGATGAAGGATATAGATATCGATGATAATGCATTTAAACCTATTGAAGCTATTATAAGAGCTATGACCTTGGAGGAAAGAGAGAACCCGGATATCATCAACGGTAGCAGAAGAAAGAGGATTGCAGATGGTAGCGGTACTACTATTCAGCAGGTTAATAATCTTATCAAGCAATTCTCTGATATGAGAAAGTTAATGAAGAATATGAATAAAATGGGGAAAAAAGGGATGCCTAATATGAATGCATTTGGAAGGTAGTTGTAGGTGAATAAATCTATAAAATGATATATATAAAAAAAGGGGCTCTCGTTAATCAGAGTCCCTTTTTTTATATATAAAGACTTAAAGTAAAAATTATTGTTCAAGTGCCTGAGCTCTGGCCATCCTGCTCCTTAGTATTCTGGTATACTTTAAAGCCAATTTAACATTGTAATCTTCATAAGCTTTTTGGGCCCATTTCATTGCTGAATCAAGATCACCATTTATTTCATGGATTATAGCATAATTATAAGCAGCTCTTCCTGCAATCTTTGGATCTGAATTTGAACTTTCATTTTTCCATATCTCTGCTGCACCGTCCCAATTACCAGCTCTGGCTTTTCTAGTAGCAATTTTCAAAGCATTATTACCTCTTATATAATAGTCTCTTGAAACACGTGTCCAGTATGGAAGTAGCCTATTGGCATAAATGGTACCAGATTCTCTACCCAAACGTGTTACCACTTCTTTTCTATTTACCAATGCTTTTACGGCTTCCATTGGATTTACTCCTTGACTATGTGAAACGAAGCTTCGGTCGAGATGACATTCATCCATTATGACCAGTGAGCCCATTGGATCGTATATACGCCATCCAGTTTTTACTAGAGTATTCAATGTGGCGTTATGGACTATACCCGGTACATTTCCCAATGGGGTAGAAATAGTTGTATTTGCTACATTTACAGCTAGTTTTGTGTCGGTATCAAAAAATTCAAGAGATAAAATTGCATCCACTTGATATGTTTGGCAAAGTTGAGACACTGTTTGAAGTGGAAGCGAATTAGGAAACACTCCAGCTCCCAAGGTTTTAAGATCATTTTTCTCAATGAATACCAAATTGAATCTATCCCCCGCAAGCTCATTTTGGAGAGCAGTGATGCTTGCTTCTGCACCTTCTTTATCCATATTTATTCCTTCAAGAGTCAATAACTTTTCTAAATCATCCAAAGGTTTCGTCTTTTGAGCAGGCAGTGTTCTGTTTATTACTCCAAACCTTTTTATGGATGGGTGCACCCTAACTACAGAGGGCTCAAGTACATTCATGGTAATAATGCCTTTTTTGCTACATGATGAAATTACTACAAGAGCAAAAAGCAGGTAAATGGTTCTCATTAATAAGTAAAGTTTAAAAGGCAAGGAAATAGCTAACCTACATAAGGTTAGATAAAAAGTAATACGAGAAATTATGGATTTGGTTAGCTGGAAAAGTTTAAAAACAGAGGTATAAAATAAAACAGACTGCCCTTGAGGCAGCCTGTTTATAAAAATTACAATGTAGAAAACTTATTATCTGTATAATACAGACTTGGCAGCTTCTACAGTTCTCTTAACGTTTGGAAGTATTACTTCAATTAGAGTTGGAGCATACGGAAGAGGAAGATCTCTGTTAGTTACTCTTCCAATTGGAGCATCAAGATAATCAAAGGCATATCTTTGTACATGATATGCAATTTCAGATGAAATACTCGCAAGTGGCCATGCTTCTTCAACTATAACTAATCTGTTAGTTTTTTTAACAGATTCGACAACTGTTTTATAATCAATTGGTCTTACCGTTCTTAAGTCTATAACTTCTGCGGAAATTCCATCTTTTGCAAGTTCTTGAGCTGCATTAAGAGCAACTTTCATAAACTTACCAAATGACACGATAGTAACATCAGTTCCCTCTCTTTTAATATCAGCTGTACCAATTGGAGTCAAGTATTCGCCTTCTGGAACAGCGCCTTTGTCTCCGTACATCAATTCAGATTCCATAAAAATAACCGGATCGTTATCTCTGATAGAAGCTTTTAAAAGTCCTTTTGCATCTGCGGGAGTAGAAGGAACCACTACTTTTAGTCCAGGGCAGTTTGCATACCAGTTTTCAAAGTTTTGACTATGCTGAGAGCTAAGCATACCTGCGTTTCCTGTTGGCCCTCTGAAAACCATAGGAGCGGAGTATTGTCCGCCTGACATTGACATTAATTTTGCTGCACCATTGATAATCTGGTCAATAGCGACAAGAGAAAAGTTAAATGTCATAAATTCCACAATTGGTCTTAAACCATTCATGGCAGCTCCTACACCGATACCTGCAAAACCAAGCTCTGCAATAGGAGTGTCAATAACTCTTTTGGGGCCAAACTCGTCAAGCATTCCCTGACTCACTTTATATGCACCATTGTATTCAGCCACTTCTTCACCCATAAGAAACACTTTATCATCTCTTCTCATTTCTTCAGACATGGCTTCTCTTAAGGCTTCTCTAAATTGAATCTCTCTCATAGTTACTAAAATGTTTGCAACAAAAATAAAAATTTAAGGGTTTAAAACCCAATAAAATAACAAAAAGGTTATAAACATTAGGGTATACTTCTTTAAAATTCATTTAAGGCATAGGAATTCAGAGATGATGAAAAGGCGATTAGTTTATAATTATTTGTAAATAAGAGTGGTGGGGTTGGCAAAAAAAAAGGCCACCATTTCTGGCGGCCCTTTTCAGTTTTCCACTTTATGCTTATTTAATAGCATTCTTAAAGTTTTCTGAGTTTTGATACTCAAGGAATTCTACATCGTTAAGTGCTTTTTCAGTTAGTTTGCTGTCTAATTGAACTGCTCTCTTAAGATTTTTGGTAAGAGTTCCTTCATCTTTTAATCTTGCAGCAGTAACTGCACTTAGGTAATAACCCCAAGCATTTTTATCGTTGCCTGCAGTAACAGCTTCGAAGCCTTTTTTCGCAGCATCATAGTTTCTGCTCAAAAGATTAGCCAATGCCAGGTTGTATAGAACGTCGTTGGTTTCGTTAGCTTTTGAAAGGCTTTGGATAGCATCATTGTATTTTGCTTGTTTGATTTCCAACGTTCCTTTTACAGCATTGATACCTTTTTTAAGTTCAGTAGAAGCTTGAAGAGCATCAGCTTTTTGTATTTCGGCAGTTGCCTGATCTTTCAAACCTTTAATAAGGTAAGCCACTGCAAGGTTTGTACGAGCTTCAGCATTGTCTTTAATTTTTAAAGAAAGCTCAAGTTGGTTGATTGCCTTATCAGCATTTGCAATCTTAGTTCCATTGTCAATAGCTTTTGCAGCCATTTCAAGATATACAGCTCCAAGGTTGTTATGAGCATCCCATGTATCTTGCTTTTTAATTAAAGCTGTATAGATAGCTTCTTTCTCAGTTAAAATAGGAGTAAGAGTAGCTGCATATGCCAATTCGTTGTAGTTAAGAGTATCTGCTTTTAAACCTTTTTCAGAAATTTCTTTAGCTAAAAGAGAAATCTGAAGGTCACTTTTCTTTGGTTTTACAGTTAGTATCTCAGTTTTTGCAGTTCTTAATTCAGGATAAACTTTTGTAATCAGTTTTTTGAAAGATTTCAGTTTTTCAATTTCTTTTTCTTTATCTAGGAAAGAGCCTGAACCATTGATAATTCTTAATATTTCTGATTTTTCTTCAGGAGAAAGAACTGTTGTAGATTCTAATTTCGCTTTTAGAGGTTCCCAATCCTGGAACACGCTCTTAGTTACAAAGTTTATGGAATCAATTGCATTTTTCTGATTGAAATACTTCATTCTGTCTTTGTAGTATTTCTCAATAACCTTAGCTCTTTCTTCAGCCAGTTTTGAGTTTTTGGCCTCAGTTCCTTCTGGTGAGTGATATCCTATGATTGTTACAGTTCTTGTAGCATTTTTCTTTGCTATAAAAGCATCAAGGTTTTTAGCTTCAGAACCTTTGGTCTCATTTTTAGAAAGTTTAGCACTTCCTTGCTCAAAATAAAAACCTACATTAACAGGGATCAGCTCTTCCTTATTGTTATACCCATGTTCAGCATAGGCAGAATAATAAATGTCTTTTACAAGTCTGGATGTTGTGATCAAACCTTTTGCAACTGGCAATTCAGCCGAGCTTTTGGTTTTGCTTTTGGTGATGTTTGAAGCAGTTCCTACTACAACAAGATCACCATTACCGATTTCAGGTTTGTAACCAAATGAAAAAGCTTTGCTTACTTTTGGTTGTTCTGTTTTAGCGTTCGGGAAATCAGTAGATTTAAATTCTACATCTGCAAGGTTAATTTTTTGATCTCCGTATTTGTAAGCAGTATTTAAGGTGTAGATTTTGTTCTTCTTAAGCATCTTAAGAGGAAGAGCGGCCGAAAGGTCAAATTTAACACTGTCACCATGCACCTCCAAAGGAGAAGGGGTCACAGTCAATTGTTGGTCTTTTGCCATCTTTACCATTTGCTTCAGGGCACAGCCATCTAAAAGCAAAACACCAGTCAAAAGCAATGCAACAGGAGCTTTTTTAGTCAAGGTCATATTAAAAGTGTTTAATTTCATCGTTGCGAAAATATCGTTATAATTTAATTAATACAACATCTTCATTAGGAAATTTTTATACCTATTCCAAGTTTTCAGATATTTTTTATTATATTTGAAATAGGTCAAAAAGATCAACATATGATTAAAATTCTGGCATTCTTTGAGAAACAAGCTTTTGGCGTGTGTTCTACTCTTGGGGAAAAATTGGGGATTGCTTCTTCCGCAGTTAGAATGTTTTTCGTATACGCCTCTTTCTTAACTTTTGGTTCTCCTTTAGTGATTTATCTTTTCCTGGCTTTCTTGGTAAATATTCACAAATATCTTAGAAGGAAAAGAAGTACAATCTGGGATTTCTAGAATTTCAACTTTCCGAATTTATTTTTCCGGAATAAAAAAAACTGCATTATAATAGATTTTTTTAACACTGTGGCGTCTTCTGACAAATACTGGTAACCTGCCTTTTTCAATCGCACCCTCTTAATATATAATTTTTTATACTGGCCATAAACGCTGAAATGAGCTTTGATGACTGCATTAAAATGTCTGTAGGAATCAGAAAATAACAATTTAAATGCCGCAACGCCATCTAATAACATCCGAATGAATATCGTTCTGAAAAAATGTTTATCTGAATGATTTTTAATTAATAAGGCAAGGTTATTTCTGAAATTTAAATATGTTTTTTGCGGATTTGTCGCAGAAAGGGTGCCTCCTCCTACGTGGAATACTTCAGCCTTTCCGCAATACATTATTTTATAGCCCAGTCTTTTTAGTCTCCAGCATAGGTCAATTTCTTCCATGTGTGCAAAAAAATCATCATCAAAGCCTCCTGTTTTATGGAAAAGTTCTGCCTTAATGAACATGCATGCGCCAGTCGCCCAGAAAATTTCTTTAGAATCATTATATTGTCCTTTGTCTTTTTCCAGTTTTTCAAATATTCGTCCTCTGCAAAAGGGATAACCAAGATAATCTATAAATCCTCCTGCTGCCCCGGCATATTCAAAATATTCAGGTTCTAAATATGATTTGATCTTCGGCTGGCAGGCTGCAATTAATGGATCCGAATCCATTAGGCTGATTATAGGGCTAATCCACCCTGCAGTAACCTGAACATCTGAATTTAATAATACATAATATTCAGCCTCAATTTGACTTAAGGCTGAATTATATCCTTTGCAGAACCCTTCATTTTTGGGTAATTGAATAATTTCTACTTCCGGATGATTTTTCTCAACATATTGGAGGCTTTCGTCAAAAGAATTGTTGTCTGCTACATAAACAGTGGCCTCCGGACTATATTTTATTACGTCAGGTAAAAACTTCTTTAAAAATGTTAAGCCATTCCAGTTAAGGATGACTACTGCTACTTTCATGTTAAATTATATTTCCTAAATCCAAGCCTGGTATGTTTGGCAATAAACCTTCTGTTGATTTTTTAAGACTTTCTTTGATCTTTTCTTCTATTTCTTCCATTCCTTTATTTACCGCTGCTACTACCAGGTCCTGTATCATTTCTTTGTCGTTACTTTTAAGCATTTCCGGATCAATATCCAGCTTTACTATTTTACGGTTGCCATTGATAGTTGCTTTAACCATTCCTGCTCCAGCTTCGGAAGTAACAGTGATGTTTACTAAATTGTCTTTAGCTTCTTTTACTTTTGCTTGTACTTCTTTTATTTTTCCAAGCATGTTCATCATATCAAACATGTCTATATCAATTTTTTTCTCAAATCTAAGATTTTATCTTAATAATGTAACTGTTCCTTTATATACCTTTTCTCTTCCTCGGTTATCTTTTGCTTTTATTAGGTAAGCATAGCTGTCTTGTTTAGCTACATCTCCTTTATAAAGTCCATCCCAACCATTATTAATGTCGGTACTGTGAAATACTATTTCTCCCCACCGGTTAAAAACGGTCATTTCAAATTCAGTAAAGAATTTCCCCTTTGGAATAAAAACATCATTAATACCATCTTTGTCCGGAGTAAATGCTGTAGGGGTAAATATCTGAATTTCGTATTTTACTGTTTTTATATTTGACTGTGAAAAGGGGATGACTTCAATTCCCGCCGGAATTGCTTTAATATAATATGTGAACCCAACAGAAGTGTGAGGATCAATTTCTGTGTCTGTAAAAGAAAGACTGGTGCCAGCATCAATTTCTTTTAAAATATTTCCTGATAGATCTGACTTTACTATTACGTATTTTGATATTCCTGAAACAAAACCTGAATAGGGTGTCCATTGCAGCATATTCTCGGTCTCGGACTCTTCTAGAGTGAGTACAACCGGGCATGTCTGATTACTCAGCGGTGATTTATTTCCGCAAGAATCCGAAAATTCAATCTGGTAACAATCACTATCTAAAAAGTTGATTGATGTAAAATAGGGCTGTTGCTTTACTTCTGTTATGATTTCAGGTGATCCTCCATTCGTACTTTTTAAAATAGTGTACTTTGGTATGGAAGAAACAGACGAACTCCATAATATTTTTACCTGATTGTTTTCTATGGTTGAATTCAGGTTACTAATAGCTGTGGGGATATTGTTAGATATTCCTTTTACACAGATTGCCGGAGATTCAAATACTCCTCCTGAAATCAGATGAGTGATAAGTTTATAGCAGTCTTCCTTTCCACATTTGATATCTGTATCACTGATGGTTGTTGTATTACTGGAGGTAAATGTTGAAAGTGTTACACTATTTTTAAGAATCTCATAGCTTTGAAAGCCGGGTTGATGATATTGAGTCCAATTGATATTGTTTGCATTGTTGATAGCCGAAACTGAAAAAGGAGAGGAGCAAATAGTTGAAGAAGAGCTCATGTTATTACAGTCATCAAAAGCTGAAATTCTGTAACAGTAGGAGTTGTTTTCTGTGTTTAGGTTTTCATCAAGAAAACTCGTATTGGTACCATCAATGGTATCGATGGGAGTAAATATCCCGGAATAATTAATGTCTCGTTCAACCTTGTATTGATTAAAAGAAGTTGAAACCGAAAACAAAATATTTATGCTGCCTGATGACTGACTAAAGTTGTTTGCTATGACTTTGTTTAACTGAGGAACCGGCAAAACGGAAAATGGAGTCACATTCTGGGTTGCTGAATTTCCACAAAGGGTAGGTCTGAATCTTCCTGTTAATTTTATAGCGGTCGGTCCTGCCAAAGTAACTATAAGCTCCTGCCCTGAATTAACTGCTATAGGGCCAGTGCCATAATCAAGCAAATATTCATGGTAATAAGTATCGGTAATTCGGATTTTGACCTGATTACTGATGCATCTGAAAACTTCAAAAGCAGGAGGAAGTTTATCCATCACAACTACTGTCTTCTTGGCAGTGTAACTATTGATAATCTGATCTATGACGTATGATCCGGATTTTTTATAGATATAGGATTTGCAAGCTACATAATTATCATATGTAATAGCATTAGGAATTGTGCCGCATGTATCAAGATTGGATCCGTGAAAATTGTAGTAAGTATTTGGTTTGTTGTCGTCACTGATAGTTAATAAATCGCCAACGCAAATAGTGTCGGCAGATAAATCAAATTTTTCCTGCCCTATACTATAAAAGCAGTGGAAAAGTAAAATGACCCCAAAAAAATACTTTACAAATTGAATCACCAGGCTTTGTTATTTTAGTTTTGCGATAATCTCATCAATAGTCAAAGACTCCTGTTCCCCGCTTACCATGTTTTTAACTGCGACTTTTCCGGCTTTAATCTCTTCATCACCTATGATCCCAACGTAGGTCACCTGTTTTTTATTGGCATAGTCTAACTGCTTCTTGATTTTTGCCACATCGGGATAGATCTCACTATTGATACACGCAGCTCTTAACTTGGTAAGCAATGGAAGACCGAATTGTTGTCCCTTTTCGTCAAAATAGCAAAGAAGAATTTTTGTAGAATCTAAATGCTCTTCCGGAAATAAATTTAATTCTTCCATTACATCATAAATTCTGTCAACCCCAAAAGAAATACCGACTCCGGAAACTCCCGGTAATCCGAATACACCAGTAAGATTATCGTAACGACCTCCGCCACTGATACTTCCTATTTGAACTCCGATTGCCTTTACCTCGAATATCGCTCCTGTATAATAGCTCAGGCCACGGGCAAGAGTAAGGTCAAATTCAAGACTGGAGGTTGTCAAACCCAGCAAGCCTACTTTTTCAAGTACAGCATTTATTTCTTCGATCCCTTTTAAACCAGTAGCCGAACTTGCCAGAATTTCTTTCATTGCTTCCAGTTTTTCTTTGCTATCACCTTGCAGATGAAGAATAGGTAAAAGCAATTCTATACTTTTTTCATCAAAATCCTTTTCTCTTAATTCTTTCAGAACTCCTTCGATCCCGATTTTGTCAAGCTTGTCAATGGCAACACAAAAATCTGTTTCACAGCCTGGCTTACCAATTATTTCAGTAATTCCGGACAATATCTTTCTGTTATTGATTTTTAAAGCGAAGTTTTCAATTTTCAGTTTTTTAAATACCTCATGAACCATCAAAACGATTTCAGCCTCGCATAATAAAGAGTCTGTGCCGACAATATCCGCATCACATTGGTAAAACTCACGATATCTGCCTTTTTGTGGCCTGTCTGCTCTCCAAACCGGTTGAATCTGATATCTTTTAAATGGAAAAGTTATTTCATTTCTGTTCATAACGACATACCGTGCAAAAGGTACAGTAAGGTCGTATCTTAAAGCTTTTTCCGTAAGAATATCAGAGTTGATGTTTTTTTCCAGGCCCTTATCAAATTCAGCTTTTAGTTCCTCTTTATTTTTCGCCTCGTAAAGCCTTGAGTTCAATATTTTGAAGATAAGCTGATCTCCTTCATCACCATATTTTCCCGTAAGGACTGAAATATTTTCCATGGAAGGAGTTTCCAGAGGAAGAAATCCAAAACGGGTAAAAACTTCTTTTATAGTAGAAAATATATAATTTCTTTTGGCCATTTTTTCAGGGCCAAAATCTCTTGTACCTTTTGGAATTGAGGGTTTTTGAGTACTCATAATCAGAATTTGCCGGCAAAAATACAAAAAGCGGCTAACAAATGACCTTTTTTGACCGTAAATAAAGGTCCAATTTGAGTAAAAATGAGTGTTATGAAAATTATTAAAAGTTTAGATTACATTTTAAAGAAAAGAGAAAATTACAAAATGCTATTAATCCCCGTGCTATTTCTGATTTTTGAATGTAGCGTGGCATTAATTCTGAATTGGGAATTGTTCGGAGAACGATATAAAGTCAGTGAAAAGACATTTTTAACAGAAGCATCTGTATCAGTACATAATCCATTGATTGTAATAAAGCCTATTCACTCTGACAGAGTGACTAATCCATTTGGAATAGAGGAGGCGAGAGGGTTTATCAGTTTTCATAGTCCAAAAGCTGCAATAAAAGCTGTAGTATATATTTTAAGCTTACTTTGTTCTTTCCTGGGTATATTTATAGCTGTGTTGTGGATCAAAAGGTTTTATGGTCAAAATTCAATAAATATCCGATGGGAGTTGTGGCCGGCAGCATGTATAATGGCTCATATCACATTTTACCTGATAGCCAGTGGAAATTTTAATAATATCTTTTAAAAAAGTTTTTCCATTATTAGAAAAAAGTATATCTTTGCGGACTCAATTCTAATTTTAAGAACAATGGCAGTCACTAGATTAAAAAGAAAAGAAAAAAAGAATAAAACTGTTTCTAAAGCAAGAACTACAAGCATTAAAAGACTTACTGCTGTTCCTGTGATCAAGAAAATAGATCTAGAAGAGTTGAAAAAACAAGCTGGTGCATAATAAAGCATTCATAAAGTTATTATAAAAAAAGGTGAATTCAGGTTCACCTTTTTTATTTTATCCTCTTTTGCCTAATTCAATTGCCTTCACATTTTCCAGTTTTTTATTATTGAGGTCAAATTTCATAATTGTTTTTATTTTATGAAACCCTTGATTACCAGCAGCTCCTGGATTTATCGAAATCAATTTAAGTTCCGGATCGGATATTACTCTGAGAATATGAGAATGTCCGCAAATAAAAAGATCAGGTTTTTCCTTTTTCAATTGATCTTTAATTCCTTTGGCATAGTGCCCAGGATAACCACCAATGTGAGTGATGAAGATTTTAAATCCTTCTTCTTCAAAAATCAAATCTTTTGGAAATTCAAACCGAATATCTTTATCATCAATATTGCCATATACACCTTTTAACGGCTTAATTCTGGCTAATTCTAATGCCACTTCTGCTGGTCCGAAATCTCCTGCATGCCAGATCTCATCTACATCTTTAAAATGATCAAAGACTTTTGGATCCAGAAATCCGTGAGTATCGGAAATTAAACCTATTCTTTTCAACGTGTTAAGACTTTTAGGCTAAAATTGTAAAGCCTTTCAAAGAGGATTTATGTTAAATCCAGCTTCGAAAGGCTTTATTAAAATTATAAAAATAAAAAGCTTATACTGACCATTTTTCGGGAGCTGTTCTCCAGGAACTTAATGTTTCCAGATCACTTTCTTTAATGTATCCAAGTTTGATGGCTTCTTTAAGCAATGCATTGTAATCTGTAAGTGATTTTAATATTACTCCTTTGTCTTTAAAGTTTTTCTCTGCAATATCAAAACTGTAAGTAAAGATGGAAACCATCCCAAGTACCTCGATACCTCCATCTCTCAATGCTTCTACAGCTTTTAATGAACTTCCGCCGGTGGATATAAGGTCCTCAACGACAACTACTTTTTGTCCCGGATGAATTTTTCCTTCAATAAGATTTTCCATTCCATGATCTTTTGGCTTGGGTCTTACGTAAAGGAATGGCAAGTTCATTTTGTCAGCGATTAGAGTACCTTGGGGGATACCTGCAGTTGCCACACCGGCAATAGCTTCTGTCTGAGGAAAATATTCTTTTACAAGAGAAACAAGTTCTTCTTTAATGATGTTTCTAACATCAGGAAATGAAAGAGAAAATCTGTTGTCACAGTAAATTGGTGAGTTCCAGCCTGATGCCCATTTGAAAGGATTTTCAGGACGAAGTTTTATCGCACCGATTTTAAGAAGGGATTCAGCTACTTTTTCTGAAGACATATAAATTTATTTGAAGGCAAATTTAGAATAATATTTAATAGCATGATACAATTCTATTTGTTACTTTGCATGATATATAATCAAAATTTACCATCCCAATTACCAATTTAAATGAAGCTTTTTTTGAATGACAAGCCTGTATGGATAGTGCAGCTTGGCGAGCAATTGGACAGCAGTGCTTATGATGCTGTGCTCGATGGCAAAAATGAGATTATTTCCAAAAACCTCGTGGGGAATGTCATTATTATGGGAGCTTCTCCTTCTCATATTGACCGTTTGCTTAAGTTACTGGAGGTGAAAAAATTGAAGAAACTTAAAGAAATAACCTTTGCTGTTCCTGATAAAAAATTTGCTGTTGAATTTGTCAAGGATCAGTTTAAGATTGTTAAAGCAGCAGGTGGGATTGTCGTGAAAGAGGATAAAATCCTCATGATTTTCCGGTTAAAAAAATGGGATTTGCCAAAAGGAAAGTTAAGAAAGAAAGAGGACACGGAGAAAGGCGCTAAAAGAGAGGTAGAAGAAGAGTGCAATATCAAGGTTGAGGTTAAAGAAAAAATTTGTAAAACCTGGCATACTTATGTTCGCAAGGGAAGAAGAATTTTGAAGAAAACGACCTGGTACCTTATGGAAAATGTAAATGACACTATGATGCGTCCCCAAATTGAGGAGTATATTGAAGAAGTCAGGTGGATGGATAAAAAGGATGTGAAAAAAGCTACTAAAAACTCCTACAGATCTATAGAAGAAGTTCTTGATAATTTTTATAGGGAAAAAACTATTTTGTAGGATAATCTAATTCATAAGGCAGAAAATGATCTGCCTTTGCTCCATATCTATGCAAATCTCTTATAATTGATGAGCTAAGTGCTGCTAATTCAGGCGAGGTTATTAAAAATATAGTCTCCATTTCATTCCAAAGGAATTTATTTGCCTGAGCTATGCCACATTCATATTCAAAATCTGTGGTGTTTCTTAATCCTCTGATTATAAATTTTGCATCTCTTCTCTTGGCAAAATCTGCAGTAAATCCTTCATAAGATTCAACGCTCACTTGTGGAAAATCTTTAAATACACCTTTAATTTTAGTCTCTATAAACTCCAAAGGAAAGTACCTGCTCTTATTACTGTTTTTTCCAATGCCTATAATAACTTTATCGAACAAACTGATACTGCGCATCACAATATCCAAATGTCCTTTGGTAAATGGATCAAATGATCCGGGAAAAAGTGCTATCCTTTCCATTCGTTAGTGCTATTCACAAAGGTGCATAGTATATAGATCAAAAAATTTGTGGTCGAAAACTTCATCAAAGTTATATCCAAAGTGAAGGCTGGAAGGCTTATCTCCGAACGAAATGTTTTTGATATATTTATAAAGTTTTTTATATAAGGTTGAATCAGGGCTGATTTCTCCGAATACAGTAACAGGTACTGATTCAGGGTTGATCTGAAGCTGATCCATCACAAACATGGTGAAGTATACAAAATCTTCCGGACTTATATAATTAAAAGAATTACAGTACTCTAAATTTTTACTTCGCTTTACCAGGATGGTCATATATTGATTTTCAACATTGATCACTACTGATAAATCCTGCTTATTAGTTCCGGTAAGCAAAACCCCCTCAATTAATGGGCTTGTATGATGTACAACCTTTACCTTTTTGGAAGGGTATCTTAAGTTAAACCATTCGATTATTTTTTTATCTGCAGAAAAGATATTCACCGCGTCCAATCTGTTCTGACGATAATAATATACTTCATCGTTGTTGTCATCAGAAAAATGACAATTGATATGCAGATAGTCTTTCAGATATTGTTTCTCAAATAGCGAGAAAGGAATTAAAGAGAAACAAGTATTTTTTATAGCAAGTCTTACATCCTTCCAGAACCCTGCTTGTAATAAAGCATGATCTTCATAAAGAAGTCTTAACTGCTCGAGCAATTGGTCCGGTGTGCGGATATTCTGTAGTTGATAATCTTCAAGTAATAGACACCTGTTTTTAACAGAATCTGTAATGCAGATACGGAAAAGGTCTTTACTTACCTGAAGTGATAGAGTATACCTTGCAATCAAGTCCACATTGAACTGATCGTCTTTTATTTTTTTGTTTAATTTGTACTGCGCTGTTAGTTCTTCCATCTTAACAAGATATTCACATTGCCTGAGGAATAATGTGGATAAATGGTTAATATATTATTTCTCTTTAAAATTAACCAAATTTTTACTGTTGAAAATATTTTTTCCACAAAAATGTTAAAATGTGGAAAAACTTTTCTTAACTATTATCTTTTTGAAGAATATAACCTTTTAGATTTAACAATTCTGTATTGGTTTTAGCCAGGCGAAAAATATTATGGAACAAACTGGCATCTTTTTTTTGAATGTCGCCAAGGTTCCAGAATTTAACTTCTTCTATGATCTGGCTGTCTGATTCCATCTCAGGGTCTTTCCCTAGTTTTAATTTCCCTCCTGTTTCTTCTATTTCAAAGAATAGCTCAACCTCATGAAATGGGGGATGAAGATATTCATGAGTGAAAAGGAATTTATTAATTCTGACTATAAGTCCTGTTTCCTCATAAAATTCTCGTATCAGGGATTCTTCAGCTGATTCTCCGAAATCTATTCCTCCTCCGGGAGGGGAATAAAAGAACTTATTTTTACCTATAGTAAGGTGCTTAATGAGTAGTACATCGGAAGTGTTTCTAAACAGTAATCCTCGTACTTTTACTCTTGTTTTGTTTCCAAAGATGTCAATTATATTCTGTTGAAGGTCTTGTATTTCTTCCATACCCTTAATCATTCCCTTTATGAAGAAAATAACCTTTTAGGTTTAATAGTTCAGACTTGGTTTTAGCCAGGCGAAAAATGTTGTGGAATAAACCGGCATCATTTTTTTTGATTTCTAAAAGACTCCAGAATTTTACTTCTTTTATTATCTGATTATCCAGTCCCATCTCCGGATCTTTTCCTAATGAAAGTGTTCCTCCAATTTCTTCAACTTCAAAGAAAAGTTCTATGGCATGTAACGGAGGCTCAAGGTATTCATGAGTAAGAAGGAATGACTTAATTCTTACTTTTAGCCCTGTTTCTTCATGAAACTCACGGATCAGAGACTCTTCAGCCGATTCACCAAAATCTATCCCACCTCCCGGGGGAGCATAAAAGAATATATTTTTCCCGATGGTCAAGTGCTTGACTAATAGTATATCGGAGTTTCTGAACAATAACCCACAAACTCTGACCCTGATTTTATTTCCGTAGGTATTGATTATTTCCTGATGATGCTCTTCCATATTAGTGCAATTTATCGGAAATTTGTATCCTGTGCGACCTTCGGCTTTAATTTCCTCCAACTTCCCTTTTGAACCTACCTATGGTCAGCAGGCAGTATTTAAAATGCTGGACGATTTCCTCTTTTCAAGGCAAATGAAAAAGCCTGTTTTTCTATTAAAGGGGTATGCAGGAACAGGTAAAACTACATTGGTTAGTGCTCTGGTAAAAGCTCTGGACACTTTGGAGATGCCCGTTGTATTAATGGCTCCTACCGGAAGAGCAGCTAAGGTCATGAGCAACTATTCTGGCCGAAAAGCTTTTACCATTCATAAACAAATCTATGTAAGGGAAGAGGATTCTGCTAGTGGAAACCTTCAGTTTAGAAGGAAAAAGAACCTTTTTGCCAACACATTATTCATAGTGGACGAAGCCTCTATGATTTCAGACGATGGGGATTTCGGAGAAAGAAAACTACTAACTGATCTTGTTGAATTTGTTTTCGAGAAAAAGTCTAACCGATTAATGCTAATCGGTGATAATGCTCAGCTTCCTCCAATAAAAAGAGAGATAAGTCAGGCATTGGAGGGGGATTATCTTCAGAGTAATTTCGGTGTTGATCTTGTGGAATACGAGCTCAATGAAGTGGTAAGGCAGGAGCAAGCGTCGGGAATTTTGTTTAATGCGACTTCGCTTCGCACGAATTTAGCTAAAGATAATTTCGATATCCGTTTTACAACCAAAGGATATAAGGATTTTTATAAAATGACGGGGGAGAAACTGGAAGAGGGTTTGAGATACGCATATGACAAGTACGGAGAAGAAAATACAGTCATTATTTGCAGGTCTAATAAGTCGGCTACACAATACAATAACTATGTTCGCAGAGCCATACGTTTCTGTGAAAGTGAAATTGAAGCAGGAGATCTGCTAATGGTTGTCAGAAACAACTATACAGTCCTGGAAGAAGGTACAACCCCTGGCTTTATTGCCAATGGTGATTTTGCGGAAATAAGGAAAATCAGAAGTATTACAGAGGCTCATGGGTTTCGCTTTGCAAAAGTTGAACTTCAGCTGATTGATTATCCTGATCTGCCAGCTTTCGAAACGCTCATTTTTCTGGATACTCTTCATAGCTTTACACCTTCCGTATCACAAGAGGAGAACAAGAAGCTATATGATTCCGTTCTTCAGGATTATCTGGACATAAAGACTAAAAAAGACAGGGTTGATGCTATCAGGAAAGATCCTTACCTTAATGCTCTTCAGGTAAAATTTGCATATGCTTTGACTTGCCACAAGTCCCAAGGGGGGCAGTGGAAAGCAGTTTTTGTTGATCAGGGATATCTTACTGAAGAGCAAGTCAACAAAGAATTTGCAAGATGGTTATATACAGCAGTCACCAGAGCGTCTGAGGAATTATTTCTTGTGAATTTTAACAGTAAGTTTTTCTGATAAATGGCAGGAAAATTGTTATTTTTAAAAGAAAAATGGAATAAGAATATGAAGCCTTTTATAATATATAGCCTTACTTTTTTTCTAGCGTTAGTTTTAAATTTTGAGACAAAAGCTCAGACTTCTAATGGCCCAGTACTCGAATTTGCAGAAAAGTCCTTTGAATTTGGAGATATCGTTCAGGGAGATTCTGTAAAACACGTATTTAAATTTACCAATACAGGTAATGCACCGCTTATGTTAAGGGAAGTATTGACAACATGTGGATGCACAGTTCCTAAATTTTCTAAAGAACCGATTATGCCTGGTAAAGAAGGCGAAATACTTGTGAAATTTAATTCAGAAGGAAAAGAAGGCCGGTTAACTAAAGTGATTACAATATTAAGCAATGCAACAAATAATCCTGCACGAGTTAATATTGTGGTTAATATCCAGCCTAAGAAATAACTATATTCAATCAGAGATTTCTCAAAATACTAATCAAAGCAAAGATCCATCCTGCGATTAGGAATAACCCTCCAATTGGAGTTATTGCTCCCCATTTGGATACATTTGTAAGACAAAGCACATACAAAGATCCACTGAAGATTATTATACCAGTTATAAAGCAATACCCGGAATAATTAAGTGTTTTAATATCACCTTTGATCAATAGTACTAATCCGATAAAAAGAAGAGCAAAAGTGTGGTAAAACTGATATTTTACAGCTGTTTCAAATACATCAGCTCTTCCAACTTTAAGAAGGTAATCTTTAAGTTTGTGAGCTCCAAAAGCCCCAATCATTACAGATAAAGCTCCTGATATGGAACCTAAGGTTAGGAATAATTTATGCATGATATTTTAAGTTATAAGTAATTTCTGGATCCGAATATAGCACTTCCAACCCGCACCATAGTACTTCCTGATTCGCATGCTAATTTATAATCAGAACTCATACCAATAGACAATTCTTCCATTTTTATCCGATCATTTTGATAAGAAGATTTAATCTGATTAAAGAGTTGTTGAATGTGCTGAAATTCTTTTTTTATTTGACTCTCATTTTCAGTGTTGCTAGCCATTCCCATTAACCCCAAAATTTGAATGTTCTTCATATCTTTAAGTTCCTCAGATTGGATAGTAATGAAAAGTTCTTCTTCCGAAAAACCAAACTTAGTTTCTTCCTGAGCTATGTGGATCTGTAAGAGACAGTTGATAATTCGGTTATTTTTTTTAGCCTCTTTATTTATTTCTTTTAATAATTTGAAAGAATCAACCGAGTGAATCAAATGTATAAAAGGAGCAATGTATTTTATTTTATTGCTTTGTAGATGCCCAATCAAATGCCATTGAATATTTTTAGGGAGAACTTCATATTTTGACATGAGTTCCTGAACTTTATTCTCTCCAAAATCTGTTTGTCCTGAGTTGTAAGCTTCTAAAATTATATCTGCAGGATAGGTTTTGGAAACTGCTATTAATTTGGTTTTAAAGGGATCTAAAAAGGATCGGATTTTCTGAAGATTTTGTGAAATACTCATTTAGTTCTTTTTGCTTGTAAAACCACGTAATTTTACTAAAAAATAGATAAAAGTTTAAATTCTTCAATTTATCTTAGCATTATTATTGCAAGGGGTTGGAGAGATAATTAGTTTAAGTTTAAAGTCTTTTAAAAAAACTGGCAGGAATGGCGTTATTTGGTGCTATATTAAACAAAGGGATTAAGCTAGGGAAAAAGATTGAGAGTGAGCAACGTTCTGCATTTGAAATGCAAAAAAAAGAGCTGAAAAAGCTTTTAAAAAAAGCCTCTGAAACACAATTTGGGCAGCATTATCATTTTCAAGGAATACTTCAGAATTTTAACGTTGGGGGAGAGAGCTTTTATTCAGAATATAAAAAGAATGTACCCATCTGGAATTATAATCAATTATTTAATAAATGGTGGCATAAGAGCAAAGCAGGAGAACGCGATGTCTCCTGGCCGGGTATAGTTCGGTATTTCGCTCTAAGTTCCGGTACTTCAGAAGCTTCTACCAAGCATATTCCTTTAACAAAGGATATGATCAAATCCAATAAGCGAACCGGTATTCAACAGATCCTTTCTCTTTCTGCTTATGACCTTCCAAGTGAGGCATTTGAAAAAGAAATTTTAATGCTAGGAGGAAGTACAGAGTTGCTCAAAGCTGGTTCATACTACGAAGGAGATTTGAGTGGAATTCAGGCTAGTAAAATACCTTTGTGGTTTCATCTTTTTTATAAACCAGGAAGAAAAATTGCTAAAAACCGTGATTGGGATAAAAAGCTTAACGAAATTACTGTTAATGCAAAAAATTGGGATATCGGATTTGTAGTTGGCGTACCAGCCTGGATCCAGATAATGATGGAGAGGATTATCGAATATCACAAAGTCAAAAATATTCATGAAGTTTGGCCTAATTTAAAAATATTTGTGCATGGTGGAGTTTCCTTTGAACCATACAAAAGGGGATTCGAAAAACTACTGGGAAAACCTTTGATTTATATGGAGACTTATCTGGCATCCGAAGGTTTTATAGCATTCCAGTCTAAGCCGAATAGCAAATCCATGAAACTTGTTTTAGATAATGGTTTGTTTTTCGAGTTTGTTCCTTTTAATGAAAAGAATTTTAATCAGGATGGAGACTTAGTTGACAATCCTGAAACTCTGATGATACACCAGATTGAGGAGGGTGTGGATTATGCTTTGTTACTGAGTACAAATGCAGGTACATGGAGATACCTGATCGGTGATGTAATCCGATTTGTATCTAAAGCTGAATCAGAAATAATCATTACAGGTAGAACAAAACATTTTTTGAGTCTATGTGGTGAGCATCTTTCTGTTGAGAATATGAATAAGGCTATACATCAGATTTCTGAGGAGTTTAATATTGAAATCAGGGAATTTACAGTTTCAGGTATTGAACATGATTCACTTTTTGCGCATCAATGGTTTATCGGTACTGATCAACCAGTAGATCAGGAAAAGCTTAAACTTCGACTTGATGAACATCTGAAACAATTGAATGATGATTACAGGGTTGAAAGGGGACATGCTTTGAAAGATATTTTTGTAAATGTAATTCCTTCTGCAGTTTTTTATAAATGGTTCAAAAGTAAGGGAAAAGAAGGGGGGCAGAATAAGTTTCCAAGGGTAATGAAGAAGGCTTTGTTTGATGAATGGTCGAAATTTGTGAAGCAGGAAACTGAAAACCTTCATTAATGGCCGAAATCATTGCAAGCGCTTTAGGATTTGCGGCATTGCTGGCATTGCTTCCCGGTCCTGTTTTCTTTGCTCTGATTCAGACAAGTATTCAGAAGACTTTTAAATATGCGGTTTTTTTCGCTTTGGGAGTCGCATTGAGTGATATTTTTTTTATCCTCGCATCTTATTTGGGTATCTCAAACTTTATAGATGATGCACACTTCGAAAAAATAATAAAATCTACAGGAGGTGCAATCCTGTGTCTTTTTGGGTTGTTCTATTTTTTTAAACCTGAAGATAAAAAAGTTAACCTTGAGCCTATTCAAAAGGAATATAAAAAGGGCAATTTTATCATTAAAGGTTTAGCGTTGAATTTCTTAAACCCTTCAACATTCTTTTACTGGCTTGCTCTTACCAGCGTCGTTAGCGTCAAGTATAGCGATAATCAGGCTGATGTATTTACTTTTTTTGCAACTTTGATCCTTTCGATCTTCGGAATGGACATACTTAAGTCTTACCTTGCTCACAGGATTAAAAAGGTATTTACTAATAACACAATTTTATTATTGAATAAACTGTTGGGAGGAATATTGGTCCTGATCGGAGTAAATTTTTTGGTCTCGGCCTTTATAGGTGTTACATTGGTTTAATACTCCGGGAGTCAATCCTCTAAAGCATTAGAGATAAATGTAGATTTTAAAAATAGCCATATCAAGTAAATGATCATTGCCCAGAATAAATATACCTGATAATAATCACGGGTATTTTTGAATCTGTTTTCTTTGATAATTCCTTTTTCGAAAGAGTCAATAAGTTTAAAGGTTTGTTCAAGAGCTTTTCTGTTAGAGGCTCTGAAAAACTTTCCATCACTGATTTGGGCAATTTTTCTTAAAGTAGTTTCATCAAGATGTGAATCGACATATGCTTTTTGTCCATAAGTATCTTTCCCCCAGGCTACTTTTCCTTCCCGGCCAATTGCGATGGAATATATTTTTATTCCGAATGCTTTTGCCAGTTTAGCAGCCATGAGCGGGTTCAAATTTCCTGCAGTATTTTCTCCATCACTTATCACAATCATCACCTTTGATTTGGATTGTGATTCACGAAGTCGGTTTATTGCAACACCTATTGCATTTCCAATGGCAGATCCTCCACTTTCTATCATTCCCGAGTTCAGTTCTGCAATAAAACTTTGGACAAGTTGATGATCTGTTGTAAGTGGTGACAAAGAAAAGGCATCCCCTGAGAATACGACAAGACCTATTCTGTCTTCCTTTCTGGATTCGATAAAACGGGAAGCAATATTTTTGGCCGCGGAGAGTCTATTTGGATTCAGATCCTCTAATTCCATAGATTCAGAAATATCAAGGACCAAAATAATATCAATGCCTTCCTTATAGACTTCTACTGTTTCATCATTCTTTTGAGGTCGGGCCAGCGCTAAAAGCAATAACCAGATACTAATAATTATAAAAAAATATGGAATAAATCTAAGCTTACCCACAAACCAGGAGTAATTTATATCCCTTAAAGGAAAAGCAACATCCAGCTTCTGTCTGAATCGATAATAAAATGCCCATCTAAGCAAGACCAAAAGTGGAATTACCGGAATCAGGTAAAGAAAGTAAAGTGAGTCCCAATGAAAAGACCTTAAAGTAGAAGGAAGAAACCAACTCCAGGAAAACCAGTCTGATATATCTTTTAAAAAATCAAACATTGCTCAATTTATTCTTTACTTCGAGAAATCTTTTATTAGAAAATTTTTTCAGGATTGCAAGAGACCTTGCAGGTGCGGCAGAAACAAGACCTCCGTATATTGCCCGGTCAATATCCTGTAATCCTTGCTGTAAATCTTCCTGCTTATATAAGTCAATAATTTCTGTAGTGGTATATGTATTAACAGGAATGTTTTCAAGTCTGGTAAGATATACTTTCCATAGATTTAAAGCCCGCTCGACAATGTCAGGATCATTTTCCGTCTTAAATTCTTTTTCATGTTTTTCAAAGTTCCTCAGAAAAGTGAGATGTGCTTTTCTTATGACATAAAGTTTATAACTTCTGACAATCGCCTTTCCAAAAAGCATGTAAAACAAGAAGAGGAGGAAGAAAATGATTGCAGCTATTCCAATAATCAAAGGGTAATTGATTGTTCTCTTTACTTTTGAATAATGTGTATCACTTAAGAGCTTCTGTCCTGACAATGTCTTAATGTTTTGGATGATTGCAACAGAGTCTGACTGACTATAAATCTTAAGGCTATCTCCATTACGAATGTAAAAGACCGGAAGGCTTAATTTTTGTATGCTGTCTGTTTTAAAGGTTTCAAAAATGTAAACGACACAATCTTTACTGATTCCGTTAATTGTTTTAGTCGGAAAATAATTTTTGCTTATGAGTTCGAACGGTTTATAGTTGTAATTGGAGTCTGGGAATAAAACCTGTTCATCTGCATTATAGGAAAGGCTAAGGGCAAAGCTAAACGGGGCACCTATTTGAACAGAGTCTTCCTGAAAAAATCCCTTGGGAGGTAAAGTCTGACTCATTGGAAGAATTGGATATATAATAGTAAGAAGTAACGTCAACAATCTTTTCATCTCTACCTTTTGCTTCGTATTCTTCTTATTTTAAATAACTGAACAAGTTTAGTTAAATAATCTTCATTCGTATTTACCCAAAGATAGTTAGCTCCATTTCTTCTGCAAAACTGCTCAAGTTTAAGTTTATTTTCAGCATGGCCTTTATTTATTTTTTCTCTGAATTTTGAGGAAGAAGAATTAACCCAGATTGTCTTTCTGGTTTCTTTGTCATAAAGTGGGATAATGCCAAGATTGGGAAATCTGATCTCTCTAGGATCGTTGAGATGAATAACAACCAGGTCATGCTTGTGTGCAAGAGCAGAAAGATTGGTATGATAGCCAGTGTCTATAAAGTCAGAAATAAAAATTACCACACTTTTTTTCTTGAGCATGGTTAAGGTAAATTTTAAAGATTTCTGAAGGTCTGTTTTTATTGAAACCGGAGTCAGATTGAAAAGAGTGCCAATCATTTGATAGGCGTGGCGCATTCCTTTATCAGGTTTTATATATGCTTCCTTCTGATCACTGAAACATATCAGGCCAACACTTCCATTGTTCTTAACAGCTGACAGTGCAAGCACTGCACATATTTCTCTCCCAATATCAATTTTTCTTGTATTTTTTCCTATTTCCTGAGAAGCACTAACATCCAGAATGAAAAATACGTTTTGTTCTTTTTCTTCTTTAAAAGTCTTTACGAAAGTACCATGGCCTTTTGCTGAAACGTTCCAGTCAATTGTCCTTACATCATCCCCATATTGATAGGAGCGGACATCATCAAATTCCAGGCCTGATCCTTTAAATACAGAATGAAAGTCACCATGCATGTGATTATTCACTGCTTTTCTAATCTGTATTTCGTATTTCCGTATTTTCTTTAGAAGTTCTTTCATTGCTGAACTTAAACAAGGGAAAGAGACTTTTTAAAATTAGCATTAAAATAAGTAATTTTCGACGTGAAAAAGTTTTTTTTGGTTTTATTATTGGCAATTGCATCTTGCAAGGGGCCTGCTGAAGAAATTCCTGAGGATATCCTGCCAAAGGAAAAGATGGTTCAGATACTTATAAGAATTCATATTGCGGAAGCAGCAGTAGGAGTGAAAAACCTGCCATCAGACTCAGCTTCAAAGCTTTATAAGTCATATCAGAATGAGATATTCAAAGAAGAAGCTGTAGGAGATTCGGCTTATGCCAAAAGTTATTCCTATTATGTTGTAAGGCCGGAGCTGATGGATAAAATTTATGGTGCAGTAGTAGACAGCCTGAGTCTTCGGGAGGCAAGAGGTAAACTGAATTAGTTTACCTGTCTTTTTCCTGATTTTGTTTTTTCAGAGGGCTTTCGGATGAATTACCTTCATTTTCGGAAATCCAGATTGCTAGAAATACAATAAGAATTATCAGAATAAATCCGAGAAATTTTTTGTCTTGGTATAATGGTCTTACTGCCTTTTTATAGTCAGTCAGCTGATTATAATTTTTTATTAACTGGTCAAAGTTTTGATGACTGGCAATTTTATCGTCAGAGGGGCGGGGTTTATTTTTGTTAATTTTAAATTTTCCCATGGTCAGGCTTTAAATCTTTGATTAAGGATTTCCCTTAATTTATCTAATATTCTGTAGATTTTTACTTTTGCATTATTTTCGGTTATTCCCAGAATGTATCCTACTTCTTTGAATGATTTCTGATCAAAGAACCTCAGTTCTATCATTTGCATTTCTTTTTCATTCAGGTTTTCCATGGCTTTGAGCATTCCATCTTCAATGTTTTCAGTTTTGTCAAGGTGAAGCTCTTCTTTCAGTTCTAAAATATCCGCCTCTTCAATATTTATAGAACGGACAGATTTAGTTTTTCTATAATACAAATTCACTTCATTTGTAGCTATACGAAAAAGGAATGCTGAAAAGGGGAGACCTTTAAATTCATACTTTTTAATATTAACCAGTGCCTGAAGAAATACATGGCTGGTAAGATCCGCAGTCAGGTCCTCATTGTCTGTTCTTTTATATATAAACAGAAAAATCTTTCTATAGTATTTATTATATATATGAGAGAAATGTCTTGGGTCAGACCTGGAGGCCTGTATCCATTCCAATTCCCTGGCGATTTCTTCTTTGGTCTGATGATTACTCAAAATAAAAAGTTTATTATATAATACGGAAACTTAAAAAAGATACAGATAAAACGTTATATTTTTTTTATTTCATTTAACGCACCTCTGGCTTTGTTGTCTATACCGTTTTTGTAGTAGTAGTCTTTATAGGTCAGAGCTTTTTCGAAGTAAAAAACAGCCTGTTCTTTATTGTTTTGATATCTGTATATGTAGCCTAATTGAAGGGCAGCATTAGGGGCAAAGTATAGCTTCTTGTCTCCTGAAAGATCAATGGTTTTTTTATAAAATTTTATAGCCTCTATAATTTTACCTGTTTTATGATAAAACCTAGCAAATCTGTAATAGTATTCAATTTTATCTTTTTGGGAGTGAAAATCATTTGGGGATAACTTCTGTAGAATATCTTCTGCAGTATTGAAATATCCGCCATCAATCGCCAATCTGACTTTCATAATATTTTTGTCGGAAAAATCTCTGTTTTCTGCAAAGTAAAGTGCATACTTATCTCCATCATAAATAGCATTACCTTCTTTTTTTATCTGTGGTAGTATTTGTATAGCTTTATCATCTTCATTATTTAGCCAGTAACAAAGGAAAATTTTATAATAGGCTTCCTTTTTAAAATTTCCTCCTCTGTATTCATTGAGAAATCTTTTATAGAGGTAAAATGCTTTGGTATAAATACCTTTTTGGAGATAGATATCACCAGTCATCAGATATAGATAGGCAAAGTTGAGATAGTTGCTACTGTAGTCAGGACTGCTTTCCAGAATGCATAGAGCTTCCTCTGAATGAGCATTTTTCATGCAGACGGAAGCATATAAAAAAGTGTAAAGTAAGTTGTCATTTTCACTGAGATATAAATCTTTTACAGCTTTCTCCGATCCAGTTTCCTTTCCCAAAATAAAATTCAATACAGCAATGCGAAGTATTTTTGCCTCTGAAGCAAAAGGAGTCTCAGATTCCGATACTGTCTTAAGCATTTCCAGACCTTCTTTTACACTTCCTTCCATGCCCACAAGATTTACAATCCATGTATATTTTTCAGGAATTGATCCTACCAGTATTTTTAAAAGTCCGATGGATTTGTTGTTTGGAAGGAAATCAGGATGTTTAATAGCATTTTCAGCAAGAGTTTTATAGGCAAGCCTTAATTCCCACATGGAACTTATTTCTTCTCCGAATTTGAGCTTTACAAAAGCCCTTTGGAGTTTTATTTCCCCTAATACAAATAAATAATATGGAGAATTTGGGTTTAATCCGGATACCTTTATTTCTGCTGCTTCAGAATTTTGCTTATACCTATCAAGAAGCTCTGGATTTTCTTCAACCAGCATTTTAATTGTTTCAGCAAGGTGTTCTATATACGTATTTATCCCATTTGCTGCCTGGTCTTGCTGTGCAGAGGGAAAGCCTGTCACGGATTTTAATTTAAGTACTTCCTTATATTTTGCTTGGCTGGCTTCGGTGAAGAAAAATTGTGCACATAAAGCGGGAGAAAGAGAAATGAAAAAAAGTATAAAAAAAGGGCGTACTAAAATAGCAGCCCTTTTTTTATATTTCTGATTAAAAACTTTAATCTTCAAATTGTTATTTTTTTGCAGTTTCAAGCACAATAGTTTCAACATCTGCGAAAATACGACCGCAATGTTCACAAACAATCAACTTTTTCTTATCTCTGATATCTACTTGTCTTTGTGGGGGTACAGTGTTGAAACATCCGCCGCAGGCATCTCTTTTAACAGAAACAACAGCCAGACCATTGTTTGCGTTAAGACGGATTTTATTGTAGGAATTGAGTAATCTTTCTTCAATTGATTTTGAAGCTTTTTCTCTTTCCTTTAAAAGTTTGGCTTCTTCGTCTTTACTTTCTGAGCTTAAAGTTTCGAGCTCATCTTTTTTTAGCTTCAGATCTTTCTTTCTGTCATCTAGAATTCTTTGGGTATTCGCGATGTCATCATTTTTCTGGTTGATCTTGTGCTGGTATTCTTTGGTTCTCTTTTCACTAATTTGAATTTCAAGTTGTTGTAATTCAACTTCTTTAGTGATAGCATCATATTCTCTGTTGTTTCTTACATTTTTCTGCTGATCTTCATACTTTTTGATATTTTTCTCAGCGTCTTTTATTGCAAGCTTGTTTTTGGTAATTTCGTCGTTTAGGTTTTGGATATCACTCAGATACTTTCCAACCCTTGTCTCGTATCCTTCAAGCTCATCCTCAAGATCCCTAACTTCTTCGGGTAAGTCTCCTCTTATTTTTTTTATTTCCTCGAGTTTAGAGTCGATGGTCTGAAGTTTTACCAGAGCCTCAAGTTTTTGTGCTATCGTGGTTTCCATTTATTCTAAATATAACTTATGGGGTTTGTGTTAATTTTTGACAAAACGACTGCAATATTAGTAAAATTTTTGTTCAAAAGCTCGCAAATTAGCTCTTTTGTAAAAACTTCACTTTCATAGTGCCCAATATCAGCAATGACTATCTTTCCATCTGCGTCGAAATACTCATGATATTTGAAATCTGAGGTGATAAATATATCGGCTTTTTGCTGTATTGCATTCTTTAAAAGAAAATTTCCTGCGCCGCCACATGCCGCAACTTTTTTAATTTTTCCTGGAAGTAATTGGGTAAATTTGATTACTGACAGATTCATTCTTTCTTTTAAGTACTTCAAAAACGCTTCCGGATCCATTGCTTCCTGCAGCTCTCCTATAACACCCGATCCTGTTTCTAAGTTCTCATTTTCCAATAATAATATGTCAAATGCAGGTTCTTCATATGGATGAGATGCTCTCAAAGCCTGTACAACCTGTCTTTGAATATGGCCTGGAAATATAATTTCTATTCTGGCTTCTTTTACGAATTCAGGCTGATTAGCTTTCCCAATAAAAGGGCTAGCGTTTTCATTTGCCTTAAATGTACCAGTACCTTCAAGCTGAAAACTACAATTGCTGTAATTTCCTATATTACCTGCACCTGCTTTGTAGAGAGATGATAAGACATTTTCTTTATTGGCAACAGGAACAAACGATATAAGCTTTTTTAATAATCCTGATTTGGGTGCAAGGATTTTTGGATTCAGCAGAGATAGTTTTTCTGCAATTTTAAAGTTTACACCATTTGTAACATTGTCGAGATTGGTGTGAATGGCGTAAAGACAAATATCATACTTAATTGCTTTGATAACTGTACGCTCCACATAATTGCTTCCGGTAAGTCTTTTTAGTCCTCTGAAAATAATTGGATGGTGAGCTATAATCAGATTGTATCCCAATGATTTGGCCTCCTCAATAACCTCTTCTGTTAGGTCAAGGGTAACTAAAACTCCTGAAAGCTCAGCTGCTGCATTACCTGTGAGGAGTCCTGAATTGTCATAATCTTCCTGATATGCAGGTGGGGCAAAAGATTCCAGAAAGTCTATAACGTCTTTAATTTTGGTCATTTTAACACCTTTTAAAAAATAACATGCTATTTTACTAAATTGCAGCCTTGACAGCAATTAATTTGAGATGTTTGTTTTGAAAATATTACTATGGCCTTTTGCAGTTCTTTATGATGCTGTCACAAGAGTAAGAAATTATCTTTTCGACATTGGGAGAAAACCATCTTTTTCTTTTGAAACTTTTGTTATAAATGTCGGGAATCTTACTGTTGGAGGTACTGGTAAAACTCCTCATGTAGAGTTACTTATAAATGTGTTGTCGGATCATTACAAAATTGCTACCCTGAGTCGTGGATATGGCAGAAAATCCAGAGGATTTTTACTTGCAGATAAAAATTCTGATGCAGATTTATTGGGGGATGAACCTATGCAGTTTTATCATAAATATGGAGAGAAGGTTACTGTTGCTGTTGGTGAGGAAAGGGCGCATGCTATTCCCTGTATTTTACATGAAAGAGAAGATACAGAAATTATTTTACTAGATGATGCCTATCAGCATCGATATGTCAAACCTGATATAAATATTCTTTTATCTGATTATACCCGACCTTTTTATAAAGATATGGTCTTGCCTGCAGGCAGACTCAGAGAATCCAGAAAAGGAGCAGTGAGAGCAGATGCGGTAATAGTTACCAAATGCCCGGAACTATTATCTGCCGAAGAACAGGAGAGGATCATCAATGATGTCAGAAAATATGCCGGTAAAGAAAAGCCTGTTTATTTTACTACCATAAAGTATCTAAAACCTGTTCCTGTTTTCAAAAAATCTGAGGATATCCCGAAGAAAATAGTTTTTTTTGCAGGTATAGCCAACCCATCGCAGGCAATTGAAAAAATCAGTAAAGATTATAACCTGCAGGAAAGTGTCCGATTTTCGGATCATCACACTTATAAACTAAAAGATGTTGAGCATTTAATATCAAAAGCCAGAGTGTTTGGGAATGATACCGGATTGCTTACAACAGAAAAGGATATGGTACGACTTTTGACCCCGGAATTTACCGAAATATTAAAAGTTATTCCTTTTTTTTATATCCCTATTGAAGTAAAATTTCTTGAGGGAAAACAAAAATTTGAAGAATGGATTTTAAATTCTGTCCATTCTAAATACAATTCTGACAAGATTTGATTAATATTGAAAGTGACTCTTAGACTACTTTTTATTTTATCCTTGAGTTTATTCTTGTTTGTGCGCAATGTCAGTGCACAGATTCTGGATGATTCTACAAAAAACATTTATGGGCCGACTACTACCAGATACATTCTGGAGGAAGATTTATATAATATAAAAGGCAAACCTCATAGTCTGGATACCTCTCTGACTAATGCACACCTATATGATTATCTATACGGATCAAATCCACATCAGAATCTTGGCTTGATTGGTACACCTTTAAATCCGATTTATTATACACCTCCACAGACCATAGGTAGAAATTTGGGTATTAACATTTTTGATGCATATGCCTATGATCCAAGCGGAATCAATTACTACAATACCAAATCGCCTTTTAGTAAATTAAGATATGTGCAAGGAAGCAGAGGACAGCAGATCCTTGAAGCTGATTTTGCCAGAAATGTCAATCCCCGCTGGAACCTCGGAGTTGATTTCAGAAGAGTTGCTTCTGTAAAGCAAGTAGGATCCACTGTTGCCAGGGATCCTCAAGCCAGTGGTTATGCTGCTGCGGTTTACACCAGGTATTCTACCAAAAATCAAAGGTATCAGCTCTTGTTTAACTATACGCATTTGCACCAAACTAACAATGAATTTGGAGGCATATTAAATAGTGATTCTGTTAGAATTCAGGACTTAACTAATTACAGAGTGCTTGATGGTCAGTTAAATAGCGGTGTAACAAGAGAAAGACGAAATAACTTTCATCTTTACCACCAATATGGAATTCTAAAAGATTCAGTACTACAGATTTTTCATATTGCAGATTATCAATATAGAGATAACAGATATCAGGACCTTGCAATGGCCGGTGACTCATTTTACTTCAATTTGAAAGTTATACCTAGAAATTCCTCATCAATGACAGACAGGACCGATTTTAATCTTTTTGAAAATAAAATCGGGTTAAAAGGACAAATTAAAAGGTTCAATTATAAAGCTTATTTCAGGGCTAAGCAATTTACATACGAACAAATTACTACTGATACTATTAAAAGCAAATACGACTACAAAGAAGATTTTTTAGGAGGAGAACTTGCTTACGTTTTTAAAGACACATCCGTTCTATCCTTTTCAGGACAAAAGTATGTCAGGGGAAGAGACTATTATCTTAAAGCATATTATACAAGCAAATTTTTGTCAGGAGGTTTTTACAGGATAAATTATTCTCCAACTCTGGTTCAGTCAAACTATATCGGAAATTTTTTTAGCTGGAACAATCCCAACTTTGATAATACTACCACCGATAACCTCTGGCTGGACTTAAATTTAAGGGTCGGTAAGTTATTGAGGATTAATCCGGGAGTAAGATATACCGGCATAAAAAATTATATATACTTTAATGAAAGCTTTGTTCCGGCTCAGGAAAATAGCAATATTAAGTTATACATGGCAAGTATGAATTTTTTCTTGCGTTTAGGGACCTTTAATATAACCGAAAGGTTTATTTATACTAAGTATGATGGTGCTCCGGTATTGAATGTTCCGGAAGTTTACAGTCATACCAGGGCTTATTTTCAAACAAGAGCATTTCATAAGGCTGCTGTATTGCAATTTGGATTAGATGCATTCTGGAGATCTACTTACTATGCCAATGGATACATGCCTATTATAGAACAGTATTATCTGAATAATTCAGTACCTGTAAAGAATTATATGCTTGTAGATTTGTTTTTAGATGTAAGAGTAAAAAGAGCCAATGTATTTGTGAAAATCTCTAATTTGCTTCAGGGGGTAGGTTCTTCAACTTCACCATTTAGAAAAACTTATTATACTACTCCCGGCTATCCAGGTCTGCCCAGGTCTTTTGATTTTGGTATTATGTGGATGTTTTTTGATTAATGAATTGAAGTCTGTATTTATAAATAGGAAGGCCGGAAGCAAAACCGGCCTTTTTACTTTTTATGAAGACTTTTATCTTTGTGGCTTATTTAATGAATTATGCTTGGTTTGAAGCTTCCCACAGATCCGCGCTGGGTAAATCTCGCGGAAAAAAGTATTGAAGAAATCTTGATAGATCATGCCTATTGTGAGCAAAAGGCAGCTTCTACCTGTATTTCACTGATTATTCAGTTTCCTGAAAAAGAAAAGATGGTTGAAACCTTAATGCCAATTGTCACTGAAGAGTGGGGGCATTTTCGAATGGTACTTAAGGAGCTTAAAAAAAGAGGCTATTCACTTGGACGAAAAAGAATTGATAAATATGTTGTAGAGTTGATGAAGCTTGAAAGAAAAGGCGATAAGCTGGAACGTCAACTCATGGATAAATTGCTGATCAGTGCCTTGATTGAAGCCAGATCCTGCGAGCGATTCAGACTTCTGTCAGAGAGCATTTCAGATTTGGAACTGAGAGACTTTTACAGAGAACTTATGATTTCTGAGGCTGGGCATTATCGTACCTTCCTGGACCTTGCAAAAGAATATATGCCGGAAGATGTTGTAAAAGTAAGATGGCAGGAAATGCTAGATGCAGAAGCTGAAATTATCCGCAATCTTGAGATCCGGGGAGATAGAATGCATTAAATTCGAAAGACATTTTGGGTGAATTTGAAAAGCAAAAAACGATCAGGTTTTTTGCTTTTTCTTTTTAGCGGCAGGAAATAGAATATTGTTCAAAATCAATCTGAAACCCGGAGAGTTTGGATGTAAATTCAGGTCTGTAGGCTCTTCTCCCACAAAATGTTGGTAATCTTCCGGGTCGTGACCACCATAAAACGTCCAGGTCCCCTTTCCAAACGTACCGTGAATATATCTGGCTTCGTTTATAGATTTGGTTTCACCAAGCACCAATACGTCAGTTTTTAGTAATTTTTTCTTAAATGCTGTTGTTTGGCCCATAAAACCTTTAATGTTGGATTCATGACACTGGGTAAGCATAGTAGGTACTGGATCCCACTTTGCAGAAAACTGGAATAAGTTAAAGTAATCATTGTTTTCAACAAGATTTCTTTCCTGAGGAAGGTTATCTATATTGGAATATTCATATTCATAGGGGTCCATACTAATGGTAAAATCTTTGAAAGCAAAAGTTTTTGAGAAGTCTAGCTTTCTCTGGGCAGACGGATCCGCTTGATCACCATCATACATAGATTCACAAATATCGACCCCCTCAGCTGCAAGAGCAATATCATAAGTATCAGTAGCAGAACACATAGCAAATAAAAAACCACCTCCGGCACAGAAATCACGGATCCCTTTAACTACAGCCAGTTTTAGCTGTGAAACTTTATTGAAGCCGTGTTTTCTCGCAGATTCTTCATATTCTTGCTGTTGTTTTACATACCAAGGTTGAAATTTATACATGGAATAAAATTTTCCATATTGTCCGGTAAAATCCTCGTGATGGAGGTGGAGCCAATCATATTTTGGTAAATCTCCATTTAGAACTTCATCATCAAAGACTACAGTGTAAGGAATTTCAGAGTAAGTCAGCACCATGGTCACTGCATCGTCCCAGGGTAATTTTGTTTTAGGGCTGTAAACAGCAATTTTAGGTGCCTTTTCAAGTTTAACAACATCCATATTAACATCAGGACTACTGATTTCCTCAAGGATAGAAAGTTGTTGTGCATCTGAGATTACCTCATAACTTACACCTCTTATAACGAGCTCATTCTGAAATTCTCGACTTTGTTTAAAAAGGAAACTTCCTCCTCTATAATTTAAAAGCCAGTTCACTTCTACCTCTTTTGTTAGAATCCAATAAGCAATACCGTAAGCTTTTAAGTGATTTTTCTGAGTATTATCCATTGGTAACAGCAGGTAGGACGCTTTTACCTCTGAAAGGATGAATAGTAAAAAGAAAAAAAACATCAATCGTTTTAGCATAAAGTATAAATCAGAAGTTATGGAAACTGTTAACGCAAAGAAAAAAAATATGTACTTTTTTCTCTAAAAATAAAACGATTTTTTAGAGAATACGATATAAGACTAAAAATATTTTAAACGAATTAAACTCCACTTTTAAAAGAAATTGTTTCTGATTTATCAAAAGGAATATAAATGTTAAGCGAAAAGGCTCATTAAATTCTCAGGTAACGCAAACTTTTTTTGAAAATTTTTGTCTAACAAAAAGTGATAAAAATAATAAGTTTTGTTACTTGTAAAATTATTAAAATATGCGCATTTTTGTTTAGATTTGTATTTAATGGATAAGATTAGCTTATACAAATTCTTTTGATTATCAAGAACTGAATGAAATTTATGAAAACCAAATTTTTGTTATTGTCGCTGATTCTCTTTGTTACCGGAGCAAAGGCTGGGATTTTAACAGTTTCAGGCGTTTATCAGGGAAAAAATCTCTATGTGCAGAACCCTTTCACAGGAAACATGAAGGATTTTTGTACTAATGACGTTTTTGTGAACGATGTGAAAATCATGTCTAATATTCAGTCTAGTGCTTACGAAATTGACCTTTCAAATTTAAAGTTGAATGATCCGGTTACCGTAAAAATCACTCATAAAGATGATTGTAAGCCTAAAGTTCTTAATCCACAGGTAATCAGGGCGTCAAGCAGCTTTCAGTTCAGTTCGTTCAATATTGACCCTGAAAATATTATGTGGGCTACTAAAGGAGAAAAGCCGAGAGGGAAATTCTTTGTAGAGCATTTTATCAATAACAGCTGGGTTACAGTAAAAGAAATATCTGGTAAAGAATCAGGAATGTTAAATAACTATGATATTAAATCTGCTCATCATTCAAAGTTAAACAAGTATAGAATCAAATATCTTGAAAATGACGGACAGGTGTTTTATTCTCAGGTGCTTGAGTTTAATTCTGATTTGGCTCCAATTAACTGGTATCCAAAAAGGGTTACAGATAAGATTTATCTTTCAAGAGAGGCTGATTTCGAAGTATTAGACGCATATGGAAATGTAGTGAGAAAGGGTGCAGGTAAAGAAATAAACATGGCAGACTTATCTTCCGGTGTTTATTACCTGAATGTTGACAATACAACTAATAAGGTTTTGAAAAAGTAAGCTTAGCTATAGAAATCAATAAAAAGAAAGAGGCTACCTGAAAAGGTGGCCTCTTTCTTTTTATTGATTTCTTACTTTGTATCCATCCTTAAATGTCAGGAGATTAATTTTTAATCAGGGAACAGAACTACTTTTATTAATCGATTAAGTTTATTTGCTTTTCATGGTAATTGAATAAACTAAAATTGAGTATCAAGTTTAGGTGGAGGAAATAATAAATAAAGAAGAATAAATACTGGCTGGGGGAGATGAAAAAATATATAATTCTTGGCAAGAATAATTAATCAGAAATCTTATTGGGTAACAAAAAAAACTCCGGAGTGGCTTGCTCCGGAGTTTTTTTGCATATTATCTTAAGAATAACATTTCTCTGTATTTTACCAAAGGCCAATCCTCGTCATCAACCAAAAGTTCTAATTTGTCAACAGCATATCTTATCGTCTCAAAATGACCTTTAACTTCGCTGCCATACATAATTGCTCTTTTGCGTGCTTCGTCAGTATGGTTGGCTTTCTTTCTAGCTTCAGTCATTTCCTCAACTTCAGTCTGAATAGTGCTGATATGCTTAGAGATTTCTTTAATAATCTCAATCACTGGCTTAGACTCTTTTTCAAGACCAAGATCTTTCAATCCTTTCACGTTGGTGATAAGTTTGTTTTGATAAGCGATAGCCGTAGGTATGATATGGTTTAGGGCAAGGTCTCCAATTACGCGGCCTTCAATCTGAATTTTCTTGATATAATTCTCCAGCATGATCTCATGTCTTGCATGAACTTCACGCTCGTTCATAACATCATGTTTTGCAAATATTTTAACAGCTTTTTCTGTAGAGAAGAAATCTAGCGCTTCTGGAGTTGTTTTTACATTTGACAATCCTCTTTTTTCAGCTTCTTTAACCCACTCTTCAGAGTAACCGTTAGCTTCAAATCTGATTTTTTTAGAAGCAACAATGTAATCTCTCAATACATTGATGATCGCAACTTCTTTCTTTGTACCTTTTTTGATTTGCTTGTCAACATCTTCTTTGAATTTAGTAAGAGTCTCAGCAACAATAGTATTAAGAACAGTCATCGGAAGCGCACTGTTTTGGCTTGATCCAACCGCTCTGAACTCAAATTTATTTCCTGTAAATGCAAATGGAGAAGTTCTGTTTCTGTCAGTATTGTCCAAAAGGATTTCTGGAATTTTGTTAATTCCAAGTTTCATATAAACGTTATCACCTTTGTCAATCTTGATGTTACCATTTTTCTCCAGTTCATCAAGCATTTCGCTTAGTGTTTGTCCTACGAATACAGACATGATTGCAGGAGGTGCTTCGTTAGCGCCTAATCTGTGGTCGTTACCTGCAGTAGCAATAGATGATCTTAGTAGATCTGCATAATCGTGAACTGCCTTTATTACATTCACAAAGAAAGTAAGGAAGATCAGGTTTTCTTTTGGTTTGCTGGTTGGTCCAAGAAGGTTTTTCCCAGTGTTGGTGCTTAGCGCCCAGTTATTATGTTTTCCGCTACCATTAATTCCAGAGAATGGTTTTTCGTGGAAAAGGACTTTCAGATTATGTCTTTCTGCTACTTTCTGCATCACATCCATCAAAAGCTGGTTGTGATCACAGGCCAGGTTACACTCTTCAAAAGTAGGAGCTACCTCGAACTGGCTTGGAGCCACCTCGTTGTGACGAGTTCTTACAGGAAGACCAAGTTTTAGAGCTTCAATTTCAAAGTCAACCATGAAATTGTTTACTCTTGGAGGGATTGATCCAAAGTAGTGATCTTCAAGTTGTTGACCTCTGGCTGGAGAATGGCCGAATACAGATCTTCCAGCCATAATAAGGTCTGGGCGAGCCATATACAAAGCTTTGTCAATTAAGAAATATTCCTGCTCAGCACCAAGAGTTGCGGTTACTTTAGTAATGTCTTTATCAAAATAATCACATACTTCAACAGCTGCTTTGTCTATAGCTGCAAGTGATTTTAAAAGCGGAGTTTTATAATCCAGAGCCTCACCTGTGTAAGATACAAAGATTGTAGGAATACATAGAGTGTTGGTCCCGGAGGAGTTTGGCATTAAAAAGGCTGGTGAAGAAGGATCCCAGGCTGTATATCCTCTGGCTTCAAAAGTATTTCTGATACCACCATTTGGAAAGGAAGATGCATCAGGCTCTTGCTGAACAAGTGCAGAACCTTTGAATTTTTCAATGGCTCTTCCATTTTCATCAGCTTCAAAGAAAGCGTCATGTTTTTCAGCAGTTGCATCGGTTAAGGGTTGAAACCAGTGAGTATAGTGAGTAGCACCTTTTTCGATAGCCCAGGCTTTCATCGAAGCTGCCACAGCATCGGCAGTAGAGCTGTCTATCTTTTCACCTTTTTCAATTGCTGTAATTACTTTTTTCAAAACAGCATTTGACAATGTTTGTCTCATTGCTTCAGTACTGTACACATTGCTACCATAATAATCTGAAGCTTTAATTGATGGTACAGTTACTTTCACAGTTTCCCTGTTTCCTACAGTTTCAAGCGCCTTAAATCTTAAATAAGCCATATTAGGATTTTTGAATTTTGGTTTTGTGGGTAAAAATATGAAATTTTTATTATTTGGTCAGATTTTCCAATAATTTTTTGTCGATTTGACCTAAAAACAGATTTTTTTTGGAAAAATTCCATCAAAAATAAATGAGATTTTCAAAAAAAACACGTTTTTTTAACTGATTCCCTATAATTAATTACTTCTCTTTCAGCCTGATTTTTTTAAAGCTCAGAGCGTTAGTTTTTTAATATTTTTTCTAATTCTCATAACAAATTTTATGATTGAATTATTTTATCCCCAACTTTGTAATCTAATTCAAATAAATATTTAACTGTGAAAGCTAGAATCGAATATATTTTCAGATACCTGTTTTTCTGGGTTGCTTTTTTCCTAATTGCAAAGGTTTTGTTTTTGATCTATCATTTTAAAACCTACTCGGAATTTGGTCTGATCAATAGTCTGAAAGTGCTCTTTTATGGACTCAGATTAGATTTATCTATTACGGCGTATTTCTCCATTTTACCTTTTCTTCTGATTGCTGTATCTTCTTTTTTTAAGAATTTTAATCTTTTTAAAAGGATTATAAAAATATATACGCTGGTCCTGGCCACTATTGTAGCATTTCTCCATATAATAGATCTGGAGCTTTTTTCAATCTGGGGCTATCGTCTTGATGCGACTCCACTGAAGTACATAAATACTCCGGGGGAAATGCTTGCGTCCGCAGGTGCCTCTCCTGTGACTCTTTTATTAGGACTGCTTGCGTTATTAATCATTTTCTCTTTTTTTCTATTCTATTTTTTATTTAAGAATATTGAAACTACCAGGAGAAGTATTGGGACCGTTTTCCTTGTTCTTCCTCTTACTGCGTCTTTGATAATACTTATCAGAGGCGGGCTTCAGCTTGCACCAATCAATCAAAGTGCGGTTTATTTTTCTACCAACAGTTTTCTAAATCAGGCTGCAGTTAATGTTCCTTGGAACCTTACTCACTCGCTTCTTGAAAAGACCTATAGTACTAAGAACCCATTTGTATTTCTGAGCAAAGAAGATAGTGAGGATATTGTCAATTCATTGTACAGTAAAGAGACCATTCCATCTGTCAGGATTTTAAAGGAAGGAAAGAAAAATATTATCCTTATCATATGGGAGAGCTTTACAGCAAAAGCTTTGAATGATGTTGAAGGAAAACAGATTACTCCGAGATTTAAAGAGTTGATTAAAGAAGGTGTTTACTTTGATAATATTTATGCTAGCGGAGATAGAAGCGAAAAAGGGATAATTGCTTTGTTAAGTGGATATCCAGCACAGCCTACAACGTCCATTATTACATTCCCGGGAAAGACAACAAAATTATCAACACTGCCATTGCAATTTAAAAAAGATAAATATTTTACTTCTTTTTATTATGGAGGAGAAATGGAGTTTGCCAATATTAAGTCTTACCTGTGCCACTGTGGATTTGATAAGCTCACAGGTATTGAGGCATTTGACAAAAAAGATCAAAACTCCAAGTGGGGAGCACATGATGAAGTAGTATTAAAAAGAATGTTGGAGGATACAAAATCATTTAAAGAACCATTTTTTAATACTTTATTTACGTTAAGCAGTCACGAACCCTTTGAGATTCCTGCAGAACCTTTACTTTCGCCGGATTCAAGAGAAAGGATGTTTCTCAACTCTTTACATTATACGGATGCAAGTATAGGTGCATTTATAGATGAAGCAAAGAAACAACCATGGTGGGATAATACAGTTATCATCATCACTGCTGATCACGGGCATGTTATGCCTGGAAATGGAATTGCAACACATCAGCCTCAGGAGTTTAAAATACCTATGTTGTGGTTAGGTGGTGCACTTACGAAAAAAGATACAGTAATTACTCAATTGGGGTCGCAGACTGACCTTGCGAGTACGCTTTTAACTCAGTTTGATAAAACCTCTGATGGATTTCGTTTTAGCAGAGACTTATTTGTTCCCTCTAAAAATCCATTTGCATACTATGCTTTTAATAACGGATTTGGTTTAATGAACGATAGTTGCAAAGTGGTTTATGATAACGTGTCAAATCAGCCTGTATTTAAGGAAGGAACTGATGATACTCAGTTTATTAAAAAGGGAAGAGCTTATTTGCAGGTTTCTTTTCAGGATTATCTGAATAAATAAGTAAATTTGCAGTATGAAAAAAGTAGCTTTTTATACCCTTGGCTGCAAATTAAACTTTTCTGAAACTTCCACCATCGGAAGGCTTTTTGAAACGAATGGATTTCAAAAGGTTGAATTTCAGGAAAAAGCAGATGTGTATGTCATTAATACATGTTCGGTAACTGAAAATGCGGATAAGAAATGCAAAAAGGTTGTAAAAGAAGCTCTTAAATATTCTCCGGATGCCTTTATTGCTGTTATTGGTTGTTATGCCCAATTAAAGCCTAAAGAAATTTCTGAAATACCGGGAGTTGATGCTGTCTTGGGAGCTGCAGAAAAATTCAGATTGATTGAATTGCTTGGAACTTTTGAAAAAAAAGATAAAGGTGAAGTATATGCTTCTGAAATAAAAGAAGCTACTTCATTTAATCAGGCTTATTCTTACGGTGACAGGACAAGAACTTTTCTGAAAGTTCAGGATGGTTGTGATTACTCTTGTTCATTCTGCACTATTCCGCTCGCTCGTGGTAATAGCAGAAGCGATACCATAGAAAATATTATTGCAGGTGCTCGTGAAATAGCAGCAACGGAAGTAAAGGAGGTTGTACTTACAGGAGTGAATATAGGTGACTATGGGATTATAAATGGGGAAAGAGTAAATTCTTTTTTTGACTTGGTTAAAGAACTGGATTATGTTGATGGAATTGAAAGAATAAGGATATCCAGTATTGAACCTAATTTGCTTACTAATGAAATCATAAACTTTGTATCGAAGTCAAATAGGTTCGCACCTCACTTTCACATTCCTCTTCAATCAGGAAGTAACAAAATGCTGAAACTGATGAGAAGACGCTATCAAAGGGAGCTATATAAAGAAAGAGTTGAAGCTATTAAAGCCGTGATGCCTGATTGTTGTATTGGTGTGGATGTGATTGTTGGTTTTAATGGCGAAACACATGAAGATTTTCTTGATACTTACAATTTCTTGAATGAGCTTGAAGTTTCCTATTTGCACGTATTTACCTATAGTGAGAGAGCCAATACACATGCTGTGAAGATGCCTGGTAAAGTGCCCATGAACGAAAGAAATGAACGTTCAAAGATGCTAAGAAGCCTTTCGGAGAAGAAAAGACGCAAGTTTTATGAAGACCAGTTATCAAAAACAAAGACCGTACTTTTTGAGGCAGATGAAGAAAACGGAATGATGTTCGGCTTTACTGAAAACTATGTTAAAGTAACTGCCAAATATGACCCTGTTCTGGTGAATGAAATGAAAAAGATTAAACTTATGGGAATTAATAATGAAGGTATTGTAGAAATTGAGGAGGCTGAGACAGAGCAATTGATTCATAGATAACACTAAAGGCTGAAGGAGACTTCGGCCTTTAATTTTTTACAAAAGTTGTATTTAAATTTTTTAAGCTTGTGGTAGAAGTTCTGGATACTATAATTTTTTGCAACGGTTCTTCGATAAACTTATAGACAGCAATTGAAATAAGAATTAAAGAAGTGAATACCATTGTGTAATTCGTATTGAAAAAATTATAAAGCAGTATCTGTAAAAATCCCATGTGCAATAGATAAAAAGCATATGAACTTTTTCCGAGTAGCTGGAATATTTTGGTTTCAAGTAATCTTCTGATAATAGAATCTTCAGTTAACAGTCCCCAAAGCACAATTGCAATAAATATTGGCAATGCCCAAATGTGAATAATGGTTTTTAATATTTGTAAATCTGAAAGGTTTGACAAAAGAATTAAGGTTAAAACAACTCCTATAATTCCTGAAAAAGTGCGTAGCGCGAAGCAATTTTGAATCCTTTTTTCAACTGTTTGATTTTTATATAGATCAAAAAGTTTTATTCCGATATAAAACTCCATAATACGGCCAAAAAATGTTACTCCTAATGTAAATTTTAAGGATGAGAAAAATCCGAAGAAGTTTATTTTACTACAGATACAAGTTAATAAAAGGCCAAACACAAATAATATGCAGCATTGCAAAAAAAGATTAAATCTGGTTCTTAACAGGAATAAAATTGGAGCGCATAGATAAAAACATTCTTCAACTGAGAGAGACCATGCCTGAGGAAGACCAGTGTTTTTAAATAGATCGAAAAAGCCTTTCAGGAATGTTATATTTAATAGATAAAGAAGAAATGAATTAAATTCTTTTGGACTTGTCCCTGATGGAAGCGGATGGAGATCAAGCCAAATAATCGCAAAGGTAATTGTCGTCAAAAGGAAATAGATGGGGTAGATTCTGGCAAAACGTTTTAAAAGATATTGTTTAAACCAAGGCCAGTTGGATTTAACATTGCCCTGATATCTTGAAGCTATTAAAAATCCACTAAGCACAAAGAAGATAGGTACCCCGGCATTAAACTGATCGAAGAAACTGAAAACTCTGTTACCAAATTTTTCCGGTATAAACGGATTGAAGTGGAATATATAAACCATAATGGCTGCAACAGCTCTCACACCTGTCAGCGAGGGGAAATATTTTTGTTCAAGCATTCTTAGTTTAAATATCAGGTATTGATTTAACGCCCCCTATTCATTTCGGGTATTTCCTTCAAGAATAAATTTAGATAAATCTTTATTGAAAAATCTGGTGAATATCTAAAATAATACTGTCTCTATTCGAATAATTTTAAAAAATTGTATTAATGTTGAACTGTAATGAGTTAACCTAATTAAATTCACTTTATGAACATTCCTAAGAACTACCTTCCTGTAATGCCTTACTTAATTTTGAAAGAGGCTAAGGCTTTTATGGATTTTGCTAAACGTGTTTTTGAGGCAAAGGAGCAATTGATTGTTCCGGGAGAAAATGAGACAATTATGCATGGTGAATTAAAGATTCATGATGCTATAATCATGTTTGCCCAAGCAGGTGAAATTTGGACGGAAAAGACAGCGGGGATGTATATCTATGTTACAGATGTAAACAAAGTATATCAAAAGGCTTTGGAAAATGGATCGACTACACTCATGGCCCCTGAAAAGAAAGAATATGGATATTCCGGAGGATTTGAAGACCCTTTTGGAAATCATTGGTGGATTGTAGAAGGCTGATCAGAAAGTTTTCATATTGCCAAGCTTCTTTTTGCATATTTTCTGGCAAAATAGGATCTAACTTGTTACATTTAAGGAGAATATTCTCATTAAATGTTCCATTTTTAATTCAACCATATTTTTGATTCTTGGCGAAGAAAGTTAAAATACCGGTAAAAGAAGATGCACGACAAAACTCCACTCAGTATGGGTACCAGGGCAATGTCAGGAATCAATATGGATATAGTCCCGCTGATGTTGATTTCTATGATGATAAAGACAAAGTAGAAAAAAAAGACAGCAGACAGGCACAGGTTGTAGATGCTTCTCATGAAGAGAAATTATATAGGTTATTATTCAGGATTTCAAAAAAACTGAAAGAGGAAGAAGAGAAAGCTGCGGCAACCTCATCAAAAGAGCCGGAGATAAAAGCGCCTCAAACACCAGCAGCCTCTGATCCACATCCACAATCAGCTGCAAGCCCTGATTCAAAAACATCAGCAGAGTCGGATGAAAGGGATGCAGTATTGCCTGTTTCAGCTTTAAGTCCCAAAAAGACTGAGGCCAAAGATCTTGAAGAACCTCAAAATACGGTCAGTGCGGCAAACGATTCCAGAAATAGAGTATCGGCCTTTCCAGCACCCACTGAGGGAGCTGCTGGAGCCAATACAGAAGCAGAAAAGCCAACAAGGAAGAAAAAGGCTGCTATTTCTCATACAGGCACCTCGGAGGAAACCAAATCGGAAGAGAGCGAATCAGCGGAAAGTAAATCAGGAGGAAACGATTCAGAAGAAAGGGCTGATGTTGCAGAACAGCCTGAACATGCTCAATCCGCAACTCCTTCAGATAATAATTCAGATAATTCAAGAAAGGCACAAGAGGTACCTGCTCTTGCAGGCACAGAGAGTAAGGCAAGTAATGCTTCTGTTGAAGAGAAGTCAGCGCCTGCAGAAGATCTTCCAGAGCCAGGGAAAAAAGCAGCAAGTGGTGGAGGAAGCGGAGGTAGGGTTATCGATATGGCTGATGCATCTATGGATGGAGGACCAGAGAGGGTTGAACAAGAAAATGCTGCTCTTGATAAAAAAGAAAAGACACATCTGGAAGTTCATTCCAAAGCTAAGGCTGCTCAGGCTGGCACAAAGATTGGAGGTTTAAGCACTAATCAGAAAAAGAAAGAAGATGCTACAACCAAGCTGGATAAAACCAAAGATGCGGTTGTTGAAAAAACATCAGAGAAAGAAGCCGAGGTCAATGCGGGACAGGTCGGCAAAGTTGCAGAAGCCGAGACTCCTGAAGTAAATAAAGACGAAGCCAAATCTACGCTTAATCAATCTTTACAGGCATCCTTGCCTCAGACGGTAGAAGATGTAGATAATTTCAAAGATAATCGTGTAGCATCAAAAATAGGGGATAAGGTAAAAGCAGCGATAGATGCCAAAGCAGGTGAAGTGACAGGAACCTTTGAAGTACTTGATAAGACTCCAAAACCTGACGAGCCTCGCAAGTCCGTTCCATTTGCAGACATAGAGCAGGCTCCAGCAACTCCTGAGATTAATGCGGGAAATAATCTTATTCCAAAAGTTGATGAAAAGTCTATCGATCTTAACTCCTATCTTACCGAGTCTGACAATCTACTGAAAAAAGAAGGCATCAAACAGGAACACCTGGACCTTGTGGATTCCGGTGATCTCTTTGAGGCCAAAAAGATTCAGAAAGACATAGATAAAAAAGCCAAGGAAGAGCCTGGAAATTTGCGCACAGAAGAGAAAGAGCTGCATGGTAAGAATGAGGCAGAGCTTCAAAAGAAAGAAGCTGATGAGAAAGGCAAAATGCAGAAGGAACGCGAAGCCGGATTAGGCAGCGCACGAGGGAGCCAGGTAGGGACGAAGGGAAGTCTGGAAGATAAGAAGAAAGAAGTTACTGACCACATCAACAAGATCTATGAAGATGTAAACAAACAGGTTCAGGATAAGCTGACCAAACTCAAGACCGATTCGCTTGCAGCCTTTGACAGAGAGGAAGCAGCAGCGTCTTCTGCATTTGAGAATAATGTCAATACCAAGATGGATAAGTTCAAAGATGAACGTTATTCAGGTGTGGGCGGAAAGTTCAATAAAGTGCGTGACTGGTTCCTTGGAATAGATGACCTTCCTGAAGTAAAGCAGATATTTGAAGAAGAAAAAGCAATCTATATCAACAGAATAGATGGTGCAATTTCTAAAATAATTAATGATAGCCAGAAAGTAATTGATGAATGCAAAACATTAATTGCCAATGCAAGGAAAGAGATTGAGGAATATGTAAAAGGCCTTAGTCCCGCTCTACAGAAGATAGGAGAAGAGGCTGAAAAAGAAATCAAGAAAAAACTTGATGAGCTTGATGAGAAAGTAAACAAAGCTGCGGAGGAGCTTAAAGAAGAACTCGCCAAGAAACGTACTGAAGCTATAGCCAATATTGACAAGAAGATCGAAAAGATGAAAGAGGAAATGTCTGGTTTCCTTTCTAAAATGGGAGATCTTTTAGTTGATGCTGCACTTAAATTTTTTAAATGGGCGCTTGAAGCCGCAGGCCACAGTGCAGATGAGATTATGGGCATCATCAACAAGGGTAAAGCTGTTCTTACTGCCGTAGTAAGTGATCCTATACAGTTTCTTAAAAACCTTGCTGCTGCGGTCGGCGGAGGTGTTAAGAACTTCGGAGCAAATATCATGAAGCATCTTGGTGAAGGCTTCATGAACTGGCTTACCGGTCAGCTTAACTCCCTTCCGATACAATTACCTGAAAGGTTCGATCTTAAAGGGATTGTATCATTGACTCTTCAGGTACTAGGCCTTACTTATGCAAGCCTAAGAGGTAAGCTTAGCAACAAGGTTGGAGAAGACAAAGTACAAATGGCTGAGGCAGGTGTCGAAATGATGATGGAAGTGAAAGAGAAAGGTCCTATTGCCATGTACGACATGATGGCAGATAAGGCCGACTCTATCAAAAACGAATTCATTGAAGGCGCCAAAGAGTGGGCGATCACCAACCTGATTAAGCAAGGACTTATCAGACTTGCTACGATGATCAACCCTGCCGGAGCTATTGTTCAGGCTGTGCTTGGGATCTACAACGGAATCATTTTCCTTGTCAACAACTGGGACAGAATACTTGCGTTTGTTAACTCTGTGTTCGACTCTATTGCGGCTATTGCCAGTGGAGCTATCTCACAGGCATCAGCATTTGTCGAGAAGACGATGGCCCAAACTATTCCGCTGATCCTTGACTTCATTGCTCAACAGCTAAACCTTAGTGGCATTGCAGAAAGAATTACAAAGATTATTCACAGGATCAGGAAGCCGATTGATCAGGTGATTGATAAGGTTATTGACTGGATTACCAAGAAAGTAAAGCAGCTTGCAGATAAACTTTTAGGAAAAAATAAAGACAAGAATAAAGATAAAAACAAGGAAAAAGCTGAGGATACTAAAAAAGACTTTGAGAAGGAAAAAGACAAGGATAAAAAAGAAGAAGATCCAAGATCGATGGAACAAAAACTCGCTGACTTAGCGGAGGCGAAGGGAGAAGCTCAAGCCTTGTTAGATAAGAAGGATACCACTATTGAAAAAGTCAAAGCAGGTTTACCAGCTATAAAGAAAAGATACAATCTTACAAAGATAGAGGTGGAAAGTCTTGGAGACTTTACATACGATGTTTTTGTGGAGATAAACCCCAAAGACAAAACAGAAAAGCGTAAGATAGCTTCTGTAGAGGAAATGCTCTCTAAATCGAAGGCAAATTTTAATGGTAAAACCTTTAAGATGCAAGAGCTGAAAACCTTTATTATGGGCGAATTCAGTATAAAAGATACTAAATGTGGAGAGGTAATCAAGGAATTCAAAGATCAGGGGGAATTATTTGAATGCGCCTCTGAGAAAGCAGGTCCTAATGATTCCAATAAAATTGTCAGCTTTGACAGGAGTCTACTCTCTGGTGAGGTACGACCAGTCGAAATAAATGAAAGTAACAGAAGTAAGTTCGGATATGATAATCCTGCTAAAGATTCCTCTATTGGTTTAATAATTGTTAAAAAAGGATTAATCAGAGAAGCCCAATACAATTATTCCCCGGAAAAAGAAGACGATAAAAATTATCTGGAAAACGAAGCACGCTATAAATGCGCAAGGAGTGGCAAAATTATAACATGGGCAAAAATTGCACTAGGACATCATGACGATGTTGGCTGCTCTGTTCATTGGAATGATGGAGGAGGACATGGTCCACATACCAAACCAGGTCATACACAAACCAAAGATCAAAACAGAGCATGGAACAAAAACCCAGATAATTATCAAGGACCTGAAGATAGGGATGAATCTAATAAGTCAGGGGGAAGTTCTCCAAGATATATTCTTCCAGGCCCTCCTAATAACCCTGACAGCCACAAAATGTGGTGGGATCCTACTCACCCAGATTATATTGGTAATAAAAAATAGATGATAAATGAAAAAGGAAAAGCTACTAAATAAATATCACGAAGAAGTGGGTAAAGAAGATTTTCTTATAGATGCAGCCCCCTATTTTCAGGGGTATCTTGCATTTATACTTCCAGATGAAGAGGAAGATGTTTTTTTTTCAAGTATCACAACAATAGGTTTGTCCAATCTTTTTAATGAAAAAAAATATATTCCGACAGAAATAATTCTGGAAATAGATGAAACATTTTCAGAGGAAACAGTCGAAGGCTTTTCTAAACAGCTTTTAGAATTTTACAATAAGGAACTTTCGAAAAAGGATGGATTTAAATTGAATACTATCATTCCACATTCAATTGATTTAATCCGCTCAACTCCTTATTTTTTTGTTAGTCAATATTTGGGCCTCTCTACAGAATGGGGATTTGAATCTGACCCTACTGTGCAAATGCTACAATTAATTCCTTTAACTGAAGGAGAAGCGAAGGAATTGGAGAATATTGAAGACAAAACCAAAAGTATAATTATCAACGAAACATATAAGATATTAAGAAACCCTTACAGAACATCATTGCCCCTTGTCGCCACTACTATTAAAAATTTATGGTCTAAAATAAGTAAGTGGTATTCTAAAAATTCTGAAACTTTGAAATCTAGACTTATGTCAGGTGCTTCAGAAAAAGAAATGGAAGAGTTTAGGAATTCATATCCAGTTGAAATACCCAAGGACTATTACTATTCTCTCCTCCAACACAATGGAAAGATGTCTTTTTATAATGGATATGAATACCTGAAAGCAAATCTGGCTGTGGATCTTTGGAAAGAAATGAAATCGAATAAAGAGCAGGGAGCATTTAACAAATTACCTGAATATTCCGGTAATAAAATTAAGCAAACATGGTGGAATCAATCATGGATACCTTTTGCAGTAGATAGTGGTGGTAATTTATTTTGTATTGATCTTGATCCGGCTGAAGGAGGCTCCAGAGGTCAGGTCATTCTTTGGGAAAGAGCTGAAGGCCCTTTAGAAAGTGGAGCTGCATCTTTCACTGAATGGTTATATTTATATCTGAGAGGACTATATAACGGCATTTATAAGTTGGATGATGAAGGCTTTCTTGAGACTTAAGTTAATTATACTTTTAAAATTTCGGATAGACATTAAGGCCATTGATGAATCAGCGTCAATGGCTTTATTGTAATATAACCACCATTTATGATAAAACTAAGAAACACATTTTTTGTCATGTAATGGGTAAAACTTCCAACTTGGATAAAATCTTTATTCGAAAGTTTAATATATGCTGAATGAGCCCGTTCCGGGGGCTGAAAGGGGGATGATAGGAGACAGATCTTGATAGGGAGGAGCATCAGAAGTATGTTGCAGAAATTCATGCAAAATTAGTTTAGAAATCAGGTAATCCTGCACAAAGTTTTGAAGAGTTTGTTAAAAAAGAGAAGAAGAATTTGACAGCAGAACTTTAAGAAACTTATAATGCAAAACTAAAAGAAGGTTTTAAAAAAAACATTAATCTCATTCCAATCGATATTGAAAACATGATTGTAAACCGAAAGATAATATCAGATTCGAAGTTGATATCTCACCTAATAATACTCATGATGAAGGAATAATTGTTTTTGATGGTTGAGAGGCCTAAGTTTAAAATTCAGAAAGTATACTTTTCGTGCATAATAGGGAAGTAGGTCTCATTAACATCAACATTTATTGAGACACAATGACACAGACGATTTCAGTGATTCTTGGCTTCATTGCTCAGTAGTTAAACTTAATTGGTATAGCAGAAAGAATTACGAAGTTCATTCACCGGATCAGGGAAGCCGATTGATCGGATGATTGATAAGGTAATTGATTTTATTATCAATAAGGTAATGAAGATAGCTGGCAAGCAACTTGCCAAGATAAAGACAAGGCAAAAGATAAGGATAAGCATAAAGAGAAAGCAGAGGACAGTGAGAAGGATTTTGAAAAGGACAAGGGAGATCAATGATCTTTTTTCGGTCGTACACTTTTTTATAGCTAGATAAGTTTAATTCCGGTAAACTTTTTTTTGAATATTATGTTTTTGTATTTTATTAATATGGAAGTAGTTAAATTTAATAATTTTAAATATTAGTATTGTAAAATATTGTAAAGCTAAATTTTTCTTCTTTCTTAGTAAAACATACTTTTTCTCACCACTTCATTCATGTTTTATGGCAATAAAAGTCGCAATTAATCATTGTACTACTTATAGATATGACAGGTTGGTATGCATGTCTCCTCACATATTCAGACTAAGGCCTGCAGTACATTCAAGAACGCCAATAGAAGCGTATTCTCTGAAAATTACGCCGGAAGAACATTTTATCAACTGGCAGCAGGATCCCTTTGGTAATTATATGGCAAGGGTTGTATTTCCTGAGAAAACAAAGGAAATGATTATAGAGGTGGAAGTTATAGCTAATCTTGTAGTAATAAATCCATTCGACTTTTTTGTAGAAGAATATGCTGAGTCTTACCCTTTCAAATATCAGGGCCAATTAGAAAAAGAACTTTCTTTATATATGGAGAAAAAGGAAAGTGGTCCATTGCTGAAGAGGTGGATTGCTGAGCTTGATATAAATAAAGAGAAGGGGATTGTTGATTTTCTGGTAATGATTAACCAGAAGCTAAATACTGATATTAATTATGCCATCCGCATGGAGCCTGGTGTACAGAGTTGTGAAGAAACTCTTGGAAAAGCTTTGGGGTCTTGTCGTGACTCAGCATGGTTGTTGGTGCAGGTATTAAGACATCTTGGACTTGCAGCCAGATTTGTGTCAGGATACCTGGTTCAGTTAACAGCAGATATTAAATCCCTGGATGGTCCGTCTGGTCCGGAAGAGGACTTTACTGACCTGCATGCATGGACAGAAGTCTATATCCCGGGAGCAGGCTGGATAGGTCTCGATCCTACTTCAGGATTATTTGCAGGCGAAGGGCATATACCTCTTGCTTGCACTCCCGACTATGTGAGCGCTGCTCCTGTCGTAGGAGCAACGGATAAGTGTGAAGTTGATTTTTTCTTTGATAATAAAGTAACTCGTATACATGAAGATCCTCGTGTAACGATGCCATATTCGGAAGAACAATGGGCTGCAATCAATGCTGTTGGAAATAAGGTCGATGATGATCTGGAGAAGTGGGATGTAAGAATGACAATGGGAGGGGAACCTACCTTTGTTTCAATTGATGATATGGAATCAGCTCAATGGAATACGGCAGCAGATGGTCCTCATAAAAGATTGCTCGCCCATGATCTGATTTTTAGACTCAGGGAAAAATTTGGACCGAAAGGTATGTTGTATTATGGTCAGGGTAAGTGGTATCCCGGAGAGCCTTTGCCTCGTTGGCAATATGGCCTTTTCTGGAGAAAAGATAATTATCCTATCTGGAAGAATACACAACTGATAGCACACGAAAAAACTGATAAAACCTATACTGTCGAAGATTCCAGGATTTTCATGGAAGAGCTTGCAAGGCATCTTGCAGTCAGCAGATATAATATTTCTCCAGCATACGAAGATGCCTTTTATTTCCTTTGGTCTGAAGGAAAGACACCTATCAATATAGATCCCTTAAAATACAATCTTAAAGAAAGTCTTGAACGTCGAACGCTTGCAACACTATTAGATAAAGGGCTGAACAAGCCAGTTGGTTATGCGCTTCCAATAGAGTGGAATTACTGGAATGGAAAATGGAAAAGCTGTAAATGGCAGTTTACTCGTGACTATTTGTTTCTCATACCAGGCAATTCTCCAATGGGATTCAGGTTACCTCTTGAGTCTCTGGCTTATGTTTCCAAAAGCTTAAGACCTCAGGAAATAGATCGAAGTTTATTTGAAGAATTACCACCACTTGAAAATTATCATGAGAGAATAGCACTTAGATACGGTAGAATTTTTGAGCATGTGGCACCGCCCCAGAGAATAAGACATCAGGAGTTAGCAGTAACTGACGGGAATGACAAGAGTATTGGAAAAGACAGAAGAAGCCGAAATGTTATTAAACCAGAGGAAGAAGATGATGAAATAAAACCAATGTTTGAAACTGATGTCACAAAGACCGCTATTTGTACAGAAGTAAGAGATGGCTATCTGTATGTATTTCTTCCGCCAGTCAGCTACCTGGAGCATTATCTGGACCTGGTAGCATCTGTAGAAGCTGCAGCCGAAAAGTTAAACATGCAGGTAAGATTAGATGGATATGAGCCTCCACGCGATTACAGAGTAGAAAGGATGGTAGTTTCCCCAGACCCTGGAGTTATAGAAGTTAATATTCACCCTTCCAAAAGCTGGAAAGAGCTCAACAGTATTATCAATACGCTTTATGAGCAGGCTTATCTTTCAAGACTGGGCACTGAAAAGTTTATGCTTGACGGAAGACATACAGGTACAGGAGGAGGAAATCATATCACAATCGGAGGAAGCACTCCTTCAGATAGCCCTCTGCTAAGACGGCCTGACCTTCTGAGAAGTCTTATTGCATACTGGCAGCATCATCCAGGACTCTCATATTTGTTTTCAGGAGCTTTTATTGGTCCCACGAGTCAGGCACCAAGAATTGATGAGGGAAGAGATGAGATGTTGTATGAAATGGAAATTGCTTTTGAACAGGTACCTGAAAATGGGTTCATCCCATACTGGCTTGTTGACAGAATATTCAGGCATTTGCTGACAGATATAACCGGCAATACACATAGGGCAGAATTTTGTATAGATAAATTATATTCTCCTGACTCTTCTTCTGGAAGGCTGGGAATACTTGAATTCAGAGCATTTGACATGCCTCCTCACAGGCAAATGAGTATGGTGCAGATGTTGCTCATCAGGGCTTTAGTTGCACGTTTCTGGAACAAACCATACAAACATGATCTTGTAAGGTGGGGAACGGAACTCCATGATAAGTTCCTGCTACCGCATTTCGTATATGAGGATATGAAAGAAGTTGTCAGTGAATTGAATGAGGCAGGTTATCCTTTTCAGATGAGCTGGTTTGATCCCTTTTTCGAATTCAGATTTCCAAGATATGGTTCAGTGATGGTTAGAGGAATAGAAATGGAAATAAGGATGGGGATTGAACCATGGCATGTATTGGGTGAGGAAATGAGTAATTCTGGCACAGCGCGTTTTGTTGATTCATCTTTGGAAAGGGTTCAGGTAAAATTAAAAGGAATAAACAATTCAAGATACATCCTATTATGCAATGGTTGTAGAGTTCCACTCAGACCAACAGATGTAAGAGGAGAATTCGTAAGCGGTGTACGCTACAGAGCATGGCAACCCCCATCTGCATTGCATCCTTCCATTGGGACAGATACTCCTTTGGTTTTTGATATCGTTGATACGTGGAACAACAGATCTGTAGGGGGCTGTACATATCATGTTTCTCATCCTGGAGGCAGAAGTTATGATACCTTTCCAATCAATACATATGAAGCCGAATCCCGAAGGGGCAATCGCTTCTGGGAATATGGACACACTCAGGAGGTTATGAGACCAGCTCCTTATTTGTCGAAAATTTCCCACTATATTAAGCAGGACAGACCTCCGCTTGTCAAGTACGATCCTCCAGTCGTTGAGATTAATAAGGATTATCCAAGTACATTAGATATGAGGAAATTTAGAAAATCTAATAGAAATTAGTATAAGGGGATGTTAAATGGGGGAGCGAACATCGCTCCCTTTTATTTTTTCTTTTTTAAAATAGTGTTCGGATCCAGCGGAGAAAGATTTTAGTAAAGGATTGAATCTGGTTTTATCTCTAAATAATGATCATATAGAATGTCTTAGATTAATATTGGTATTAGATATCGTTTTTTCAGCTCCTTTTTACATCCACTTCTACACTAAGTTCGTGACTGCCGCTGCTAAAAATTACCCCTTTTAATGGTACTATATCTCTGTAATCTCGCCCCCATCCGATTGTTATATGTTTTTGGGAAGGAATCATATTGTTGGTTGGGTCAAAGTCAATCCATCCGATATTAGGAACAAAAATAGAAAACCATGCGTGAGATGCATCCGCACCAACAAGTTTTTCTTTGCCATTAGGTGGAACGGTTTCTATATAACCGCTTATATATCTTGCAGGCAGACCTAGCGATCGAATACAGGCAATCGCAAGATGGGCAAAATCCTGACACACCCCTTTTTTATGTTTCATCACTTCTGATGGCGGGGTGGCAATGGTTGTGAATCCCGGTTGAAACTTAAAGTCATTGAAAATTCTTTGCATAAGATTTTCAGACGCCTCAATAAAAGGTCTACCTTTAATAAATGATTTTAAAGTATAGTTAACAATAGCCTGGTTGGATGAAGTCATGGCCGTTTCCTGAATAAATTGGCGAGCTTCAAAATATTCCTGTTTTGGTTCATATAACATCCCTTTTACTATTTCCCACGAAAGTTGATCATATAAAGAGATCTCTGGCTCATCCATCTTTTTTTCGATGAGAGAATTAACAGTTACTGTTAATTCTTCATGGGCTTTTTGTAATGAGAAATAGACTGACTTATTACCGAAATAATCTTCATATTTATTCACCACATCAGGTTCTGGAAATATGGTTATTTCGCTTTTGATGCACTTCTGAATTTCTGTATTTCGGGGAAACAGCTTAGCAATATTCTGACATAAACTCACTTGTTCATTGTAAGTATATTTTGTCTTATGGGAAATGCTGTACATCATAAAGATAAATGCTTACGTGATATCTGAAGAATATAATTGCTTTTGGCTTTGTGCATGTTTGAAAAATGTCCTGGAAATTTCATACGGAACAGATGACAGGATTGAAAATAATTTTGAAAGAAGTTCCTCTAGGTGTCTGTATTCCCTTGTCTCAGGATCAGCTTTAATCAGTATTTTTTTATCTGATATTTTAAGAATAGTGATGGCTTCAATAACAAGCTTTTCATGAAGATGCAATTCATATATATTAGTTCCTTTGGGTAAAGCCTCAAAGTGAACTTTTAATTTTTCAAGTAAATGAATTAAAGAATGCGGATTGTGATTGTCGAAAAGCATCAGATCAAGTACAAGAGGCATTTGAATATGTGTCTTATAATTGTATCTGTAATTAACAAGACTTTCATTACTGGACAAAAATGTTTCCATCATATCGTATTGACTTGATGCTCCATGATTCTGGATCAGCAGAGATTGGAGCATGGTAATCAAAAGAAGACTTTGTTCTATTTTTCGTCCGCTGTCCAGAAGCAGCCATCCGTGTTCTCTTGAAATGCTTTCTCTGTTAAGGCCAATAAATGCTACCATAGATGTAATCAAATTGTCCAGAGAGCTGATCAGCTTGTGGCGATTTTTAAGCGTTTGCTGATTTTCCCGGTTTTCTTCAAGGCTTTTTAATATTCTCCAAGTATCTGCAGACCAGTAATCTCTGACAGCATCGGCAGATCTCATTATCATATTGATATTATACCTTAGTCCTCCGATTCTCTCCCCATTCATGAATAGATCATAAATTTCCCCCCATGGATTTTGAATGATTTCTTTGTTATTTTCATCGGTAAATCCGGGATAAGAATATGTATAGTGAGTTAATGTTTTGAGTAGTACTTTTTCAGTATGGTTGTCCTGATCTGCAGAGAAACCTTCTTTACTGTTGATATATTGAATTACTGTCCTCATGTACCGGGCATTTGCTAATATTCTGTCTGCATATCTTCCAACCCAGAATAAGTTTTCAGCAGTACGACTAGGCAAGGCATCATTATGTTGATCACGTTCCGCTTGTTGAAGATCTTTGGGTGTTTCTTCTGATTTATACTCAGATGAAATAATCCAGGTGTCTTTGCTTAAGCCTCCGGCCTGGTTAGAAATAATGAAACTTTTGGCATCGTTTGATATTCTTGTCAGTCCACCTGCCATTGCTTCGTATGATCCATTATTGCTTACAAGGAAACTTCTGAACATAACATTCCTTGGTTCAATGGTACCGTTTACATAAGAAGGAACAGATGAAAAAAGAATTTTTTCCTGACCAATATACAGGTAAGGTTTCATCTTTATTTGATCCTTTAATTCTTTTAAACCTGCAGAGGATAAAGAAGAAGCATCTATTGATGAACTCGTAACCGTATCTCTGTATATTCTGCGGATGACGAGAGAACTTAGATTGTCCAGTACATATTTCAATTCCCTTGGTTGTCCGCACCACCATGAGGCGAGGGTAGGGAGAATAAGTTCTTCACCGGTAAAGTAATTGGAAATATTTTGTAGAAAAGGAATTAAACCAGGATTTTCCAGAATACTGCAACCAAGCGGGTTTGCAAGACTTACGTTGCCGGCACGTATTACCTGTAAAAGACCGGGTACTCCAAGTTGAGAGTCTTCCTTTAGTTCTAGAGGATCACAATATATATCATCAACCCTCCGTATGATTACATCGACCTTTTCCAACCCAGCAATAGTCTTAATCCATACATAGTTATCTTTTACCATCAGATCATCTCCCTGAACAAGAGAAATGCCCAGGTAAGAGGAAAGGTAGGAATGTTCAAAGTATGTTTCATTTCTGGGGCCAGGGGTTAAAAGAACTATACGAGGATGAGAATCCGATGAAGGAGCAATCGAATTAAGTGTTTTTCTTAAAGTGGTAAAATAGGAAGAAAGTCTTTTTACTTTTACTTTTTTGAAAAACTCCGGAAATATTCTAATCATAGCGGCTCTGTTTTCCTGAGAATATCCAGATCCGGAAGGAGCCTGAGTACGGTCATTCAAGACCCATATATTTCCATCCGGACTTCTCGCCACATCTGCTGAATACAAAATCAGCCCGTCTTTATTTTTAAATGAAACTCCTGCACATTCCCTTAGATAACCTGCGTGATTGTATATCAGTTCAGCTGGAAGTAAACCGTTTTTAATGAGTTTGTTTTCACCATAAATATCCTTGAAGATAAGATCTAATAAATGAGCTCTTTGCTTTAAACCTGACTCAATTTTTTTCCATTCCTCATTATTTATTAAAAATGGAAATGGATCAAGATTCCAGGTTCTGCTTTGTCCTGTAGGATCGCCATATACATTATAGGTAACTCCGTTTTCCTGCAATAACTTTTGAAGATGCACATTTCTGTTAACAAATTCTTCGTGGCCCAGAGTTTTATATGTTTCCAAAAACTCTTTCCAATGGGCGAGTAAATTCCCGTCCTCATCAAGTAATTCATTATACGAAGGCTGTTTACTTATATAATTTTTAAATATTGCTTCTTCTGTATTGCTTAAAGGCATGTAAGTAGTTTGAAGTAATTCGGAATGATGTAATTATTCAATATACATTTTATTTGAGTAAAAGAACAGTTCTATATTATTAAGGTTTTAATCTTCCTTGTAAAATCAAAGGATTTCAGGGGAAGTTTATAAATTAAGGATTGCATCACCTGATACATATTTGACATTTTAAAATCGGAAAAGCAAGGCAATGAATTTTGCCTTGCTTTTTAGTATTTTAAAATGTACTTGATATAGTATTATTTTTTTATCATTATTTTCTCAGTAAAGTTATGAAAATTGGATCTGAAGATAATGAAGTATAGGCCTGAGGAAAATCCTTCATTAGCAAGATTAATATTCACAGATTGATTATTACCTGATATTCCTTCGAATAATGTTTTTAAAGGCACCCCTTTTTGGTCTAGCAATTCTATCTTTGTAAAGTTATTTTCCGGGAGGTTAAATTCAAGAGTAAGGTTTTCTTCAACAGGAGCAGGGTAATACCTGAAGTAAAACTGAGAAGAGGAGTTAGTTAATGTTTCAGTTCTTAATGATGCAGTCCCTTCTTGAGAGACTTCTATCCCGTCCACTTTTGCGACGTTTAAAGTGGCGGTTAAGCTAAGGTCAAGAGATCCATCGCTCACATCAATAACAAAATTCTTTTGGCCACCTGCATCCCCAAAAGTTTTATGAATATCAAATTCATGGAGAATTTCATTCCCTTCCGCCTGGACATTAATCAACCTTGTTCCATCTTTTTGTCCTGCGTCAGAAAAGTAAAGTTTTAGGATGTATTGTCCGGGATTAACAGGGAAGCTCCATTGTATAGGTGTTAAATTCTGATAGGAGTATCGGTTATTACCAAATACATTATTGGGAGCATCTGAATTGTTGAGTCCTTTCCAATTGTCACTTCCCGTAGTAAGTGTTGTGGTTGGGGTTTCAAGATATTCAGACGGTGAAAGCTGTTTGTCCGATGACCAGTTTAACATCGAATCCTGAATTTCAGAACCTCCGCAGTTAATTCTGTAAAGAAGAATTGGGGCATCAGTAGCAGGCCTGTTAACAAAAACTTTGATAACGTCAGAACTTGAAGCACCATCATTATCAATAGCTCTGAATTCAAACGTGTAAATTCCTTCAATAAAGCCATAGGCATTGGTTGTAATATGAGTGCTATTGGAAAGAGAAATTAGGCTTGGACCGGAGATCTGCGTCCAGGAATATTCTTTGATTATACCATCTTCATCTGAGGCTTTACCAGAAAGTATGACTTTATCTAATGGCAATTCGGCTATTATATCCTCTCCTGCAAAGACCGAAGGATATATGTTCGGGATAGTATGGTCTGTTCTGTAACTCAACAACCAATCGTATATGGCATTGGTGTATAATCCGGTAGAATCTTTAGATGGAGATAGTGAAAGGTTTTGATATACAGTTCCCCAAAGGGAGGTATTATGACCTGCTCCTGTGATTACAGTCAGTTTTCCAGGGATAGGAGGATTACATTTATTGTAAGCAGTGTTCCATGATGTTGCACTTTTACCATCATTTTCACCCTGGAATGACCATACAGGGATTTCTTTAGCATTACATACGTTGGAGTTGACGGTAACTGCTGCTATGGGAAGGATAGCAGCTACTTTCTCTGGATAAGCAATAGCGTAATCCCAGGTGCCTCTGCCTCCGGAACTTAAACCTGTTACATATATTCTCGATATATCAATCCTGTATTTTGATTTTGCCATTTCAATAAACTCATCAATAAAGGAAGTGTACCAGTAAGTTCTCGGACTTTGTGGTGACAAAACGATAAAGTTGCTGAACCCATCGGTTTTCCCATCTGCAATGAGTCGGGGAGGAACACCTGGAACGAGTGTTTTTGAAAGTACAGTCCCAGCTTCACCTGATCCGTGAAGAAAAATTAATAAAGGAAATGAGTGTCCAGAAGCAGAATAGGATGGAGGAAGGTATTCATAATAGTTTATTGTAAACCGAAAGAAATTTGAAGAATAGGATGTAGCTTTTTGTTGGGCTCTGGAAGTTTGTGAAATGTATAACATAAATAATGTAGACAATAAGATTTTTATCAATGTGGAATTTTTATACAACCTTGTGCTGGTTAGATTTTTCATGATTTGAGTAGTTTTTAATGCTTAAGAAGATTTAATGAGTACACAAATAAAGTTGTAAATTTCTTTCTTAAGGGAGGCCAATGGTCTTTAAACTTTTGATAAGTATTGAGCCATTAGAATGGTGCAGAGTATTATTGAAATTTTTATAGAAGTTGTATATGTGAAATAAAAAAAAAGTAAAAATGTTTTAAAAAGTAGATTGGATCTGTTTTAAATAAAGAACCCCTCCTTTCTTTACAGAAAAGAGGGGCTAACCAGTATGATATTAAAAACTATTCAATTATTAATTTTTTCAAAACTTTTAAATTGAATTCGTTTTCAATTTCAGCAATATAAATTCCGGAAAGTAAATTAAGGTTTAAGGAATAATTCTCTTCTTCTGGACCAATATTCCCAAAGAATAATGTTTTCCCGTACAGGTCAGAAATTGTCAAGGTTTTTGAAGAATATTCAGAAAAACTGAAAGTAATAGGTTCCCCTTTTTTGGAAGGTACAGGAAAAACTATAATCTGGCTATCTGAATTGTAGGCATTAGAAGAAACAATTTTAGATGTTTCAGAAGCTCCATTGAAGTCTACCTGAATAATTCTGTAATAGTAGGAATTATTGCCTTTGCCGGTGACGTCAGTAAAAGAATATTTATTTATAGTATTGGAATTTCCACTTCCTACGACCTGGCCAATATTATGGAATGTTTTTCCATCCAGACTTTTCTGAACAATAAATAATTTGTTGTTTAATTCCCAGGTGGTAGACCAGGTTATGATAGTACCTGAAGCATTTGATTTAGCTTCAATGCTTAGGAATTCTACCGGCAGTGTACAGGATTCGGTAGTTGCACAAACGAAAACCCTACCACAAGAATTGGTTTTGCCAGATGTTGCATTGATGCTGGCTATGTTTCCTTTTCTTTCGGGATAACAAGCCCCATCAGCAATGTCACCAATGCTTAATACATTTTGTCCGGGGGAGTTATTGTTTAAAGTACCATAAGGTTTTGTACTTGTTGAAATTCCAAATTCAGCTCCTGTTATCTCAATCCAATAAACTATACCAGCAGTTGAACCTGGCAGGGAAACATTTAAAGGAATTGTTCTTAATGTCGCGGTAGTGGTTTTGGGCAATGTGATAGAGCCCACATTGGGATAAACGATTACATCAGGTGTATTTGCATTATTCTTCCCACAGGAATTAGCAATTTTATTTGAGTAAATGTTTACTGTATAGGTGGCAGTTCCTCCTGTACTGTAATTCATTTGATAGAAATCAAGAGAATTTAGAGCAAGGTTATTCCCTTTTACTACAATCATAGTTCTAATGGTATTGTTGTTGGCAGAAATAGTTCCCATTGCTCCTTGAGAAGCTGTAGTATTAAATGAATTTTTATCTTCAGCATAAAGACCATATTCACAAACGCCCGGAATTGTGACGTAATTGGGACTTTTAACATTGATAGTACTATCGTTTTTAATTGTAGCAGTAAGCTTAGAACCTCCCGTTGCTACATTATACCATTCAACATTTATGTTGCCTCCGATTTTATTTGCACCTTTTACAGTAAAAGTTGCTTCTTTCGGAGTTGAAGTACTGCAGTAAACTCCTGTGCCCACCATTGTAGGTACAATTTTGGTGATTTTCATACTTCCGCTTGCTGGGGGGCATCCAGGTTTAGTTACGCTTAATTTATATGTTCCATCAGCTATGGCCTGATGGGCTGCGGTATTGGTTGAGAGAGGAGTATTATTTCTTTCCCAGTTAAAAGTTATTCCAGGAGCAGTTATATGTGAGTTAATAGTGTAATTGATAGGATCGCACAATAATTGATCGGGTGCAATATTTACCTTTAGTTCATTCAGAACAATTACTGAATCTGTCCTTGGGCAACCAATATTATCAGCTATTGAGTCATAGCATAAATAATATTTGCCTGCTGCAGGAGCGGATGTGAAAGAATAGGTTGAGCCAGTATTGGTACCCGATAAAGCAGTTCCGGAGCTATTTTTCCATTGAAAGGTATATTTCGATGCTCCAAGCTGAGGGTTGAGTGTAATGGGCAATGCCTCATTGCATGCATAAATCGTATCAGGTAGAATACTTGTTTTACCAAGTGACGCAAGGTTTTGAATATATTTGCAACTAGTGCTGAATGAAATGTCATCCAGCGCAAGGTCATTACCACCGCTTCCTGTCCTAATATTCTCTATTCTGATGGTAATATTTCCTGAAATTGCACCGGAATTCCATGTGACAAAAAATTGATTCCATGCATGACTGGTACTATCAACCCTTACAATATTTCCAACTACTGCATTATTAATTGAGAAACGAATCATAGGCGAATTCTCAAAATAGATTCCTCCACAAGTTGCGCAATTTTTATTTGTATTGATATTGGAAAACCAGGCAGAAAAAAAGTAGGTCGTATTGGGAAGTACATTAACTGTAGTATTGTAGGCATTTTTTCCCACCGTTCCATCCACGTCTATTATTAGCATATTATTTTTACCAGCTCCTGGAGTATGGTCCTGTATATTTGCAAAATATGAGTTGGAGGTATTTGGACTGGTTCCCACTGTATAATTTCCCGGTCCAACGGAGGGGGAAGAATAAGTATAATCACTACCAAACCCAGTATTGCCAGCTTCAAAATCACCATTGACTATCAATTCAGTACCGGCATCTGGGGGACAGATCTGGGAATAAGCATTATTGTAAAATATGTAAATGCATGTCAGTAGCAATGATAAGCTTATTGAGTATACGTTTTTATTCATATTTAAATGTTTCGATTTTTGTCTGATTTTGATAATTAATATAAATATATTTAAATATTTGCTAAGGTTGATACATTATTATAAATAAAGGTAACCTATTAGGGATAAGCATTCTTATTGAAATAATGATATCAGTGGATATTTTTTGATGAGAAGCATTTTATCTTAATTTTTTTAAGGAATTATTTGATGGATATTCTTATGCTTTCTAATTAAAGGAAGCTTAATTTTTAAATTTTGATTGAAAAATGACCCTTACTTTTTGAAAAATATATGTAAATCCTCATAAAATGGTCTTTTTTTAAGCTGTGGATAAAAAAAAATAAAAAAAATGATCCTAACTTTTGTTTTTTGACTAAAAATCGCAAAATTTATATAAGTTTTCAAAGTATCCCTTTAAAAAGAGGGTAGTTTAAATAAAATCTTTACTAATTAATCAAAAATAAGCTCATTTAGCAATGGCAAAATCGAAATTAGAGTACATCTGGCTTGATGGTTACAAACCGACACAAAGTCTTCGTAGCAAAACTAAAATTGTTAATGATTTCAGCGGAAAATTGGAAGATTGTGAAATGTGGTGTTTTGATGGTTCTTCTACCGAGCAAGCTCCGGGAGGATCTTCAGATTGTTTGTTAAAGCCGGTTTATATCTGTCAGGATCCGCAAAGAAAGAATGGTTACCTTGTAATGTGTGAAGTTTTATCTCCAAACGGAACACCGCATCCTACCAATGGTCGTGCTACTATTGATGATGATGATAATGATTTCTGGTTTGGTTTTGAACAAGAGTACTTCTTGTGGAATCCTGCAACAAATAAGCCTTTGGGATTCCCTGAAAACGGATACCCAGCTCCGCAAGGTCCATATTACTGCTCAGTAGGTGCTAAAAATGCATTTGGTCGTGAAATCGTTGAAGAGCATCTTGATGTTTGTCTTGAGGCAGGCTTGAACGTGGAAGGTATCAATGCTGAAGTGGCAGCAGGACAGTGGGAGTTCCAGATTTTTGCTAAAGGTGCTAAAGAAGCTGGAGATCAAATCTGGGTTGCTCGTTATTTACTTGAAAGAATCGGGGAAAAATATGGTGTTTCTATCAACTGGCATTGCAAACCTCTTGGATCACTTGACTGGAATGGTTCAGGAATGCATGCTAATTTCTCTAACTCTGCACTTCGTACAGCTGGTAAGAAAGAAGTATATGATAGTATCTGCAGCGCATTTGCTCCTGTTGTAAAAGAGCATATTGAGGTTTATGGTGCTGATAACCATCTTCGTTTAACTGGTAAGCACGAAACTCAGTCTATCGATACATTCTCTTACGGGGTGTCTGATCGTGGTGCTTCTATCCGTATTCCAATTGCGACAGTTGAGCGTGGATGGAAAGGTTGGTTAGAGGATCGTCGTCCAAATTCTGCTGCAGATCCATACAAAGTGGCATCAAGAATTATAAAGACGGTAAAAACTGTTTCTAGTAACTAACAATTATTTTATATAAGGATTTTTTTAAGGGAAAGGTGCATTCTGTCACCTTTCCCTTATTTTTTATGCAATTCATTAGGTAAGTTGAGAGTAGGGAATGTGTTTTTAGACTAAACTTTTCTAGTTATTTTGCATGATGGATGTAAAAGAATTTATTACCTGGGCAGATTTTGAAAAGATTGAAATGCGCACCGGTACAATTTTGACTGCAGATGACTTCCCGGAAGCGAAAAATCCTTCCTTCAAGTTGAGAATTGATTTTGGCGTATTAGGTGTAAAAAAAACATCAGCGCAAATAACAAAACTTTATTCCAAAGAAGAGTTAGTCGGAAGACAAGTTGTAGCGGTTGTAAATTTTCCTCCAAAACAGATAGCGAATTTTATGAGCGAATGTTTGGTTTTGGGGGCAGTTAATGATAAAAATGAAGTCATATTGCTTCAGCCCGATAAGAAAACGGAAAATGGACAGAGGATAGCATAGCCTGGGATGTCTCATTTATTTATTCTGTAATTGATCGAATTTGCAATTTTGGTCCGAAGAGCCTATTTTTAGAGCCAAATTTTAAATTCATCAGCTGGTTGGCTTAATTGAACTGTCACAAAATTTAACAAAGAGCATTGTAATTAATTTTCTTCTATGGGGTACCTTCTGTGTCCTTACTAATTCATCCCTTATGTTTTGTAGTATAACCTTCTTCTGATACTTGAAAATAACTTTTTGTAAAGGTCAGAGAACTATAAATTGGTTTAGTAAAGACTCAAATTATTTTGTATTGTTCTTTTTGAGTGATTTGTAATAGAAATTGAATTACCAGGAAAATAAAATTGTATAAAGAAAATATTATTTGGTCTCTATCGCTTAAGGATAAAAGAATCAGGGGATTCCTTGTAATCATAATATAAAAATGAAAAGAGTAGTAATTACGGGTATTGGAGCTTTAACTCCTATTGGAAATACAGCAGAAGAATTTTGGAAGTCTCTTATAGAAGGAAAAAGTGGGGCAGCCCCAATAACAAAGTTTGATGCACAATATTTTAAAACAAAATTTGCATGTGAACTTAAAGGCTTTGACCCTCTAAAGTTTATTGAAAAAAGTGAAGCCAGGAAATATGATATGTTTACTCAATACGCATTGATTGCAGTTGGGGAAGCTGTAAAGAATGCAAATATATCTTTTGGTGATCTTAATCCCCACAGGATTGGTGTAATCTGGGGTTCTGCCGATGGTGGAGTTATTACTTTTGAAGAGCAATATAGTGAGTATATTGCTAATAATAGAACTCCAAAATTTAATCCGTTTTTTATACCCAAAAGACTGGTAAACATTGCTTCTGGAATTATATCAATAAAATATGGATTAAAAGGAATAAACTTTACCACAACTTCTGCCTGTGCTGCTTCAAATACTGCATTGATTGATGCCTTCAATTATATTCGTTGGGGAAAAGCTGATATGATTATTACAGGTGGCTCCGAAGCTCCTGTTAATCAAAGTTCTATTGGTGGGTTTAATGCTCTTAAAGCACTTTCAACGAACAATGATAATTACTCCTGTGCTTCAAGGCCTTTTGATGTGAACAGAGATGGTTTTGTTATGGGTGAAGGAGCTGGAGCTATCATCCTCGAAGAATATGAATCCGCTAAAAAAAGAAATGCTCCGATTATAGCTGAAATAGTGGGAGGTGGGATGGCGGCAGATGCATATCACCTCACCGGTACTCATCCTGATGGTGATGGTGCTTATAATGGAATTATGCTTTCGCTGGAAGATGCAGGTATAAAAGCTTCTGAAGTAGGATATGTAAATGCTCATGCTACTTCTACTCCAATGGGGGATATGAGCGAGCTTAAAGCAATTGAAAGGGTTTTTGGAGTTAATTCTGGATTGAATATCAGTGCTACTAAATCAATGACAGGACATTTGCTTGGAGCTGCAGGAGCTATTGAGGCAATTGTATGTATAAATGTGGTAAGAAATGACATTGTTCCACCAACTATCAATACAGAAAATGTTGATGGTAATTTTGGAAATAAGTTTGATCTTACACTTGGCAAGGCTGTAAATAAAACGGTAAATTATGCAATAAGCAATACCTTTGGTTTTGGGGGGCATATTGCAACCGCTTTGTTTAAAAAATACGAAGATTAACTTTTCCAGAGTTCATAAAAAAAAGAGGGGTATTCAAAATATCCCTCTTTTTTTATTGAACTTATTCTTTTTACATAAAGCCAATTAATTAATTTTTAAGAATTGTTCGGGTGTAGCTTCCGTTAGGAGTTGTTATATGTAGAATATATAATCCTTGGCTTATATTTTCTCCTATCTCTATTGTTTCTGAATCTATAGGACCTGAAGAGAAAACTTCTTTTCCTTGAAGGTCACATATTTTTACAGATAAAATAGGATCTCCATTATCTACTGACACATTGGTGGAAGATATAAATGGGTGAGGAACTGAATTAACTGCTGTTCGTTTATTGTTATCGCAATTTCCTAACAGTATTAGTTTGGAGTACTCTTTATAGAATGGAGCAGTTGAATAGTTTACTCCTGCATATAAGGAAACTGAAGTGTTATTATACCGGCTAAAATTGACATTTACTTTCTTATAATCAGAACCGTCACGTATTATTTTCCCATCATTGTTTGTCCACCATGATATATTGGTAGTTGGAAGTTCATTTTTGAAGGTATATGTATATGAAAAGTTTGTTTCTATGCATGAAGGACCATTAATTCCGACAGGTAATTCCGGTGATACTACAATGATTGTGATTACTTCTGAAGATACTGATGAGCCCTTGTTATCTGTTGCTGCAACTCTGAAATTGTAAGTTCCCGCTGTAATCTTAGGCACTGTATAAGTATATGGAGCAGTAGTAGAAGCAAATAAGGATTCATTTTCTTTGTAAAAATTCACTGCTGTTATTTGTCCGTCTGAATCAGTAGCCTCAACAGTTATTGTAAGATCTGTTCCTTCGGTAATCACTGTTCCGCTTTTCGGAGAAGTGATCACAACAGAGGGAGGTATATTGGGAATTTCTCTTATGATCAATGAAGAAGTGGAGTCATTAAATTTATTGTCATATAGGCAATTATCATTTATCCGTAGTGTTATAGATGTGCCACTGAAATTATTATTTTGATAAAGTGTAATTTCATATTCTGGAGCAATCTTGATGCCTGAGATATCCTTATCTTTAATTCCTAAGGATAGCAGTCTTTCTGATGTGTATCGACCTGTGTCCAGTCCAATTGCATAACCAGATAGCTGGTAGCTACAGTGCTGATAGATTGTGGCGATAGGATTTTTAATGGTAATAGTTATCTCAGGAGTGATGGTGAAAGTTCCTTTGTCGTCAGTTGCTTTGGCGGTGAGTTTACTTATTCCTGGAGTAGCTGTTTTCCATGTAATTAAGTAGGGGGCAATAGTATCTTCTCCAATTTTAGTTTTACCGTTATAAAATTCAACTTTTATTACTTTGCCATCAGTATCAATTGCATCAGCAGATAATTCAACAGATGGGGCTAGAAATATACTTCCATTGGAAGGCATCAGTAAGGATATATTAGGAGCTTTATTAATAGTTGGAGTAATATTTATAGTGCCTGATATAAAGTATTCTCCTACAGAACCGTATTCAGAATAGCCACCTCTGTTTGGACTTTCTTTACCTGAACCTTTTATATGAAGGAAGTATGTGCCTGCATTGAGATTAATAGTTAGTTTGGAAGAAAGGCTGTCAAAAGGAGAAGATAGTGCTACGATCTTTCCTTCTTTATCAGTAATACTGGCATATATATCAAGATTAGGATTAGATGAGGATGGATTGATAAGTAAATTGGTTACGCCACCAGATGTTGTGAAGTAATATATGTCTTCATCTGAAGCATTAGCAATAATTCCGGAGTTTTGACCTGCGTTTACTTCTCCTGCATCTGAATATATGAGTTGTTTGGAGGTGCTGGTAGTTGAACCGGCTTCATCAGGCCTAAACCCCAGTTTTGCCACGCCTGTAGATAATATGGCAATATCATCTTGTTGGTTACTAGCATCGGCATATTCTCCTTTGCTCCATTGCACAATTTTGGAATAATAACCAACTCCCATTATTGGCGCCCATTCTTCAGTTCCGGAGTAGTATTCTTCTTGTGCAGATATTCTACCATCATGACTAAGGCCTAGAGTGTGCCCAATTTCGTGAGAAGCAGCTTCTCCTGCACCTTTGATTCCATCATTAAATACCCAACAAGGAGTTTCAGTCCCCCAGCTGAAAGAGCCTATATAGGCAATTCCACCTGCTCCTGGCGAGGCGGTAGTGGTTGGAGTGAATATACAACGCATTCTTTTGTCTGCAGGAGCAGCCTGATAGATACTTTCACTGGTAGTAATATTGAGATTAAATGGTCTGTAGTCTTCACTTACAAGTTTCCAGATCTCTATTATTTCACTTTCAGAAAGAACAGATGGAAGTGCATTAATTGGATTTCCTCCATTCCAGTAGGTTCCGGAGACATACTGACCGTCAAAGTCAAGTAATATAACCCCTTCAGCTCCGGGGAAACTTTGAAGGTTTAAAACCGGTGCTGAAATAGCAAATGAGCTGTTGGTGTTACTCTGAGAATTGGCGACTTCAATATAGTTTATGCAAACCACTTTATCTATTGCTACTTCTTTTACATAAACATCACCATGCTGATCAGAATAGTATTCATAAGCTTTTTCAATTTCCGGAATAATAGCTTTTCCATCCAGTTTTTTACCTTCTATATTATAATAAATAGTGGATTGGGGATAGTCTTTGAATATTCCAATAGCCTTATTTTTTTGATCTGAAGATGATATATAATTAAAAAATCCAGGATATGATGAATCCGTAGTTAAGAATACTTTTTCAGATTTGCCTGACCTTTTCTGCTTGCTTATTGAGCTTTCAATAGAATTGACAGTTCCTATTTTTTTAATGTTTTGTGAAAATGAAACCAGATGTATGATTAGGGATAAAAAAACAGTATATGTGATTTTAAAGAAGGTTAACCTTCTCTCATGTAGCGGATTTTTCATATTTGTTGTTTTTGTTGTTCTTTAAGTTTTTGATTGTGTTTTGATAAAAGTTGTTTTTGATTTTTTTTTAGAAATGAAGATATATTATAACTTGATGTATTATATGATTAGGAAATTTATAATAAATGGGTCGATTGTATATTCTATTTGATAGTGAAGTTGAATATTTGTTGTTTGTAATTCGATGAACGATCGTTTTGTGTAGATGTAATATCTTTTAATGGGTTTTCTTACTTTTATTTTTAAGTAATAATTTTTATTAAAAGTAATTTTTGAAGAGTGAATGGTTTAACTACAATTTGTTAGTTGTTTTTTGTTAGTTGTTGATTAAAAGGTTACTGGGGGAAAATTAATAGAATTGAATTGAATGTTGAATAATTGGAGACCAAAATGGATTATTCTAATATCACTGATTAGATTTAAGCATTGATTAATTTTAATCTGATTTTAGATTAACTGAATTTAATAAGTGATTGGTGGTCTTGATGATATTTAATCATAAAAATAATAAAAGTGCATTTATTTAAGGTTTAGCTGATTTTTCTTATATTTGATAAGCAAATCTTTTCATGAGATCATTCAATTGATGGTACTTTTCAATGCTTTTCTGGGATTAATATTTATTTACGTATCGATTTCGGTTTTCTATGCTTTTGTTTTTGCATTTGCAGGACGGTTGGGTAAAACGAAAACTACCCCATATTCCACAAGCTATAGGAAATTTGCCGTGTTTATACCATCTTATAAAGAAGATGAAGTGATTTTGAATACTGCAAAGGAGGCCTTAAAACAGGCCTACCCGGCTGAATATTTCGATGTAGTAGTTATTGCAGATTCTTTAAAGCCTTCAAGTATTGAATTATTGAAAGCTATGCCAGTGAAATTGGTGGAGGTTAGTTTTGATCTAAGTACTAAAGCGAAATCTATTAATGAAGCATTTAATTTCCTTCCGGAAATATATGACTACGTTTTGATTCTTGATGCTGATAACGTAATGGCTCCTGATTTCATTGATAAGTTAAATTCAAGACTTGTTTATACAGGAGTAAAGGCCATACAAGGGCATAGAGTGGCGAAAAATCTTAATACTAAATTTGCTATCCTGGATGCAATCAGTGAAGAGATTAATAATCATGTTTACCGGAAAGGACATAGAGTATTGGGGTTCTCATCAGGATTAATAGGGTCAGGAATGGCATTTGACTACAGGTATTACAAATCTTTAATGAAGACCAATAACGCTATTGGTGGTTTTGATAAAGAGTCTGAATTAAAAATACTGAGAGATAGATTAAAAATTGAATATGTAGAAGATGCATATGTTTACGATGAAAAGGTAGAGAATTCAGAGGTCTTTAAAAATCAAAGAAGGAGATGGATATCAGCTCAGCTTCATTATTTTAGAAAATATTTTTTATCAGGCTTTTATCATCTGGTGACTAAGGGTAATTATGATTTTTTTGATAAAGCATTTCAACAATTTTTATTACCAAGAATGTTATTACTTGGGTTTGTCTCCTTAATGGCCTTTCTTTCAGTTTTTTTAAAAGGTGCGTTGGATTTTGATTTGTTTCCAGGAGTATATTTTTGGGTTGGTATTGCCGTGTTGAAATGTAGCAGTGTGTTTTTATCTATCCCAAATAAGTATTATAACAAACAAACTCTTAATGCTGCATTGGAACTACCAAAGGTTTTAATTTTGATGTTTCTGACATTGTTTAAGTTGAAAGGCGCTAATAAAAAATTTATTCATACTCCTCATTCAGGTAATATCATTATTAATGCTGAAGAAGAAGTAGAGTCAGGAGTAAAATAAATTAAAGAGAAAAGGCTGGAGACATCTTGAGCCAAACTTATGTATGAGATTAAAGAAATAGATAGAAGCTAAGGTGGCTTGTAGAGAAAAGAATCGCAGTACTATATAAATATATTCTGTCTTATTGAAAAGGATTATAAGCAGATGGAAGAATTAAATATTAAATATTAAATAAAAAGGGCTTTCATTTATATTGAAAGCCCTTTTTATTTGTCTAGTGACTGATGAAAATTTTTTCAGTTAGCTCTTTTTGCTTTTTCCCACACTGCCGATTGTTTTCCTTTCAGGTATCTGAAGAGACCCAGATACACCGCATAATTCATGATAAAGAAGTAATAAGGAACAAATAATGCCTTAATTCTGATTTGTTTATTTTCTAAATACCATCCTAGAAGAGCCATTGCATAAAAGAATAATTGCCCTGCAAGTATAATTTCATAAAAAGGAGATTTATCGATCAGCAGAAAATTAAGGGGAATAAGTATCAGAAGAAATAGAGGCGCAAGTGTCCATCTTAAAACCCTGTGAGAAATATACTGAAAGGTAAGGGTAAAATGTTTCAATGGATTTAAGACATGGCTAAGACGTACCATTGATTGCCATGCGCCTGCACTGATTCTTATTTTACGTTTAAGTTCTTCTGTTACACTTTCAGAAGCAGTTTCCATAGCATAAGCTTTAGGTTCATAAATTACACGATATCCCTGAGATGCAATTCTCATAGATACCATAAAATCATCTAGGATAGTGTCCTCTTCCAGGTCTGAAAATAATTCTTTTCTAAATGAGAATAATTCCCCTGCTGCCCCTACAATTGTTAGTAATTCTGAATCCAAACGTTTTAAGAATGACTCATATTTCCAGTAAATACCTTCACCTGCACCAGATGCAGAATCTTTTTCTTTCTTTAAAATTCTTTTTTCACCTGACACAGCTCCCACAGCTGGATCAGCATAGTGCTTTACGATTTCTCTTATAGCATTGGCAGGTAATATGGTGTTAGCATCAGAGAAGATGACAATAGGTGTATTTACAAATTTCATCGAGCGGTTTTCTGCTGCAGATTTACCACCTCTTTTGGCTTCATGAAGTACTGTTACTCCTTTGTATCTGGAAGCAATTTCCGGAGTGCCATCATTAGAGCCGTCTGTAATAAAAATTACGTTTAATTTTTCTGTAGGGTAATCAAAAGAAAGACAATTTCTGATTTTGTCTTCAATTATACCAGCCTCATTATATGAAGGAACTATAAAGGAAACTTCAGGTTCAAAATCATGATCAGAAATGGGGGGAGCTGGATTAAAAATTCGTTTGATTTTAACTATTGCGAATAATAAAATGCCATACCCTATATATGAATAAAAAATTGTAAAAATTCCTAGCCAGAATAGTATTTCAAAAATATTCATGTTAATTTAATTAAAGTTCTAAATTTAGGCTTAATTTAAGTAAATATTAGTAAAGAACATCATAAGTTTAATGAATATAATTCGTTAAATTTGTCCTAGGCGAAAATAATAAAATTGGATTTAGCATGGATTTTAAACTTTTTCTAAAGGTTTTATTGAAAAGAAAGTGGCTTATTTTAGGTATTACCATTTTGAGTTCAATGGCGACATTTTTACTTGTTTCAAGAGCTCCTAAAATTTATGTTTCATCTGCTCAGTTGGCCACCGGGTTTACGGAAAGAAATGATGAAAAGAATGAAAATGCGATTACTATTGCCAATAAGTTTAACAATCTTACAGAAATAATCAACTCCCCCCATTGTATGAGTCTTGTTTCTTACAGACTTGTATTGAATGATCTTCGTTCTGATCAGCCATTCGGAAAAGTTTATAAAGTAAAGGATGAATTTACAAGTGAAGAATTAACTGATATTGTTAAGGTATACAAAGGTAAATATGATTCCCTTGATATCATTTATGGTAATGATGACCGCGAGCTGAATGCAATTCAAGTATTGAAAACACTAGGGTACGAATATCAGACCCTTATGGATAACTTTACTGTTACCAGGGTTCCTAACAGTGATTTCATTGAAGTGAAATTTTCTTCCACAAATCCTAAATTATCGGCTTATGCAGTTAACGTCTTATGTGACGAAGTTTCACGATATTATGGATTTATTAAGAATCAGAAAAGTGAATCATCATTAAATTATTATTCAAAAATTTTAGTAGAAAAAAAGGCAGAGTTGGATAGCAAAATTGATTCTTTGAATAAATTTAAAGAAATGCATGCTGTTACAAACTATGGCCTGGAAACTCAGTCTAAGCTGGATCAGGTGGCCAGACTAGAGTTAAGCAAGGATGAAGAATATAAAAAAATTCAAGCCTTGAAGAGGGCTCTGACTCTTATTAAAAAAGAACTGAATAAAGGGGGGATAGATGACTCTGAAGTGTCAAGCGGTAGTTCCAACTCAAAAATATATGATCTGAAAGGGAAAATTTCTGATCTCAATAATAGATATGTAGTATCCGGGCAGACAAACAAGGTACTTAGAGACTCTCTTAATTATTTGAGAAATCAGTTGGAAAATCAGATCTCAAGATCACTTAATGAGAATACAGGAGGAAGCATCAGCAATGCAGGAATAGATTTGATGGAGAAAAAGATCAATACTGAAATTGAGTTGGAAATTGCCACAGAAAATTTAAGTTCAATTGAAAGCTCGATTATAAGCCTGAGGGGGAATCTTTCAAATTTTGCCACTAAAGAAACAGCAATATCCCGACTTGAATTGGCAGTGTCAGTTGCGAAAGAAGAATATCTGCGCATCCTTGATAAATTTAATGCTGCTAAAAATACTTCCTCAAACGCAGGCAATATTCGTCAGTCTGAGCTTGGGCTTCCGGCTAATGCTCCTCAACCTACCAATAAGTCACTGCTGACGATCCTTGCAGGTGTTATCAGTTTTACATTCTGTATTGTTTTTGTTTTTGTGCTTGAGTATCTGGATGTGAGTGTCAAGACTCCTTCAAATTTTGTAAACCTTACCAACTTTTTTCTTTTAGGTAGTCTTCAAAAGATTAATACCAAAAAAGGAAATCTTTTAACAGCCATAGATGCCAGTAACTCCAATATTGGATTCAGAAATCAATTAAGAAAAGTGCGCTTTCAGATGGAGCAATCAAAGGCAAAAGTTTTCCTCTTTGTCAGCACACAAAAGGGGCAGGGAAAATCATTTACCTTACTTGCACTGGCAAATACTTTAAGTCTTAACAACAAGAAAATTCTGATTATCGATAGTAACCTGAAAGGAAATAATATTACCAAGGCACTTTCGACTAAAATTAATATCGAACAATACTTAAATCTTGATGATACCAATAGTAATAAAGATCTTGCCAAATGCGGCTTTAACCTTATTACTAAAACTGATATAAATGGAGTTGATTTAATAGCATCAAAAAATACCTTATCATCTCCTTCGGAGTTTTTTGGAGGGAGAAACTTTGCTGAATTTTTGAATATGGCTAAAGAGAAGTATGATTTTGTACTTCTCGAAGCATCTGATCTAAACGAATATTCTGACGCATATGAGTTTGCAATTTATACTGATAAGGTAATCGGTGTTATTTCAGCAGATTCTGAAATTAAAAATGTAGACAGAAGGTCATTCGAATTCTTGAGTGGCCTTAATGAAAAGTTTGCAGGTTTTGTGCTTAATAGGGTTGAATCGGATCATATTATATTGTAATCATGAGAGGTTTATATATTTAATTAAGTAGATCTCCCAGATAGCCATTATTATAGGGGATAAGGTTCAGATCATTTTATGTATTTTTAATATGCGGAAGAAGAATGAAATTTTCTAAAAATTCATACTGGATTCAGTCGGGGATATATACGACCCTTCAAAAGTTTGCAATTATATTTTTTAACTTTGGCGGGTTCTACTTTCTTGTCAGGACATATTCAAAAACTGAGTTCGGAATCTATGCGCTGTTTACAACAATATTTTATCTGATCGAGACGGCGAGAGCCGGTTTGATCAGAAACTCTCAGGTAAAGTTTCTGGCCTCTGAGCCTGAAGAAGAACATCCTTTCATTAATACGGCTTCTCTTGTAATGAATGTTGTATTTACTCTGGCTACGTCAGTGATTATAGTGGCTATCGCATCCTATTTGACAGACATATGGAAAGCGCCCAACCTTGATTTAATGTTATATTATTCCCTGCTTACCTCCTTTGCTTTGATACCCTCAACCCAATTTGAGTTTATACAACATGCAAGAGGTGATTTTAAGGGCGTTTTTATAGCAACTATTGCAAGATATGGTACGATATTCCTTTTTATTTTAATAAGTTATCTTGTAGATTATAAATATAGTCTTGTTACTCTGGTTAACATTCAGACAATTGCAGCCCTGATCGGATCTTTAGTGAGTTATCTGGCTGTAAGGAAAGCACTTCAGTTTTCCGCCTCTTTAAGCAAAGAATGGTTTAATAAGATTTTTCATTACGGTAAATATACCTTTGGTACTAATGTAAGTGCGATGGTAAATAAAAACATAGATCAGGCAATGCTGGGTTCTATGATATCAACTGCCTCTGTTGCAACATATACGGCTGCTTTGAGGATTTCTACACTTATTGAAGCTCCTACCTTATCTGTAGCAACAATAGTATTTCCACAAAGTGCTAAAAGAATGCAATCTGAAGGACCCGCAGCTGTAAAATACTTATATGAAAAGTCTGTGGGAATTCTAATTGCCATCATGCTACCCGCTATGATATTTGTTCTTGTTTTTCCTAAGTTTATCATTCAGGTTATAGCCGGAGATAACTATCTGGATACCGTGCCGATTTTACAGGTGACGATCATATATAGTTTTTTTGTGCCTTACGCCCGTCAATTTGGTACGGTGCTTGATTCAATAGGTAAGCCAAAAGTAAATTTCTATTTCGTAATCTTTGGAGCATGTTTAACAGCATTGTTTAACTACCTGTATATTTCCAGATTTGGTCTCATAGGAGCAGTTTATGGAACTCTAACTACATATGCAATAGTTTTTACCTTGAATCAAATTATACTAAAAAGGTTAATGGATATCAGGACGGTCAATACATTCATATATGCCAGAAACTTTTATATAGATCTTTTTAACATCGCTGTTACAAAGATGAAGCTTGGAGGTTTACAGATTAATATAAAAAATTGATTTATGAATCGTGATTTAGACTTTATCTTTTTTGCCCTGCCAAGATGGGATGGTAATTATTCATCAACTTCATATTCGCTGGCTAAAGAGTTTTCGAAAAACAACCGGGTGTTTTATATTGACAATCCGTTTACTATAAAAGATTTTATCACACAAAATAAAAGTCCGAAAATACAGACAAGAAAATCGGCTTTAATTTTTGGTAAAAACATATATAAGAAAGTTAAAGGATTATCTGATAATTTTATAGCAGTTACACCTCCATTAACAATACCAAATAATTTTCTTCCTTCAGGATATTTTTATAATGCCTTGTCATCTGCCAATGACAAATTGATTTTCATGACCATATCCAGAATAATTAAGGATTATGATGTAAAGAAATATATCTTCATAAATTCCTTTAATCCGTTTTATGCCAGACAGCTTCCTGAAAAGATTAGACCGTTGCTAAAAATTTACCAAACGGTGGATGATATTGCTCAGAGCGGCTACACTTCCAAACATGGGCCAAGATTAGAAAGGAATGCCGTTGCTTCGGCAGACCTTACACTAGCTACTTCTCAGCAGCTGACAAAGCTAATGAAAGCTTATTCTTCAGAGGTACATTATCTGCCAAATGCAGCTGATGTGGAATTATTCAAAACGGCTGCTTACACAAAGCTGGATCAGCCCAATGAGTTGGAAGGGAATGAAAAAAAGGTTATTGGTTATGTAGGTAACCTTGACAGGCTAAGAGTAGATTACCCTCTGCTAAAAAAAATCGCTGAATTCCATAAAGATAAAATTCTGTTACTAGTAGGGCCAAGCAAGTATGAAACCTACAAGGATTTTGGCCTGGATAAATATCCTAATGTTGTCATTACAGGAGGAAAAAAGCTGGAGGAATTACCTAGGTACCTTCAAAATATCAATTGTGCAATCATTCCATTCGTTTGTAACGAGCTGACAAAAAGTATTTATCCTCTTAAAGTGAATGAATATCTGGCAACAGGAACACCTGTGGTTTCTTCCAGATTTTCCGATGATATTAATGATTTCAGGGATGCAGCTTATCTTGCGGACTCACATGAGGATTTTCTCAATAAGATTGAAGAAGCTATCAAAAACGACAATGAGGACAATAGAAAGCTCAGAATTCAATTCGCAGAAAAAAATACTTGGTCTGCAAGAGTAAA